>CAZCBO010000009.1:0-25119 GCA_964496825.1 uncultured Acidimicrobiaceae bacterium
CGATCTCCCCCGAGTACAGCCCGCCCGCCTCCAAGTCCGATTATTGGCTCCCGGTGCGGCCCGGGCTGTCGGACACGGCGATCTTCCTCACCATCACCAAGATCCTCATGGACCGGGGCCTCTACGACGCCGAGTTCGTCACGCAGTACACCGACTTCCCCTACCTGATCCGCACCGACACCCTGGAGCGCCTCCGGGCCGGCGACGTCTTCCCCAACTACGCCCCGGCACTGGCGAGCGACGGGCCCAGCTTCACCGAGCAGAACCTGACCGACGAGCAGTACGAGCGGATCGGGGGCGACTTCGTCATCTACGACGAGGGCACCGCTGCTCTGCGGGCCATCACCCGCGACGATCTCGGCGAACGGATGGTCGAGCGGAGCTTCCAGCCCTCCCTCGACTACCGGGGCACGATCCAGCTCGCCGACGGAACCTCCGTCGAAGTGCTGACGGTGTGGGAGGCGTACCGGGACCACCTCGAGGACTACGACCTGGCCACCACCGCTGAGATCACCGGTACGCCCCCCGAGCTGATCGAGCGCCTGGCCCTCGACATCGCCACGATCAAGCCGGTCTCGATCCACACCGGCGAGGGGATCAACCACTGGTTCCACGCCACCCTGCACAACCGGGCCACGTACCTCCCCCTGATGCTGACCGGAAACATCGGCAAGCCGGGAGCCGGCAGCCACACCTGGGCCGGGAACTACAAGGCGGCGCTCTGGCAGTCTGCGCCGTGGTCCGGGCCGGGGTTCAAGGGCTGGATCGCCGAGGACCCGTTCAGCCCGAACCTCGACCCGGCCGCCGACGGCAAGGACATCACCGTCCACAACTACGCCAAGGACGAAGAGCCCGCCTACTTGGACCACGGCGACCGGGCGTTGATCGTCGAGACCCCGAAGTTCGGGCGGAAGAACTTCACCGGGGTCACCCACATGCCGACCCCGACCAAGGTCATCTGGACGACCAACGTCAACCTGATCAACAACGCCAAGCACGCCTACCTGGTGATCAGGGACGTCAACCCCCACGTCGACATGATCATCACGCAGGACATCGAGATGACCTCATCCTGCGAGCTCTCCGACTTCGTCCTCCCCGCCAACTCCTGGGTCGAGTTCCAGACCTCCGAGGTGACCGCCTCCTGCTCCAACCCCTTCCTTCAGATCTGGGGTCGCGACGGGATCGACCCGCTCTTCGACTCCGAGGACGATGTGATGATCATGGCCAGGGTCGCCGAGCGGCTCGGCGTGGTCCTCGACGACCAGCGCTTCGCCGACTACTGGAAGTTCGCCCTCGAGGGCAACGCCGAGGTCTACCTGCAGCGGCTGCTCGACGCCTCGGCCACCACCCGCGGCTACACGGTCGAGGACATCACTGCCGGCGTCTACGGCGAGCCCGGGGCGGCGCTGATGATGTTCCGCACCTATCCCCGGATCCCGTTCTGGGAGCAGATGAACGACAACCTGCCCTTCTGGACCGACACGGGGCGCATGAACGCCTACGTCGACATCCCCGAGGCCATCGAGTACGGGGAGAACTTCATCGTTCACCGCGAGGGTCCCGAGGCCACGCCGTACCTGCCCAACGTGATCGTGTCCTCGAACCCGCTGATCCGGCCGGAGGACTACGGCATCGCCCCCGACGAGATGGATCCCGAGATGCGCACGGTGCGGAACATCCGCATGCCGTGGCCGGAGGTCAAGGCGACGACGAACCCGCTGTGGGAAGAGGGCTTCCGGTTCTACTTCCTCACCCCCAAGACCCGCCACACCACCCACTCCGGTTGGGCGGTGACGGACTGGGAGGTCCTGTGGGGCAGCAACTTCACCGATCCAAGGCGCCGCGACCGCCGCTACCCCCACGTCGGGGATCGCGAGGTGCACATGAACCCGGACGCCGCCAGGGACCTCGGCCTCGAGGACGGCGACTACGTCTGGGTCGACGCCAACCCCCTCGACCGGCCCTACCCGAACTACGACCCCGACGACACCAACGACCCCTTCCACAAGGTTGCCCGCCTCATGCTGCGGGTGAAGTACAACCCGGCCTACCCGTACGACGTCGTCATGGCCAAGCACGGCTACTGGCTGGCCACCCAGAAGACGGTGGAGGCCCACGAGACCCGGGCAGACGGTCGGGCAGTCTCGGCGGACACCGGCTACCAGTCGAGCTACCGGTACGGCTCCCATCAGAGCGTCACCAGGGACTGGGCGATGCCGATGCACCAGACCGACACGCTGTTCCACAAGCAGAAGATCGCCATGGGGTTCATGTTCGGAGGCGAGGCCGACAACCACGCCATCAACACGGTCCCCAAGGAGACGCTGGTCCGGATCACCAAGGCCGAGGACGGCGGTATGGGCGGCGCCGGGACCTGGGAACCGGCGACCACGGGAATGTCGCCGGGCAACGAGAGCTCCAGCATGGAGCGCTATCTGGCCGGGGAGTACGTGACATGATCTGGCAGCCGCTCCCCGACCCGACGTCTCTCGCATTGGGCCGCGACAAGGCCGCGGAAGCGACCGATCCGTACGTCGCCACCGCCGTCGCTCTGCAGACCCCCGGCCACGACGGCGCCGCGGCGATGACGAGGACCTTCATCGAGGAGTTCGCCCGGCTCGGCTGGTCCCGGCAGAGGATCGAGCGGATGTTCCGGATCCCCCGCTACGTCGCCGCCCACGCCGTGTATCGGGCCAGGGGGCCCGAGTTCGTGGCGGCGATGATCGAAGACGTGCTCGGACCGGACGGGGAGGCCTGACATGGCCGAGGTCTTCAACTGGCAGCTCGGCAGGGTCATGGAGTACCGCTTCGACGCCACCGCCCCCACCGAGCAGTTCGCCGCGATCTTCAACATCAACCGCTGCCTCGCTTGTCAGACCTGCAGCCTCGCCTGCAAGTCGACCTGGACCTTCTCCGAGGGCCAGGAGGACATGTGGTGGAACAACGTGGAGACCAAGCCCTACGGGGGCTACCCGCACCACTGGGATGTCAAGACCCTCGAGCTGATCGAGAAGGCGAATCCCGGCGGCCAGACCTGGGACGACGGCGGCGCCTACGGCCCCTACGGGACCTACGGCGGCGCGACCGTGTTCGAAGCCGCGGGGACGAGCGGCCAGCAGGCGGTGGGGTACCTGCCCTCCGACGAGGAGTGGACCTCACCGAACATCCACGAGGACTCCCCGGTGGCGACGGTGCCGCTCAGCGAGGGAGCATCCCTGCCCGAGCACCAGACCTGGTTCTTCTACCTCCAGCGCATCTGCAACCACTGCTCCTACCCTGCCTGTGTCTCGGCGTGTCCCAGCAACGCCATCTACAAGCGCCCCGAGGACGGAATCGTTCTCATCGATCAGGAACGGTGCCGGGGCTACCGGAAGTGCGTCGAGCAGTGCCCGTACAAGAAGCCCATGTACCGGCCCGATACCCGGACCTCCGAGAAATGCATTGCCTGCTATCCACGGGTCGAGGGCAGCGACCCGCTGTCGCGCGGTCGGCCGATGGAAACCCGCTGCATGGCGGTATGCCCCGGCCAGATCCGGCTCCAGGGCCTGGTTCCGGTGAACGCCGATGGAACATGGAGAGCGGAACCGACCAATCCGCTCTACTACCTCATCCAGGAGGAGCAGATGGCGCTGCCGCTCTATCCCCAGTTCGGCACGCAGCCCAACGTCTACTACATCCCGCCGCGATGGGTGCCGCGCTCCTACCTCCGTCAGATGTTCGGGCCGGGGGTCGAGAAGGCCATCGCCGCCTACGAGCGGCCGTCCCGCACCGCCCAGGCCGTGCTCCAGCTGTTCCGGGCGAGCCAGCTCATCGTGTTCTCCTTCGACATCATCGAGGGGGAGAAGATCTTCGAGATCAATGTCAGCGGCGAACCCCTCGAGGTGTTCAACGACACCGTCGTCGGGTACGGACGCGACGGTGAGGAGCTGGTCCGGGTCAGCGTCGTCGAGGAGCAGTACGAGCGGCCCGTCCAGTTCTTGAACTCGATCTGATGACGATGCAACGAGCCACCGCCGAGGAGCGAGCCCTTGCCAGGGCCACGATCTATCGACTGGTCGCGCTCGCCTTCTCATACCCCACCGCCGAGGTCGTCGCCGAGCTGCGCCGGAGCCTCGAGGTGGCATCGGTCGCCGCCGATCTGATCGACGAACCGACGGCGGCCGCCGTCGAACGCCTCGCCGCCGATCCGGGGACGACCGATGGGCGGACCCTCGAGAGGGCCTACCAGCACGTGTTCACGCTCAGCTACTCGGAGGACTGCCCCATCCACGAGACCGCGTTCAGCGCCAAGCACCTGTTCCAGCAGGCCCACCAGCAGGCAGACATCGCCGGCTTCTACCGCGCCTTCGGCGTCGATGTCCACCGCGAACGGTCGGACCACCTCGCCGCCGAGCTGGAGTTCTGCTATCTGCTGGCGGTCAAGGAGGCTCACGCCCGGGCTCTCGGCGAGCCCGGTCACGTCAAGATCTGCCGGGACGGCCACCGCGCCTTCGTACGCGACCACCTGGCCCGATGGGCGCCGCTGATCGGGAACCGCGTCATCGTGACCGGCTCCGGCACCTGGTACGAACGAGCCGGGTGGCTGCTGGTGGCCTTCGTCGCCGCCGAGGAGCGCTATCTGCGGCTCGGCACCGTCGAGCGGTATCGCGACGACCCGATCCTGATCGCCGATGATCCGGGCGATTTCGTCTGTCCGCTCCTCGATGTCCCGCTGGAGAGCTCCATCGAGGATCCAACTACGGAGACCGACCATGCTGTGGCCGCGACCCGCTAGCCCGACGACGACCCGTGCCGTCCTGGTAGCGGTAGTCGCGATCGCGGTCCTCCTCGGCGTCTTCGGGCTCGTCCCCGTTCGTTCGCAACCGCTGGTCCTCGAAGCACCGCGGGCAGCCGACCCGGTCCCGCTCGATGATCCCTGGGCCCCGGTGTGGGACACGGTGCCCTCGCTGCGCGTTCCGCTCTCGGCCCAGAACGTCGCCCCGCCCTACGGCGGCGGCACGATCCACGGCGTCACCGCCAGGGCTCAGCACGACGCCGAGCGCGTCTACTTCGTGTTGGAGTGGAACGACTCCGGCGTCGACTCCTCGGTTGCCGGCAACCTCCTCTTCTCCGACGCCGCGGCGCTCCAGTTCGCTACCACGGACGCGGATACGCCCTACACGATGGGCGGCCCGGACACTCCCGTGAACATCTGGCAATGGAAAGCGGCCTGGCAAGCAGATATCGAATCCGGCTACGGGACCGCGCCTGAGGCGGTCGTCGACTACTACCCGAACGCCGACGATCCCCTGTACCGGCCGGCCGAGGCGCTGGGCAACCTCAACGCCCAACGGGATCGCACCACGCCGGTCGAGGATCTCCTCGCGGTCGGCTTCGGAACCCTGACCACCGCAGACGCCCAGCAGGTCGACGGGGCCGGCGAGTGGCGCGAGGGCCGGTGGCGGGTGGTCTACTCCCGTGCCCTCGACACGGGAGATCCGGAGTTGGCTGCCTTCGCCGCCGGAACGACGACGCCGGTGGCGTTTGCCGTCTGGGACGGCAGGGCGGGAGATCGCAATGGACAGAAGTCGATCGCCCAGTTCATCGAGGTCAGCTTCGTCGAAGCGGCGACGACGCCGGTCGTGCCGCCCGAGGCTCCGGAGTCGCCGAACCCGGTGTGGATCCTGCTGATTGCGGTGGCCGCGATTGCTGTGGTCGGAGCAGGCCTGTTGCTCGTCGGGAAGACGAGTCGAGAGAGCCACGAGTAGGAAAGGGAAGTCAGAAGCCACAGGTCACAAGCTGCATCCAGGCAGGGAAGAGCGCTCGGACGGGCTTGCGACTTGTAGCTTGCAGCTTTGCAGCTTGGAGCTCACTCGGGCCACCACCCTGCCTTGGCCACCGCCGACGGCAGCTGCTTACCGAGCTGCTCGCCGAGCCAGCGGCCGGTGGCGATCGTTGCCTCGGGGTCGATGCCGGTGGCGACCCCCATCCGATCGAACAGGTACAGCAGATCCTCGGTGGCAACGTTGCCGGTCGCGTTCGGGGCGTAGGGGCATCCGCCGGTTCCGCCGACGGAGGAGTCGAGCACCAGGACGCCGGCCTGGTAGGCGGTGACGGCGTTGGCGGCAGCGGTGTTGCGGGTGTCGTGGAAGTGGCAACGGAGCGCAGCCCCGTCGACCGCGGGTCGCACCGCATCGACGACGGCGAGCACCTGGGCAGGCACCGCGACCCCGATCGTGTCTCCGAGGGCGACCTCGGATGCGCCGGCGTCGGCAGCGCGGCGCGCCAGGTCGACGACGTCGGCGACCGACACCTCGCCGTCGTAGGGACAGCCGAAGGCGACGGAGATCGTCACGCTGGTCCGTCGGCCCGCCTCGTTCGCCTCAGGGAGCATGGTCTCGATCTCCCGCATGGTGACCGCTGGAGACACACCGGCGTTGGCCGTGTTGAAGCCGTCGGTGGCGCCGACGACGAAGTTCACTTCATCGACCGTCGTCTCCAGAGCGCGGGCGAGCCCGCGCCGGTTGAGGACGAGCCCGATGTACGACACTCCGTCGGGGCTGGGCCCGAGCCCGCCGAGCACGCCCTCGGCATCGGCCATCTGTGGCACCCGATCGGGACGAACGAAGGAGGCCACCTCGACGCGCGAGGTGCCGGCGGCGACGAGACGCCGGATCAGCTCGACCTTGATCGGCGTCTCGAGGATGGCGTCCTCGTTCTGGAGCCCGTCCCGCGGCCCGACCTCGACGATCTGAAGCTCGAGGCTCACGGCGTTAGAGGTTCCCGCGTTTGGCCTGCTCCCGCTCGATTGCCTCGAACAAGGCCCTGAAGTTGCCCAGCCCGAATCCGGTGGCGCCGCGGCGCTCGATGAGCTCGAAGAACACGGTCGGCCGGTCCTGGAGCATCCGGGTGAACATCTGGAGCAATTGTCCGCCCTCGTCGGAGTCGACGAGGATGCGGTTGGCCTTGATCCGGTCCCAGTCGGCGTCGAGATCGGGGACCCGCGCTCTCGCCTCCTCGTAGTACTCGTCGGGCACGTGGATGGTCTCTAGACCGCGGGCATGGACGTCCTCCATCGTCGCCTGCAGGTCGTCGGTGGCCATGGCGATGTGCTGCACGCCCGCGGACCGGTAGAACATCAGATACTCCTCGATCTGGGAGCGTTTCTTGCCTTCGGCCGGCTCGTTGATCGGAAGCTTGATGATGCCCTCGCCGTCCCACATCACCTTCGACATCAGTGCCGTGTACTCGGTGGATATCGCCTCGTCGTCGAAGTGGCGCAGCATGGTGAATCCGAAGATCTGCTCGTACCAGTCCACCCATTCGTTCATGTCCTCCACGTTGGCGACGACGTGGTCGATGGTGTGGAGCCCGGCGGAGACGGCGATCGGATCGTCCCTGGGCTCGAAGTCGGGAAGGAATCCTTCACGCTCGATCAACGAGTGGACCGTGTCACCGTAGGCGTGGATCCCCCCGGCGACCTGGCGGCCGTGCTCGCTCTCGATCTCAAAGGGCTTGTAGGCGGCGTCGGCACCGCGGTCGATGGCGAGCTGGAAGGCCTCCTCGGCATCGGGGACGAGAAAGGCGACGTCCTTGACGCCCGGCCCGTGGAGATGGAGATGATCGGCCAGCGGGTGGTCCGGCGCCTGGGCGCCGGTGACGATGAACCGGATGGCGCCGGACTCGAGCAGATAGGAGGTGGTCTCGGGAACGCCGGTCTCCGGCCCGCGGTACCCGACCACGGAGAAGCCGAGCATGTTTCGCAGGAACATCGCGGTCTGGTAGGCGTTCCCGACCCACCATTCGAGGTGGGAAAAGCCCTGCAGCGGGAACGGGTCCTTCGCCGCGAATTGCCTGGCCCTGGCCTTGAGATCGTCGTCCATGCGCTCCTCCACAGCAGCTCCCCTCGATTATGCCACTCCCCGGGCTTCGGTCTCGGTGGCGCGTACCATGCACGCTGAGGAGGAAATCCATGCCCTACTACCGCACGGTCGGCGAGATCCCGCCGAAGCGCCACACCCAGTTCGAGAATCCGGAGGGAGGCCTCTACGCCGAGGAGCTGATGGGCGAGGAGGGATTCTCCTTCGACTCGGCGCTGCTGTACCACACGAACCTGCCGACGGCGCTCCAGGCCATCGAGCCGGTCGAGCTCGAAGACCAGGAGCTCACCCCCAACCATCCGCTGAAGCCGCGCCACTTCCGCACGCACCAGCTGAAGGCCGGGGGCGATCCGGTCACCTCCCGCCATACGATGCTGGCCAACGACGACGTTCGCATCTCGTACTTCACCGGCAGCGACGACAGCCCGCTGGTGAAGAACTCCATCGGGGACGAGATGGTCTACGTCGAACAGGGCTCCGGGACGCTGGAGACCTCGTTCGGGGCGCTGCCCTTCGAGCCCGGCGACTACGTGATCATCCCGGCCTCGACGATCCACCGCTGGGTGATCGAAGAAGCCGAGGAGCCGATGCGGGCCCTGATCATGGAGTCGACCGGCCACATCGGTCCACCCCGTCGCTACCTGTCCCGCAACGGCCAGTTCCTCGAACACTCGCCCTACTGCGAGCGCGACCTCCACGGGCCCGAGGAGCCGCTCGTCGTCGAGGAGGAAGAGGTCGACGTCCTGGTGAAGAGCCGCGCCGGGACCACACGGTTCGTCTACAAGAACCACCCCTTCGACGTGGTCGGGTGGGATGGATGCCTGTATCCCTACACGTTCTCGATCCACGACTTCGAGCCGATCACCGGCCGGGTCCACCAGCCGCCCCCCGTGCATCAGACCTTCGAAGCGCCCAACGTCGTCGTGTGCTCCTTCGTGCCCCGCCTCTTCGACTACCACCCCAAGGCGATCCCGGCGCCCTACAACCACGCCAACGTGGACAGCGACGAGGTGCTCTTCTACGTCGAGGGCAACTTCATGTCGCGCAAGGGATCGGGCATCGAGGCCGGGTCGATCTCGCTGCATCCCGGCGGCCACACCCATGGTCCCCAGCCGGGGAGCGTCGAGGCCAGCATCGGCGCCGAGTCGACCGAGGAGCTGGCGGTGATGATCGACACCTTCCGGCCCTTGTCGCTGGGCCCTGGCGGGCGCGACGCCGAGGAGGACGACTACGCCTGGACCTGGCTGGGGGGCCGATGAGCCGTTCTTGCGTAGCCACAGCCCGCATACGGGCCCACGCTACGCAAGAACGAGGGAGGATTCCTTGACGACCCTCATCCCGGATGCGCGGGTGGTGCTCTTCGGAGGCCTGATCGACTACGCCGGGCTCTACCCGCCGGCGTCCCTCGACATGGCCGGAGCCGTGGCGGGCTACCGGGCCGCCCGCGACTCGACAGAAGGCTGGATCGTCAACCGGTTCCTCTGCCCGACCTCGCGGCTCGACGAGCTGGCCGGGCACCTCGTGGCCACGATGGAGGCGGGCGAACGCCCATGGCCGGTCGCGGCCACCTTCGATCTCGACCCGGGGCCGAGCGCCGCAGGCGCGGCCGCCTTCCATGCCGAGATGGAGCCCGCGGCGTCCATCGTCCTCGCCGAAGCCAGGCTGCCGCCCGACGCCGATCGCGATGCCGTCGCTCGCATCTTCACCACGGCGGCGTCGATCAACGGCACCGTGGTCCCGTTCCTCGAGGTGCCACGCGGGATCTCCCTCCCCGCTGCGGTGACGGCGATCGCCGGCGTCGCCGCCGAGGCGCGGCGGGTGGGTGGTGCGAAGCTGCGCTGCGGCGGTCCGACACCGGACGCGTTCCCTTCCACCCACGAGGTCGCCGAGTTCATCATCGCCTGCACCGAGACCGGCATCCCCTTCAAGACCACCGCGGGCCTCCACCACCCAATCCGGCACCACGATGGAGACCTCAGGGTGATGCGCCACGGGTTCGTCAACCTGCTCACCGCCGCCATCGCTGCAAGGGCGGGAGCGGGCCAGCTCACGGTGGAAGCGATCATCAACGACACCGACCCCCATGCATTCGACGTGACCTTCGGCGGCATCGAATGGAGAGGCGAGCGCATCGGGTCCGACGCCGTCGAAGAGACGCGGCGCGACGGGTTCATCGCCTACGGCAGCTGCGAGTTCGACGAACCCGTCGACGATCTGGCCGCGCTCGGATACCTACCGTGACCCACGTCGTCGCACCCGACCTCGAGTCGCTGGTGCCGGTGGCATCCGAATCGCCCTTCCCGATCCAGAACCTCCCCTACGGCGTGTTCAGCACCGATGACGCCCCGACCCGCGTCGGTGTGGCCATCGGAGATCAGATCCTCGACCTCGAGGCGGTGGCGCGCGCCGGGCTGTTCGACGGCCTCGATCTGCCCGATGGGCTCTTCGCCGACCGGTCGCTCAACCGCTTCCTCGGCCTCGGACGTCCGGTATGGACCGAGGTTCGTGCCTGGATCGTGGAACTGCTGACCGCAGGCAACGACGAGCTCGAACAGGTCGGTGAAGCGGGCCTCGTCTCGCAGCGTCGGGCGACGCTCCACCTTCCCGTGGAGATCGGGGACTTCGTGGACTTCTACTCCTCGATCAACCACGCGGCCAACGTTGGCCGGCTGTTCCGGCCCGATGTCGAGCCGCTGCTCCCGAACTGGAGACATCTCCCTGTGGGCTATCACGGTCGGGCGGGGACGGTGGTGATCTCCGGAACCGACATCAGGAGGCCGCGGGGACAGCGTCGGGGAACGGACGGCGGGCCGCCGACCTTTGGCCCCTCGGTCGCCACCGACTTCGAACTCGAGGTCGGGTTCGTCACCGGGAACGCGAACCGCCCCGGCGAGCCCGTCCCCGCCACGGAAGCCGAGGACCACATCTTCGGAATGTGCCTGATCAACGACTGGTCGGCGCGCGACCTCCAGGCGTGGGAGTACCAGCCGCTGGGGCCATTCCTCAGCAAGTCGTTTGCGACGTCGATGTCGCCGTGGATCATTCCGCTGGACGCCGTCGCACCCCACCGGGTGGAGCCGCCCCCACAGGAGCCCGAGGTGCTGCCGTATCTCCGCACCGACGGGCCGACAGCCGTCGACCTCGAGCTCGAGGCGGCGATCGTTCCCGACGATTCGGCGGAGGAGACGGTCGTCGCGCAGGTGCGGTTTGCGGAGATGTACTGGACCATGGCTCAGCAGCTGGCCCACGCCACCGTCAACGGCGCCACCGCTCGGGCCGGTGACCTGTTCTCCTCGGGAACCGTGTCCGGATCCGATCCCGGATCCCTCGGCTGCCTCCTCGAGATCACCAGGAACGGAGCCGAGCCCATCACCCTCACCGACGGATCGCAGCGGACATACCTCCGCGACGGCGACACCGTGATCCTGCGCGGTCGGTGCGGCGACGGATCCGGGCCGACGATCGGGTTCGGCGAGTGTGTCGGGAGGCTGCTCCCCGCCGGTGGAGGCCACTAGCCTCAGCGGCCATGGCCACCCTTCGCCTCTTTGCCGGCCTGCGTGAAGCCGCAGGTGAGTCGGAGGTATCGATCGATGCGGCCACCGTCGGGGAGGTGATCGACCGCGCCGTCACCGACTACGGGGACCGCTTCGCCGAGCAGCTGAATGCCGCACGCGTGTGGGTGAACGGTGAGCCGGCCGATCACGAGACCCCGGTGACGGCCGATGACGAGGTCGCGATCATCCCGCCCGTCTCCGGTGGCACCACCGCGGCCCGGTCCGTTGCGGACCCTGCCGAGAACGTGCTCTCGTTCATCCTGCTCAGCGCGCTCCTCATCGCTTCATGGATACCGGTCGAGTGGTTCGTCGCCGTGGCAGTCGGGGCCGCCCTGGCCTGGCTGTGGGACCTGGCGAACACCGACGCCAGGGCGCTCGACCGCCTGAACGTGTGGGCGCTGATCGCAGCCCCACCGATGGCCGGTATGGCCACGTACGCGTGGGGACTCGAGGGATGGGCCGGCGCCGTCGGCGCCTCGATCCTCCTCGCCATTTCCTGGCCGATCTTCGACAAGCGCCATCGCGACGTCGTCAACATCGGATCCACCGTCACGGTCGCCGTCGTCGCGTCCACCGGAACGGGTGCGCTCGTACTGTTGCGGATGATCTCGACGATGACCGCCCTGGCCTTCATGTTCATCGTCGCGGCCGGAATCCTCGGGGCCATGGTCACGTCGGTCTACGGAGGGCAGGCCCTCGACCCGAACGTCGGCGCCTTCGCCGCTTCGATCGTCGCCGGGGTGATCGTCGGGCTGCTGGCCGACGAAGTCGGGCTGCCTGCCGGCCTGCTCGGCTCGGTCTTCGCAGGGGCCGGCCTCGTCGCCGGTCGCGCCTTCGGCTCGCTGATGCGAACCGGCACGATCGTCCACTCCGCCCGCGCCCCGGGACTCCTCAGCCCGATCGACGGAGTGTTCATCGCCGCACCCTTGTTCTGGGTGGCGCTGCTGATCATCGGCTGACGCCGAGCGTGCTTTTGGGGGGCACGTGGGTAGCCTGGCGCCCGCATGGAGATCTCGCGCTCGTTGCGCGCCGTGGTGGTTCCCCTGGTGTTCGCCCTACTGGCGATCGTCCCGTTGACCGCGTCCGCTCAGACCGAGGAGGACGTCGAGCGGGCCGAGGACAAGGTCGAAGAGGCGCAACGGGAGACGCAGCGGGCGCGTGACCGGTGGGTTGCCGCCCAGGACGAGCTCGAGGCAGCCCTGATCGAACTCGACGAGGTGACCACCGAGCTCGAGCGCCTCAACTACACGATCGGGCTCCTCGAGAACCGAATCGAGGCGTACGACACCGAAGTCGACGAGCTCCGACTGGTCGCCAGGGATCTGGTTCTCGAGGCGTACACCACCGGCGGCGTCACTCTCGTGAGCCAGGCCTTCGAAGCAGGGTCGATCCAGGACCTGCTCACCTCGCAGGTGCTCATCGACAACGCGACGAGCCGCGACATCGCCGACCTCGATCGGCTGTCCTCGGTCTCCAGGGAGATGGATCGCCTCACCCTCGACCTCGGCGAGCAACGCACCGCCGTCGAAGCCCTCGAGGTCGAGATCTCGGCCCTGGTCGATCGCACCAGCGAGCTCGCGGCCGAGGCCAGGGCAGCCTATGACAGCGCCAGCGCCGCCGAGCGGGCGGCCATCGACAACCTGGCCAGGGAACGAGCCGAGCTCAAGGCGGCCGAGGCGCGCGCCGCGGCGGCCCGCGCAGCCGCAAGGGGCGGCGGTGGGGGAGGAGGCGGGGGCGCCGGTGGCCTCCCGCCCGACGCCACTCCCGGGTTCGTCTGCCCGGTCCAGGGCGGCGCCGCGTTCGCGAACACCTGGGGCGCCCCGCGCTCCGGGGGACGGCGGCACAAGGGCGTCGACATGTTCAACGCCCGCAACACGCCGCTCCTGGCCGTGATGGACGGCACGGTGCGCTTCTCGTCGAACAGCCTCGGCGGACTGTCCACCCATGTCTACTCCGACATCGGCATCACCTTCTACTACACCCACCTGGAGAGCCATCCAACGAACCTCTCATCGGGCCAACGGGTGAGCGCGGGCACGATCGTGGGCTACCTCGGCAACAGCGGCAACGCCCGCTATACGTCGCCGCATCTCCACTTCGAGATCCGACCGGGCGGCGTGGCGGTGAATCCGTACCCGACGGTCCGCCACTACTGTCCCTGACATGAAGACCGGGGAAGACCAGAGCGTGGATCCGCGCCGTCGCAAGATCGACCACGTCACCGATCCCGCCTACATCGCAAACCTCGAGGAGCTCTCGATCGACGAGCTGCGGGCGAGAAGGGTGACGCTCGACGAGCTCGACACCGAGCTGTCGTACTACCGCCGCATGCTCCACGGAAGAATGGACCTCCTCGCCTTCGAGCTGCGCCGGCGCTCCGGCGAGGAGACACGAACCCTGATCGAGGCACTTCCCCAGATCCTTGCCACCGGCGTCGGCGGCACCCACCGCAGCCCGATCCCCAAGGAGCTCCCCCTCGAGCCGCCCGACAGCGGTGGGGAGGAGCGGCACCCGGTCGACACCATCCTCCAGGACGACTTCCTGACCCACTTGCCGGCGATCGAGGATGACGAGTTGATCGCGATCCAGGCGACGCTCACCGACGCCGAGCGCATCGTTTCGAGGGAGCGGCGCAACGTCTATGAGGTCTATGACGCGATCAACGCCGAGCTGACCCGCCGCTACAAGGAGGGCCTCGCCGACGCCGGAGATCTGCTCCAGGGCAGGTAGCACCGGGTGCGGTTCACCACCTACCGCTCCGGGGTCGGCGAATCCACCCACGAGGTCGACGTCTGCGCCATGGACTCCTCCGGCGCCGAGTTGCTGACATCGGGGGAGCCGGATCGGACGATGTTCTACCGATCGACGATCAAGCCCTTTCAGGCAACGGCGTCGATCGAGGCGGGATTGGACGTCCCCCCCGAGCACCTCGCCGTCGTGTGTGCCAGCCACAGCGGATGGCCGGTGCATCTCGCCACCGTCCACCGCGTCCTCGAATCGGGCGGACTCGACGAGCCGGCGCTACGCACCACACCCGGCTGGCCGCTCTCTCAAGGGGCTCGGGCGTTGGTGCTGCGCAGGGGTGCTTCGTCGGCACGGTCGATCTACCACAATTGCTCCGGCAAGCACGCGGGGATGCTGGTGGCCAGCGTGGCAGCGGGCTGGCCGACCGCCTCCTACATCGATGCGGATCACCCGCTCCAGCAACGGATCCTCGCCTTGATCGAGGAGGTGACCGGCGTCGAGGCGGTCCCGGCCGGCATCGACCACTGCGGCGCTCCATCCGCCAGGGGCACCGTGCGCGGCCTGGCGCGGGCCTTCTCGACCCTCACCGTCGACGACCGGTACGCAGCGGTCCGTGACGCGATGACCCGCCATCCGGCGCTGGTCGCGGACAACGAACGGCCCGACGGCGTCCTGGGCCGGTGGTGGGGCGGACCGGTGAAGGCCGGAGCGGAAGGTGCCATCGGCCTGGCGAGACACGGCGTCGGCATTGCTGCCAAGGCCCGCTCGGGAAGCGGGGCTGCCGCTGCCGCGGCGGCGGTCGTCGCCGCCGACCGGCTGGGCATGCTGTCGGACGCGATGCGTGACGGCCTGGCGCGCGTTGCCGAACCCGCGATCTTTGGCGGGGGCAGGGTCGTCGGGTCGATGGCAGTGGAATGAGCCCCGTTTCCACCCGGTGGTCGGACGAGGCATTCACGCAGACCGCGACGGCACCGGCGACGGGGCCGTTTCCACAGCGACCCTTTCTCGAGGCCTGGTGGCGTCACGAGGCCGGCGGCGACCGCCTCGCTCTCGTCTCGACCGATCGCGGCGCGCTGGCGCTGCGCGAGTCGGGTGGCCGCATCTTGTTCGTTGGCGATGCCGACGTGACCGACTACCACAGCCCCCTCGGTGATCCGGGAGCGGCGATCGACGTCACCGCGACGCATTTCAGCGGTCGTTCGTTCTCGCTGGACAGCCTGCCGGAGGAGGCTGCCACCGCACTCCATGCCGCGCTCGACACCGGCGGCCACGGCCACCGCATCGCCCACGACGGAGCGACGATGGTCCTCGAACTCCCCGGCGATCCCGAATCATGGCTGGCCGGGCTTCTCAAGAAGGAGCGTCACGAGGTGCGGCGCAAGCGGCGTCGCTTCGTCGAGGCGCTCGGCGAGCCGAGGCTCGAGCAACGCCGGGATGCTGCGGCCGTCTCCCTCTTCGCCGGTCAACACCGCATGTCTTCGGGAGACAAGGGTGGGTTCATGACATCGCAACGCGAGGCGTTCTTCGCCGATCTCGTCGACTCAGCAGGTGCATCGGTCGACGTCCTCACCGTTGGGGGCGAACCGGTCGCCACCGGCTTCGGTTTCGACCAACGGGACGCCTATTACCTCTACAACTCGGCGTACGAGCCGGAGGCGTCTGCAGCCTCACCGGGCATCGTGCTCCTGACGCTCCTGATCGAGCGCCTCATCACCGCCGGTGTGCCCAGGCTCGATCTGCTCAAGGGAGACGAGCCGTATAAGTTCCGGCTCGGCGCATCACCGCGCCCGCTGTACCGGATCGAAGGGACCTTCAGGTGATCAACCGGGTGGCCTACCTGGCCATGCACACCTCACCGTTGCGCCAGCCCGGCATCGGTGACGCCGGGGGCATGAACGTGTACGTCGACGAGCTCGCCGGAACGATGGCCGAACGCGGCGTCGACGCCGTCGTGTTCACACGCCGGAGCGACCCCGAGACACCCGAGGTGGTGGAACCGGCGGCCGGCTATCGAGTGGTTCACATCGACGCCGGCCCACCGGTGGTGATGCCGATCGACGAGCTCGCTCCGTGGGTAGCTCCCTTTGCCGAAGGCGTGATCGGCTGGATCGGGCGGAGCGGCGAGATCTTCGACATCGTCCACTCCCACTACTGGCTGAGCGGCTGGGCAGGGGTGCTGGTCAAAGAGGCCCTCGCTCGCCCCCTGGCCAATTCCTTCCACACGCTGGGCCGGGTCAAGGACGCTTCGGGTGGGACGCTCTCGCCGACCGTCCGCGTCCGGACGGAGGACGACGTGATCGCGCTGGCCGACTGTGTGGTGGCGGCCACACCCTACGAGTTCGACGACCTGCTCGAGCACTACGCCGCCAGCCCGGAACGGCTTTGTCTGTCTGCTCCCGGAGTCGACCATCGGCTGTTCTCGCCTGGAGACCGCGACGACGCCCGACTCCGGCTCGGCATCGGACCGGAGCCGGTGGCCCTTTTCGTCGGACGGATCCAGGCCCACAAAGGAGTCGACATCGCCATCCGGATGCTCACGGATATCCCTCCGTCGGTGGAAGCAGGAAGCGGACCGACCCGCCTCATCGTCGTCGGCGGCCCGAGCGGAGCCCTGGGCTCGGAGGAGGTCGTCCATCTGCACCGGCTCGCTTCCGAGCTCGGCCTCACCGATCGAGTGCGGTTCGTCACACCGCAGCCCCACGATCAGCTCGCCGCCTTCTACCGCGCCGCCGACGTGCTGGTGATGCCGTCACGCTCGGAGTCCTTCGGTCTCGTCGCCGTCGAGGCCCAAGCGTGCGGACTCCCCGTGGTCGCCGCCAGGGTGGGCGGACTCGCCTACACCGTCGCCGACGCCGACTCGGGCTTGCTCGTCGACGGGAACGATCCCCGCTCCTTCGCCGCCGCGGTCACCGCGATCCTCGACCATCCCGAATTTCGGTCCAGGCTCGCCGCAGGCGCCGCCGGATTTGCAGCGCGGTTCTCCTGGGAGGGAGCGGCCGATCGGTTCCTCGACCTCTACGAGGCGCTCTCCACGAACTGATTCGAGCGCCCCATGGACACGAGGATGGCCCAAGTTACCCTTGCAACCGGTCCCCGCACTTCCCCGAACGAGGTATGGCTGCTCCGGCACCTTGGGCCATCTGCCGCGCACGATACGAAGATCGGCCCGCCGATTCAACTACCCCGTTTTCCTTTGTTCGCAGGGATTCCCGGTCGCGGCACTAGTCACTTGACGTTCGATGGCGCTAGCTATCGGTCCCGACACCCAGTTCTCCACATACCCACATCAATCCACAGGTCCTTGTGCACAACCCGTTGTCGACAAGTTTCTCAGAGGACCTTTTCGCGGATTCCACGCCGATCAGATCCCGAAGATGAGCTGGCGGAGCCGCACCCGCTGGGTGTCGAAGGTCTCGAGGTCGATGCGCATCGACCCGAGACGCAGCCCTCGCATCGCGTCGCCGTGATGGGTGGCGACCCTGAGCACGTCATCGACGTGTTCGAGCACGCCGAGCCCGAGGCAGCGACCCTGGTCGTCGAGCACGCCGACGAGCATCCCGTCGAGCCGGGCCGGATCGAACTCCTCAGGCAAGGTCGGGGCGAAGACGGTGGTCTGGACCCGCCAGCGCTGCAGTGGCGGCGAGAGCGCGGCGGCGAGCAGCTTCGAGCGTCGCTCTTGACGCTCGAGCGGGGACGGTGGGTCACCATCCTCGGCGGGGGCCGTGGTGGCGATCTTCATCGACAGGAACCGGCGGAGCATGCCGATCGTCGGCTCCAGCTCCTCGCCTCGTTCGAGGGCGATGACCAGATCGGGCCGGACCAGCTCGGCGAGGTGGTACTTGATCGTCTGGCCAACGACCCCGGCGACCACACCCGACGTGTCGACCACGATCAGGTCGGCGTTTGGCCGTGCGATCTCGACCAAAGAGGCCACGCCGACGACGTGCGGTAGGACGACGCTCTGGGGCGAGGTCGAGCCCACGAAGCGCATCTCTGCGGGCGGGACCGACGGGTCGAGGTCGGCGGTGTCCGTCACATACTTCAACCCGGTGGTTGCCGGCGGCCCGGCGACGCCCGAGTCGACATCGCCGTCCACGAAGGCGACCTTCAACCCTTCGGCGAGCGCATCCGAGACGAGCAGCCTGGCGAGGCCGGTCTTGCCGGTATCGGCCAGCCCGATCAGCATGATGATGCCCGTGAACCCGACGAGGCGATCCCGCAAAGCATCGTACGGCCGATCCATCACCTGTTCGGGCCTCCTTGGCTGCTCCCCAATCCTAGGAAGCGGCTCGGCGCATGAAAGGTCGTCGAAAGGTCGGCTGGTCAAGATCGGGACATGGAGTTCGTGGCTCGGCCTTGCCTGGCTGGCGAGGGCCGGGTTGAGGCCCAGCGCGCGCCCTGAGCGCGAACCCGAATTCACCCCAGGTGCACTTCGCGATGACCATGGCCGACCTGTATCACGCCGGCGATCCAGCGCCGCCCTCGATTCCCCGCGCACTGCTTGCAGCTCGATCCGCACGGCCCGAACGCAGCCTACGCGTTGTCGGCGCTCGCCTGGTATCTGCTCGACGACGACGCTGCGATCACGAGCGCAAGGGATCGCCCGGAGGGGCGGCTATCTGCTACCGCGGCTGTTGGAGGACTGATTCAGAGGGCAACCGCGTCGGTATTTCCCCCGCTGACGAGGACGCCAACGTGCTCGTCCGCGCCCGGCACGTATCGATGCGAGAACAGCGCCGCCGCGGCGGCGGCACCGCCCGGCTCGGCGACGACCCTGGCGGTGTCCCACAGCCGGCGCTGAGCGGCGGCGATCTCGTCGTCCTCGACGAGGAGGACGTCGGCGACATGGGCCTGGGCGATCGGGAGTACGAGCTCGCCCACCCGTTTCGGCGCCAATGAGTCGGCGGCGATGCCCTCGGTGGGTGCGTCGACCGGTGTCCCCGCCTCGAGCGCGGCGGTGAGCGTTGGCGACAACCTCGGCTCGACACCGATCACCCTGACCCGGTCCTCGTACCAGGCGGCGATGCCCGAGATCAGCCCTCCGCCGCCGACCGACACGAGCAGCGTGTCGATTCCGGGAGCCTGCTCCTCGAGCTCCAACCCGACCGAACCCTGGCCGAGGATCGTCTCCCGCTGGTCGTAGGCATGGATGTCGAGCGCACCCGTGTCGGCCACGAAGGCGAGGCAGGCCTGGAGCGCGTCGTCGTAGCGGTGGCCCACGATCTCGAGATCGGCGCCCAGGGCTCGGATCCGCTCCACCTTGGCCTGCGGCGCCACCGACGGGATGAAGATGTGGGCCGGGATTCCGAGGCTGGCCGCCGCATACGCCACGGCGGCGCCGTGGTTGCCGCCGGAGGCCGCCGCCACTCCGACAGCGGGCACGTCCCTGAGCAGCAGATTGGCGAAGGCCCCACGGGGCTTGAACGACCCCGCGTGTTGGAGACCTTCGAGCTTGAGGGTGAGCCCGGGCTCGAGGACGAGGGTCGGCGTTCGCCGAAGGTGGGGCTCGATGACCCGGTAGGCGTCGGTGATCGCGTCTCTCACAACTCGTCCAGCCACGCGCCGAAGAAGCGGGCTGCGGTCACCTCGCCGTCCTCCCGCCCGGCGGCCATCGCCCACAACAGCTCGTCGGGATCACTACCGGCGCGGTGCACCAGCTCCCTGATGCTGTCGCGCATCAGCCAGCCGGCGACAACATCCGGATCCGCTTCCGGGTGAGGCTGAATCCCGAGCGCCGAACCCAGCCGGTAGGCCTGGGCAAAGCCCCCGCCGTGTGCCAGCGTCGTCGCCCCCGGTGGAGCGTCCCAGGTGTCCTGATGCAGGCGGAGCACCGGACGCTCGATGAGACGGGCGAGGACGGGATCGGCGGCCCCCGCCTCCGTCAGGTCGATCGGACCGAGCGTTGCTTCGGGAGCGTCGGCCAGGTAGGCCTCGCCGCCGAGGGCAGCGGCAGCCAGCTGTGAGCCGAGGCAAATGCCGAGCACCGCGACATCGGCCTCCACGCATCCCGCAACGAACCGCTTCTCCTCCTCGAGATACGGGTGCAAGGCACCGTCGTACGCCCCCATCCTGCCGCCGAGCACTACCACGCCGTGCACGGCTTCGACCGTCGGCAATGGCTCCCCTTCGTCGAGGCGTACCAGCAGCCACGGCCTGCCCGACCGCTCGAGAGCAGGCGCCAGGTAGCCGGGCGGGACCTCTGCGTCGTTGCGCAGCACCGCCACCGGCTTCATCGGTAGGCGTCCCGTAGGGACCGGCGCATCACCTTCGCCGACGCCGTCCGTGGCAGTTCATCGATGACGATGACCTCGGTCAGCTTGAACAGCGGGTTCAGCTGGGAACGGATCGCCTCCTGCATCTCCGACCGCCACCGATCGACGTCGACCCGAGAGGGCTCGTCGGGGACGGCGTAGACGACGAGCCGGCTCGGACCTCCGTCGGGTGGGACGATCGCAATGGCGGCGGATTCGGCCACGCCCTGGACGGCCGCGACCACCCGCTCGATCTCGGCCGACGAGACCTTGATCCCGCTCAGGTTCATCGTGTCGTCGACCCGTCCGTGCGCCCGGTAGTAGCCGTTGGGGAGACGCTCCATGTAGTCGCCGTGCCGCCGCAGCGGCACGTCGGCCTTCGGTACCCCGGCGTAGTAGACCTCGTGGTGGTCCTCGTTGAGCAAGGTCTGGGAGAGCCCGATCGAGGGCGGCACGATGAACAGCTCGCCGCTATCGGCCTGCTTCCCTTCGTCGTCGAGGATCCGCACGTCGAGGCCGAGGGTCGGAGTCGTGAAGGTGGCGGGTACCGCATCCTGGATCACCGTTCCCGAGATGTAGGCACCGCCGATTTCGGTACCGCCGCAATACTCGATGACGGGCACCCCTCCGGCCTGTTCCATGAGCCAGGCGTAGTCGCCCGGCACCGAGGCCTCGCCGGTGGAGGAAAGCACCCGGACTTCTGTCCACGGCGCATCGTCGAGGATGCCCGTGGCGCGCCACACCGAGACGATCGAAGGCACGGTCCCCAGCACGGTCACGCCGCTATCGGCCACGAAGTCGATGAACCCCCGCTCGACTGGCACGTCGTCGTAGAGGGCGATCGTGGCGTCGTTGATCAGCGAGGCATAGATGAGCCACGGGCCCATCATCCAGCCCAGGTTGGTCGGCCAGGCCACGACGTCGCCGGGATGGATGTCCTGGTGGTAGCGGCCATCCATCGCCGCTTTGATCGGAGTCAGCTGAGTCCACGGGATGACCTTGGGCTCCCCGGTTGTCCCCGAGGAGAAGAGGACGTTGGTGGCATCGGACGGCTCGCCGGGCACCGGAGCGAAGGTGGTCCGATCGCTCAGGAAGTCCTCGTAAGCGACGTCGGCGTCGCGCAGCACCGTGCCTGCGCCGGTGTCGACGACCACGCAGCGGCCGGCACCGGCGTCCACCACCTTCTCGTACATCGGCAGGGTCTTGCCGGCACGTCGGATCTCGTCCTGGGTGACGGTGAGCACGGGTTCGGTGAGTCGCAACCGGGTGCCGATCTCTTCGGCAGCGAAGGAGTCGGCGACCGATGCCACGACGGCTCCGGCGGCGACCGTGCCGAGGTAGGCGATCACAGCCTCGACCGTCATCGGCATCACGATGGCGACGCGATCGCCCGGCTCGACGCCGTGGTCGACGAGACCGTTGGCGAACCGTGCCAGCGCTGCACGCAGCTCGGCGTAGCTCATCGTGTGGTCGGTCCCGTCACGGCGGTAGATGACCGCTGGAGCATCTGGCGGTGCGGTGAAGCACGACTCGACGATGTTGAGGGTGGCACCGGGAAGCCAGGTCGGGTCCTCGTCGCTGCCCTCGAGAATCGACCCAGGGGGTGTCTCGAAGACGATCCCAAGCCGATCGATCACCTCCCCCCAGAACCCCCCAGGGTCCATCACCGACCAACGGTGCAGCTCCTCGTAGAACCGGAAGCCCCCTTCCTCCATCAGTTCGGTCAGGTTGGCGTTGGCCACCGTCTCGCCGGAGGGGCGCCAGGAAGGGGTGAGCTGATCCATAGGGCTCGGTGAGAATACCGGCAGGCCGGAGGGCCGGCCCGTAGACTCCTCGGACGGAAGGGAGATCACCCATGCAGCGCCGCATCGCCACCGCCCTGCTGCTCGGCATGCTCACCGTGCTCGTCGTCGGGGTGGTGGCCATCCCGGCGTCGGCAGAGATCACCAAGGGGAGCTGCCGGGGGTCGGCGACCTTCCCCGAGAAGGCGACGGACAAGACGCTCGACGCCGCCAGGCCCCGCGACCAGCTGTTCGAAGCGCCTCCCAGCGCCACGGTGGGCTACGTCGGCGACCTCGGCCCCGGTGCCGCGCCGAGCGACGACGAGGTTCCGTTCGAGGGTGGGGTCGCCATCCGTTTTGCACGACAGTGGTGGAGCGTGGCCAGCTGGGAGGGTGAGTCGACGGAGGTCAGCGACGCCGATTCCTATACGTACGACCTCCCGAGCATCGTGCCCAGGGGCACCGGCGGCCTCGAGGTCCGGGCGTTTCACAACCACACCGGCTATCCCGATTGTGAGGCGGTGGTGACGGTCGCCATCTCGGGTGATCCCGGCGTCGCCGCCATCGCGTCCACCGCGTTGGCAGGCCTCGCCGGAGCCGGCACCCTCGCCGCAGGAAGGAAGAAGACATGAAGGGCCGGCCCATCCTCGGGGCCATCTCCGGGTTCTTCTTCGGCCTCTTCGGCGGCCTCAGCCTGTGGCTCTGGGGCGTCATACCGCTGCACAGCGACGTGCTCTGGATCCTTCCCCTCGTCGGTATCGTGCTCGGCCTCGTCCTGGCGTGGTGGGCACCGTTTGGCAGTGGCCCGGAGCCGCCGCCGGTGACCTCGCCCCCGTGGACGAGCCCCGACGAGCCCGAGCCCGGACCGGCAGACTGAGCGCCCGCAACCCTCACCGATGAACCTGGAACGCCCTCGCTGGTGGGGCGGACCCGTCCACGTCGGCTATACGATCGTCGTCTTCGTCGTCCTCGCCTCGCTCGACAACGCGGCGCTGACGATGTTGCCGGCGATGGTGCTGCCCGTCTCGGAGGAGCTCAATGCCTCGGAGACCGCGATCGGCGTGCTGTCGGGCGCCACCATCCTCGTGGTCGCCGTCACCGCCGTGCTGTGGGGGTATGTCGGTGACTCGCGGGACCGCAAGCCGTTGCTGTTCTGGGGCACGATCATCTGGGCGGGTGGCTCCCTGTTGTCGGCCACGGCGGAGGTGTTCTGGCAGCTCGCCATGTACCAGATGGTCGTCGCCGTCGGGCTCGGGTCCATCGCCTCCATCGGGTTCTCGGTGATCTCCGACTTCGTGGGCCCGGACCGACGCGGTCTGGCGATGAGCTTTTGGGGCATCTCCCAGGGCCTCGGCGGGGTCATCGGGGCCCTGCTCGCCTCCCAGCTCGGCGCGGACAACTTCCGCGTCCCGCTGGTCGTCGTCGCCGCAGCCGGGTTCCTCTTCGCCCTCCTCTACCTCCCAACCTTCGAAGCACCCCGGGGTTACAAGGAACCGGCCCTTTCGGGGCTCTACGCCGACGGGGGCGACTACGAGTACCGGATCGATCGGTCCCAGATCCCGGTCCTCTTCGCGCGAAGGACGAACCTCTGGTTGATCCTCCAGGGTCTCACCGCCCAGGTCGCCTACGGGTCACTGATCTGGGTGCCGCTGCTCTATCAGGAGAAGGTGATCGCCCAGGGCTACGACTCGGCCACCGGGACCAGGGTCGGCGGCCTGTTCGCCGCCCTGTTCACGCTCGGTGCGCTGTTCTCCATCCTGTTCGGGCACCTCGGGGACCGCTGGCAGCGGCGCACGCTGAGCGGCCGGGCGCGGCTGTCGATGATCGGCATCCTCGGCGCCATCCCGTTCTTCCTCGTGTTCTTCTGGATTCCCCTCAATGGGCTCGAGGTCACCGAGGGGGCCGCGACCGCCACCCTCATCCCCGAGGTCCTGGCCAGCGTGTTCACCAACCCGTGGGTGGCGGTGGCGTTCCTGTCGGCGATCGTCGCCCTGGCGCTGACCTCGGCCGATTCGCCGAACTGGTTTGCCCTCATCTCCGACGTCAACGTGCCCGAGCACCGTGGCACGGTGTTCGGCCTCGGCAACCTCGTCAACGGGGTGGGCCGGTCGCTGGGCGCCGCCCTGACCGCGGCGGTGGCCTCCGCCATCGAGAACTCGGTGCCGCCGCCCTGGAACTGGGCACTCGGCCTGTCACTGTTCCAGGTGTTCTTCCTCCCCACCGGATGGTGCTACTGGAAGGCGGCCGGGACCTGTCCGGCCGACATCGTCGAGGTGCGCGACGTGCTCGTCGCCCGCGCCGAGGAGGCCGGGTAGCGCCAACCGTGGGCTCCCAGCCGCGCCGGGCGCGGTCCCGAACCCAGGGTTCGCAGCCGCGATATACGCGGTTCCCGGCCCACGGTTCGGTCACTCCGCGAAAACGTTCCCGCCGTCGCGAAAAACACAGAGCGTATTGAGTTGCCCACTGCGAGCGCGTGGTCTACAAAGGACCTCCATCTTCCCCGACCGGTGCTGCACCGGCCGGGGCGGTCGCGTCAGGAGGAACTTCGCGCGATATCGCTAAAGAGTTGACGGATGACACCGATGTAATTACACTCGTGTAGCACGCTAGATCTAGGGGTCGTATCACTTCCCTACCCCAACATCTAGTGGTGGTGGACAACGATGTGGATAAGTCCCCGATTGCCCGGGCCGAGGGAGGAACAATGAGCACAGGGTTGCGGATCGAGCGCCGTTTCACGACCGCAGGCGAGGATCCCTACGACAGCGTCGAGTGGGTTCGACGCGACTCCCGAATCACCAACCCCGATGGATCCGTGGTGTTCGAGATGAAGGACGCCGAGGTCCCTGCCGGCTGGTCCCAGGTGGCCGGCGACATCATGGTCTCGAAGTACTTCCGCAAGGCCGGCGTCCCCCGGGTCGACGAC
>CAZCBO010000010.1:0-14661 GCA_964496825.1 uncultured Acidimicrobiaceae bacterium
TGGCGTTCTGGAAGGCGTAGCCCATGGTGTGGGAGGCGAGCATCTGCCAGGCGTGGTGGGCATCCTCGTCGGAGAAGCCGACGTCGACGAGGATGGCCAGCACCTGATCCATGAAGCTCAACGCGGCGGGACCGAAGTTGCCCCGCTGCATGAGCAGCACCACCACCCAGGGGTGCTCGGTGAAGCGATCCATGGCGGCGGCGCCGATCTGGCGGACCGAGTCCTGCCACGACACGTCGGGGTCGGGGAGGGGGATCGAGGCGAAGACGTGGTCGATCATCCCGTCGTAGATGTCGGCCTTGTCGGCGACGTGGTTGTAGAGCGACATCGCTTCGACGCCGAGTTCGGCACCCAGCTTTCGCATCGAGAGCTCCTCGATGCCGTGCTCGTCGGCGAAGGCGACGGCGGCCTCGATGATCCGCTCCCTGGTCAGCGGTGCCCGCTCGGTGGTCGTCATACCTACATCGTAAGTCATTCGATTCCTTCTTGACAGTCACTTACTTACGCTGTATACATACGCCGTATACATACAGTGTACGCATACAGCGTTCGGACATCAAGGAGGAAGGCAATGACCATCGGAACCCAGGCACTGGCAAGAGCGAGCGCCCGCCGACCGTGGACCACCGTGGCGGTATGGGCCGTCCTGCTCGCCACCGCCGGTCTGCTGACGACCCTGCTGCTCGGCGGTGCACTGACCACCGAGATCACCTTCACCGACGAGCCGGAGGCGGCGCGGGCGGCCGCCCTGATCGAGGAGATTCGCGGGGACGCGGCCGACACCGAGTTCGTGGTGGTCGAGGCGGACGGGGTGAGCGCCGATCATCCCGAGTACGCCGCCTACGTGGGTGCGGTGCAAGCTACGGTCGCCGACCTCGGCCCCGAGGTCGTCGGCCATGTTGGCTCATACCTCACCGGGGACGGCCCGGTGTCGGATACCGGAACGACCGTGCTGCTGCCGGTGGCGGTCGCGGGAACCGACGTCGACGCCGTGTCAGCCAACGCCGAGCTGGTCAAGGAGGCGGTCACCGCCGTCCAAGGACCCGACGGGTTCGAGGCGCTGGTTGCCGGCCCGGCCACGCTGGCCAACGAGTTCAACCACACCGCCGAGCAGGATCTGCGCACCGGGGAGACCATCGGCATCGCCGTGGCCCTGGTCGTGCTGGTGCTGGTGTTCGGCACCATCGCCAGTGGCGTGATCCCGATCGTCCTCGGGGTGGTGGCCATCGGCGTCGCCATGGGATTGGCCGCCCTGGTCGGCCGGGCCTTCGACCTCAGCTTCTTCATCACCAACATGATCTCGATGATCGGTCTGGCCGTGGGCATCGACTACTCGCTGTTCATCGTCTCCCGCTACCGCGAAGAGCGAGCCCAAGGGTTCGAGAAGCTCGACGCCATCGGTCGTGCCGGGGCGACCGCCACCCGGGCCGTGTTCTTCTCCGGGCTCACGGTCGTGCTGGCGCTGATCGGGATGCTCATCCTTCCCAACAGCCTGTTCCGATCCCTGGGCGTCGGCGCCATCCTGGTGGTCATCGCAGCGGTCGCCGCTTCGATGACGCTGCTGCCAGCCGTGCTGTCGCTGATGGGCGATCGTGTCGACGCCCTGCGGGTGCGCCGCCGTCGGTCGATGGAGCGACGCGGACGTCTGTGGGACCGGGTGACCGGGACGGTGATGGGCCGTCCGGTGATCTCGCTGGTCGCCTCGGCGGGGATCTTGCTGCTCTTTGCCACCAGCTTCCTGTCGCTGGACACCGGACTCGGAGGCGTCTCCACCCTTCCGGAGGAGAGCGAGTCGGCGCAAGCCTTCACGATCCTCGAGACCGAGTTCGCCGGCGGGCTCACCCAGCCGGTCGAGATCACGGTGAGCGGTGACGACGTCGCAGCCACCCTGGCGGCCCTGCGGGGTGCCGTGGAGGCCGATGGTGGCTACGGCCCTGCCGTCGTCGATCCGGCTTCGACCGACGACCTGGCGATCCTCTCGGTGCAGCTCCTCGGCGACGTCGCATCGAACGACTCGATGGATGCGGTGCGGCATCTGCGCACCGACATCGTGCCGCCGGTGACCGGACCGGGCACCGAGGTCTTGGTCGGTGGTCAGACGGCGGGAACGGTCGACTTCCTCAACCAGACCGATACGTACACGCCGATCGTGTTTGCGGTCGTGCTCGGCCTGTCCTTCGTCCTGCTGACGGTGGCGTTCCGCTCGATCGTGATCCCGGGCAAGGCGATCGCGATGAACCTGCTCAGCGTCGCTGCCGCCTACGGGCTGGTGGTGGCCTTCTTCCAGGCGGGCGTCGGCCCTGATTGGGTGAAGGACATCGCCTCGGCCCTCGGATTCACCCAGGTGGAGACGATCGAGGCGTGGCTGCCGCTGTTCCTGTTCTCGGTGCTCTTCGGTCTGTCCATGGACTACCACGTGTTCCTCCTGTCGCGCATCAAGGAGCGCTTCGATCAGACGGGGGACAACACCGAGTCGGTCGCCTACGGGCTACGGTCCACCGGTGCGCTGATCACCGGGGCCGCGGTGATCATGGTTGCCGTCTTTGCAGGATTCGCCGCCGGTTCGCTCTCGAGCTTCCAGCAGATGGGCTTTGGGCTGGCGGTCGCCGTGCTGCTCGACGCCACCATCGTGCGTACCGTCCTCGTCCCGGCCTCGATGAAGCTGCTGGGACGGTGGAACTGGTACTTCCCGTCCTGGCTCGGCTGGATCCCGGACGTGGCGGTGGAGGGCCATCTCGATATGCCGGCACCGCATGTGCCGCTGCGTCCCGAGCCGGAGCCCGAGCGGGCGGCAGCGTAGGTCTTGTCGCGGGCTTAGACGTCGGCGTCGGTGCTACCGGCGCCGACGTCCGCTGCTGCCCGGACATCCGCCGGGACGCGGAGATCGACGGTGAGGGAAGTATCCGTTGCGGCGCCGAGCCGTTGCCTGCGACGGATGGGCCGGACGGGCGGTGTGGTCCGGGACTCGAGCAACGAGCGCCGCGTTGCATCCCAGGGAGATCGCGATGGCATCCGACGCACCTCCGCATCGGGCGGAGGCGGAGCCAGCAGCCGGCTCGTTCGAGCGACGACCGCCCGGTTGTCCTCGATGCCGAACACGACCTTCTGGCCGGCGGCGATGCCGAGGGCGTCGCGCACCTCCTTCGGGATGGTGACCTGGCCTTTGGTGCCGACCTTGGCGTTGATGCCTTTCACGTGGCGGGGGACTCCTACAGGGGAGGCCAGCCTACCGGGTGGGGCAGCGCCGGGAAAGGCCGCGAAATCCTTGCCTCCCGACTTCACGGGACCTTCGCTCGTCTGAGCGCTCGGGGGGCCAGCGCCTAACCTGAACCGCATGAAGATCATCATCGTCGGAGCGGGTGCGGTCGGGTCCTATCTCGCCGAACGATTCTCGCTGGAGGGCCAGGACGTGGTCGTCATCGAGTCCGACGCGGAGCGGGCAGCCCAGGTGCAATCCGAGCTCGACTGTCTGGTGATCACCGGCAACGGCGCTTCGGCAGCGACCCTCGACCATGCCGGGCTGGGTGAGGCGGATCTCCTCGTGGCGGTCAGCTCATCGGATGCGGTCAACGTGCTGGCCTGCCATGCCGCCACCAAGCTCGGCATTCCGATCACCGTCGCCAGGGTGGAGGATCCTGAGCTCAAGGCCGAGGTCGAGGCACTCGGCGTCGACTTCGTCATCGACCCGGGGGAGGCTGCTGCTCGGGAGCTCTTGGTCCTCCTGAGTACCGGCCACGTCGCCGAGCTCATCGAGTTCGCCGACGGTGAGCTGATCCTCGTCGGCGCCTACATCGCTCCGGACTCGGCCGTCGTCGGCACAACCCTGGCCGAGCTGCGCGAGACCGTCACGGTATGGGACTGGCTCGTGGTCGCCGTCGTCCGTCACGGGGAGACGATGATCGCCAGGGGCTCCACGGAGATGCAGGCGGGCGATCACGTCCTGATGATGGCCACGGCGGGGCATACGCAGACCCCATACGAGCTGCTCGGCCTCAGCGACCGTCCCGCCGAGAAGGTCGTGATCCTCGGCGGCACACGCCTGGCCCAGATGACGGCCGAGATGCTGTCGGAACGTGGCGTCTCGACCACGCTCATCGAGGGTGACCCCGAGCGGTGTCGTGCCATCGCGCTTGCGCTCCCCGAGGTCGTCGTGGTCTGTGGCAATCCCGCAGACCCAAGGGTGCTGCGGTCGGAGTCCGTCGGCGATGCCGACGCCGTGGTCGCTCTCACCGGCTGGGACGGCGACAACCTGCTCGGCTCATACGTGGCGCGAGCATTGGGAGCCGGGGAGGTCATCGCTCGATTCTCCAACACCGATCTGGTCGGTCTGCTCGGCGGGGGCGGAATCGACGCCACGGTGAGTGCCCGGCTCTCGGCTGCGAACGAGATCCTCCGCTTCGTTCGACGCGGCGTCATCTACTCCGCGGTGACCATTCCGGGATCCGACGCAGAGGCGATCGAGCTGGAGGTCGGCCCGAACAGCCCGGCCATCGGTCTCACCCTGCGGGAGCTCAGCCTTCCCCGGTCGCTCATCATCGGGGGCGTTCAGCGTGGGGGGAAGGGCTTCGTGCCCCGTGGCCACACGGTGATCGAGGAGGGAGATCACCTCATCGCGATCGCTCTTCCCGAAGGGATCAGCGCAGCCGAGAAGCTGTCCGGCTAGGCCATGTCCTGGCGCCACCTGCTCCACGTGGTGGGAGCAGTCGTCGCCGCCGTCGGCATCTCCATGCTGTCGGCGGTCGTGGTCAGCCTGCTCTATCAGGAATGGTCGGACGCGGTGCGGATCGCAGCCGCCGCCGGGGTCAGCGTCGCCATCGGTGCAGTGCTGTGGCGGGTGTTCAGTCAGCCGGGAGAACTCACGGTGCGGGAGGGCTTTGCCGCCGTGGGCCTCGCCTGGGGCGCGATGGTGATGGTCGGGATCCTGCCCTATCTGTTCACCGGATCGATCGGCAGCATCACCGACGCCGTCTTCGAGACTGCCGCCGGCTTCACCACGACCGGCGCCTCGGTGGTCCCGGATCCGGCCCAGCTGCCGCACGGCATCCAGTTCTGGCGTTCGCTGACCCAGTGGATCGGGGGCATGGGCATCATCGTGCTCTCGGTGGCGATCCTGCCCCTGCTGGGGATGGGTGCCGTCCAGCTGGCCAGGGCCGAGAGCCCGGGGCCGATCCCCGAGCGTCTGACCCCGCGATTCAGTGAAACCGCCAAGCGGCTGTGGCTCGCCTACCTCGCCATCACCCTGGCCGAGGCCCTTCTGCTGTGGATCGGGGACATGTCGCTGTTCGAGGCGGTCAACCACTCCTTCACCACGCTGTCGACCGGCGGCTACAGCACCAATGCCGGCTCGCTCGGCGCCTTCTCGGCCTACTCGCAGTGGGTCGTGATCGTGTTCATGATCCTCGCCGGGGCATCCTTCTCGCTCCACGTGCGGGCGGCACGCGACCCTCGGGAGTACTGGAAGAGTCCCGAGCTGCGGCTCTATCTCGGGATTCTCGCCGTGGCGGCGGTTCTGCTCACCATCGGCACCTGGGGCGGTGCCATCGTCGATGTGGTCCGCGACGCGGCGTTCACCGCGACCTCGATCATGACCACGACCGGCTACGCCACCGCCGATTTCGGGGCATGGGCTCCGGCGCTCGAGATCATGATCGTCGGGCTCATGTTCATCGGTGGCATGGCTGGATCCACGGCCGGAGCGGTCAAGGTGTACCGGCTCGAGGTGCTCGTCGGGGCGTCCCGGGCCGATGTGCGCCGACTCATCCACCCGCGAGCCGTGTTCCTGACGCGGATCGGGAAGCAGCCGGTGCCCGAGGAGGTAGTGGAGGCGATCCAGGTCTTCTTCCTGCTCTACATGTTCGCCTTCATGACCGGGACGTTCCTGCTCGGCGTCGTCGGCTCCGCGTTCGGTGACCCGGAGCTCGATGTGGTGACGACCGTATCGGCGGTGGCATCCTCGTTGGGCAACGTCGGGCCCGGTCTCGGTTTGGTCGGACCCACTGAGAACTATCTCATCATCCCGGCGCTGGGGAAGTGGCTGCTGGCAACTCTGATGATCGTCGGCCGTCTCGAGATCCTGCCGATCCTCATCCTGTTCAACCGCGAGCTGTGGCGACGCTGACGGACGGTGACCGGTCGGGCAATACCGCGCCCCGGCGACGGGTTGGGGTACCTTTCGGGACGCTTTGCGAGCCAGGATGAGCCGACGGGGCGAGATCGTGATCCCGGCGCCGATTCGAGAGGCGTTGGGCTTCAAGACCGACGATGAGCTGATCCTCACCGTCGAGAACGGGTGTCTGCTCATTCAGCGCTTGGAAAACGGCGGCTCGGCCCGCGGCGACGGTGGTGTGATCGCGGCGAAGCGCTGAGCGGTTGCCCGCCGAGGTTCGCCTGGCGGAGCACGGTTCGTCGAGTACCATGCGAGCGATCAGATACGCTGATCACCCCCGTCTACCCCTTCACGATCCCTCCGAGATCCGTGACGCATGCGGCGTGGGCTTCGTCGCTTCCAGGGACGGCGCCGGCAGTCACCGAATCGTCCGTCTCGGCGTCGAGTGCATCCACAACCTCGACCATCGTGGGGCGAAGGCCGCCGACGGCACGGGAGACGGCGCTGGGGTCATGACCCGTATCCCGTACGAGCTGATCGAGCGCGAGCTGCGCGCCGCGGGAGTCGGACCCATCCCGAGGCTCGCGCTCGGGGTGGTGATGGCGTTCCTCCCACCCGACGACGCCGCTGCGGGCCGCCGGGTGGTTGAGGATGCCCTGGCCGCAGAAGACATCAGCGTCGTGCACTGGCGGCGGGTTCCGGTCGGGCCGATGGCGCTCAGCCCGTCGGCCCGCGCCTCGATGCCGAGGATCGAGCAAGCGATCGTCCGCGCCCCCCAAGCGGTGGACGACACCGAGGTCTTCGAGCGACACCTCTACCTGGCCCGCAGGGCGATGGAGCGGGCGGGCATCGACGGGCTGTCCATCCCCTCGGCCTCGGCCCGAACCGTGGTCTACAAGGGCCTGTTCACCGCGGCCCACATCGAGGACTTCTACTGGGATCTCAAGGATCCGCTGTACGAGAGCGACTTCGTCGTCTTCCACCAGCGATACTCGACCAACACCGTCCCGGCGTGGGATCTGGCTCAGCCGTTCCGGATGCTCGCCCACAACGGTGAGATCAACACGGTTCGGGCCAACCGCTCGTGGATGGAGGCGCGGAGCAACGATCTGCGCAGCGGCCTGTGGGGTGACCGGACCGGCGAACTCCGTCCCCTGGTCTCGGTCGAGGGCTCGGACTCGGCCACGCTGGACGAGGCCTTCGAAGTCCTGGTCCGGTCCGGACGCACCGTGAGCCACGTCAAGGAGATGCTGATTCCCCAAGCCTGGGAGAACGTCACCGACATCGACGACGAGCTGCTGGCATTCCACGAGTACCACGCCTTCCTGACCGAGCCGTGGGACGGCCCGGCGGCGGTCGTCGCCTCGGACGGGCGGCAGCTCGTCGCCGGCCTCGACCGCAACGGGCTCCGTCCAGCGCGGTGGACGCTCACCCCCGAGGTGCTGATCGTCGCCTCCGAGGTCGGGGTAGCACCCGGCGAGGAACGGCACGCCATCGCCACCGGACAGCTCGGACCCGGCGATGTGCTGAAGGTCGACCTCGACTCCGGAAGGCACCACTTCGACGCCGAGGTGAAGCGGTCCCTGGCTTCCCACGCCCCGTACCGGGATTGGATCCGAACCCAGACCTTCTACGTGCAGGATCCCTTCGACGATCTGCAGGACGATCGGTTCGAAGCCGAGGCCCTGGCCCGCGTCTTCGGCTACACCGCAGAGGAGCGTCAGCTGATCCTCCAGCCGATGGCGCTGGGCAAGGAGCCGGTCCTCTCCATGGGCCATGACACGGGGCTGGCCGCGTTGTCCGACGAGCCGCAGCGCCTGTCCCGGTTCTTCCATCAGGCCTTCGCCCAGGTGACGAATCCCTCGATGGATCCGATTCGCGAGCGACTGGTGATGTCGCTCCGCACCTATCTGGGGCGGCGGGGCTCGATCCTGGAGGAGACGCCGCAACAGGCGCACCTCATGGAGCTCGCCTCACCGGTGCTCAGCGACGCCGAGGTGGAGGAGCTGCGTACTTCCGACGATCCGGCCTTCCGGTCGGTGTGGCTCGAGGCGCTGTTCGCTGCCGGCGGCGAGGAGATCGCCCTGCGCAAGAAGCTCGATGACCTGTGCAACCGGGCCGAGCACGCGGTCCGCGACGGGGCGACGATCGTGATCATCTCGGATCGCGAGACGAACGAGGAACGCGCCCCGATCCCGATGCTGCTGGCGGTTGGAGCGGTCCATCACCGGCTGATCGAGGCCGGGCTGCGGATGCATGCCTCGATCGTCGTTGTGTCCGGGGAGCCGCGCGACGCCCACGACGTGGCCTGCCTCATCGGTTGCGGCGCGTCGGCGGTCAACGCCTTCATGGCGATCGAGCAGGTGCGCGCCCTCGCCGCCGCCGGGGAGGTGGACGTCGGCGTCATCGAGGCGCAGGAGAACTACCGCACGGCCCTCGAGAACGGGCTGCTCAAGATCATGTCGAAGATGGGGATCTGCACGGTGTCCGCCTATCGCGGCAGCGAGCTCTTCGAGGCCATCGGCCTCGACGAGGAGGTGTGTGCACGAGCCTTCCGCTTCGTGTCACGTCGCATCGGCGGTTGGGGCATGGCCAAGATCACGGCGGATGCGCTGGTCCGCCACGCCCGCTATCGCGATCCCGACGCTCACCAGACCGAGGGCTACTACAAGTTCAGGGGTCGCGACGGCATAAGGCATCTCGACAATCCCCGCACCGGGTTGGCGTTGCAGAAGGCGGTACGCAGCGGCGATTGGGACCAGTACGAGGGCTACCTCGATCTCGTCGAAGGTTCGCGGCCGGCGATGGAGCTGCGCGATCTGTTGCGGATCGAGCCGCTCGGGCCGCCGGTGTCACTCTTCGAGGTCGAGTCGGTCGACCGCATCGCCCGCCGCTTCACCAGCGCGGCGATGTCGCTCGGGGCCCTGTCCAAGGAGGCCCACGAGACCCTCGCCGCGGCCATGAACTACCTCGGTGGCCTCTCCAACTCGGGTGAAGGGGGCGAGGACCCTGCCCGTTACGGCACCTCGCGCAATTCGGCGATCAAGCAGGTCGCCTCGGGCCGTTTCGGGGTCACGCCCGGCTACCTCGCCTCCGCCCAGGAACTCCAGATCAAGATGGCCCAGGGCTCCAAGCCGGGGGAGGGTGGCCAGCTTCCCGGGCACAAGGTCACCGTCGAGATCGCAAGCCTGCGGCATACGGAACCCGGCGTCGAGCTGATCTCCCCGCCGCCGCATCACGACATCTACTCCATCGAGGACCTCGCCCAGTTGATCTTCGACCTGAAGACGTTCAACCCGCAGGCTCGGGTGGCGGTGAAGCTCGTATCGGGACCCGGCGTCGGGACCATCGCCGTCGGGGTTGCCAAGGCGCACGCCGACGTGATCACGATCTCAGGGAACGCCGGCGGCACCGGGGCGTCACCGCTGGTGAGCATCAAGCATGCCGGGTCACCCTGGGAGATCGGCCTGGCCGAGGCCCACCAGGCGCTCGTCGCCAACGGACTCCGCTCTGCGGTGAGGCTCGAGTGTGACGGGGGCCTGCACACCGGCAAGGACGTCGTCGTCGCCGGGATGCTCGGCGCCGACCGCTTCGGGTTTGGCACGCTCCCGCTGATCGCCCTCGGCTGCAAGATGGTGCGGCAGTGCCACGAGAACACGTGCCCCGTCGGGATCACTACCCAGGATCTCGACCTGCGTGCGAAATACACCGGAGGGGTCGACCAGGTCGTGGCGCTCTTCATGCATCTCGCCAACGACGTGCGCCGCCATCTGGCGGACCTGGGATCGCTGTCGTTCGGTTCGATCGTGGGCCGGGGGGATCTGCTGGAGGCCTCCGATGCACGCAACCCGCTGGCTTCCGACTTCGCCGACATGCTCGTCGACGCCCGACCGGTCGACGACCGCCGGTTCCGCGAGTTCCGGCGCTCACCGCTGAGCGAGGTGCTCGGTGAGGAAGCTCCCCAGCTCACCAGGCGGCGGACGCCCCTCGACCTGTCGTTCCCGATCGGCAACCGCGACCGTGCCGTCGGAACCCGGCTTTCGGGTGCGGTCGCCGCCATCAACGGGGATGCCGGGCTCCCCGACGAGTCGGTTCGGCTCCGCCTGTCCGGCGCCGCGGGCCAGAGCCTCGGCGCCTTCCTGAGCAGCGGCCTCGTGATCGATCTCGACGGTCCGGCCAACGACTACGTCGGCAAGGGGATGGGCGGGGGGACGATCGTCGTGAAGCCCCCGGTGGCCGAGGGCGAGCATCCCCATGGAGCCGGTAATGCGTGCCTCTACGGCGCCACCGGCGGCTCGCTGTTCGTAGCCGGCTCGGTTGGGCAGCGCTTTGCGGTACGCAACTCGGGTGCGGTCGCCGTGGTCGAAGGAACCAGCGACCACTGCTGCGAGTACATGACCGGGGGAAGCGTCGTCGTGATCGGCGCCATTGGGCGGAACACCGCCGCGGGGATGACGGGCGGCGAGCTGTTCGTCTGGGATCCCGAGCTGATCGCCAAGGCCCGCTTCGCCGAAACCGCTCCACCCTCGAACCGGCTCAGCGACGACGACGCCCGTCTGGCGAAACAGCTGATCGAGGAGCACGTCGAACGCACCGGGTCGCGGCGCGGCGAGTCGATCCTGAAGCGGTGGGGGGAGGCACGCGAGCAGTTCTGGGTTGTGCGCCCGCTGCCACCCCGGGCACTCGCCATCAGCGACGAGTCCGAGTCGTCGGCGCGGGCGTGAGACCAGGCCGTGGCTGAGCACTGGGTGACCCACAAGTTCGGGGGCAGCGTCCTCGTCGATGCCGCCGGCTACCAAGCCGCCGCCTCCCTCGTGCCGGCGGAGGCGGGACAACGGCGGGCGGTGGTGGTCTCGGCGATGGCGGGGATGACCGACGGCCTGATCGACCTCGTGGAGCGGGCCGGGCGCCGTGATCCGCTCTACGAGGAGCTCGCCGACAGGCTCAGGGACGACCAGCTTGCCCTGGCCGAGCAGCTCGTGGGCGGCGAGCTGGTCGCCCAGATCGAGAAGGACTGGGTGGACATCAAGGACGTGCTGCGAGCGTCCTGGGTGATGCGCCGCGTGTCCGAAGGCGCGGTCGGGGTCGTCGCCGGCTACGGCGAGGTATGGTCGGCCGGCCTCCTCGCTTCCTATCTGAAGCGCCGGGGCGTCGACGCAACCTGGCTCGATGCCCGTGACGTCCTCGTGGTGCGGCCTGCCGAGCTGCTCCCCGCCGTCGATTGGGAGCGTTCCAGGGCCGGGCTCGACGAGTGGCTGGCCGCCAACGACGCCTCCACGGTGGTGATCACCGGGTTCATCGCCTCGGATCCCGCCGGTGCGCCGACCACGCTGGGGCGCAACGGCAGCGACTACTCGGCGTCGATCTTCGCCTCCCTGCTCGGCGCCAGGGAGATCGTGATCTGGACCGACGTCGACGGCGTGCTCAGCGCCGATCCCCGCCTCGTTCCGGAGACCCGCGTCCTCGAGGAACTCTCGTTCGACGAGGCGATCGAGCTCGCCTACTTCGGCGCCAGGGTGATCCATCCCGCCACGATGGGCCCTGCGATCGACGGCGAGATCCCGATCTACATCCGGAACGCGCTCAACCCGGAGGCACCCGGAACGAGGATCCACATCGGCACCACGCCGACGTCGCCGGTGAAGGGGTTCGCCTCGATCCGGGACATCGCCCTCATCAACGTCGAGGGCACGGCGATGATCGGTGTTCCCGGGATCTCCGAGCGCCTCTTCGGCGCCTTGCGTCGGGCCGGGGTCTCGGTCGTGATGATCTCCCAGGGAAGCTCGGAGCACTCGATCTGCTTTGCGACCGTGGAGGCAGAGGCAGAGACCGCGGCGAGGGCGATCGAGCGCGCCTTCGAATCGGAGACCCGCTACGGGCAGATCCACCGTCCGCAGATCACCGAGCACTGCACGATCCTCGCCGTGGTCGGCGACGGGATGGCGGGCACCCCGGGCATCGCCGCCAACTTCTTCGGGGCGCTGGCTCGAGCCGGGGTGAACGTGAGGGCGATCGCACAGGGCTCGTCGGAACGGAACATCTCGATCGTCATCGACACCGCCGACGCCACGCGGGCGCTGCGCGCCGCGCATTCCGGGTTCTACCTTTCGAAGCAGACGCTGTCCATCGGACTCATCGGGCCCGGGCATGTCGGCTCGACGCTCCTCGACCAGATGGCGCAGCGCCTCGACTCGCTGCGCGACGAGTTCGGGGTCGACCTGCGGGTTCGGGCGATCGCCAACAGCACGGCGATGATGCTCGACGAGCGCCGCATCGACCTCGACCGGTGGCGCACGAGCCTCCAGGCATCGGATGCCGGCGTGGTGCCCGCCGACCTCGACCGCCTGGCCGACTACGTCCACACCGAGTCCGTTCCCCACGCCGTCATCATCGACTGCACCGCCAGCGAGGACGTCGCCGGACGCTACGTCGAGTGGCTGTCCCAGGGAATCCACGTGATCACCCCCAACAAGAAGGCGAGTACCGGCCCGCTCGACTCTTACCGGGAGCTCCGCAGGAGCGCCCGGCGAGCCGACGCCCACTACTTCTACGAGACGACCGTCGGGGCGGCGCTGCCGATCATCCAGACGCTGCGCGATCTCGTCCAGACCGGCGACCACGTGCATCGCATCGAGGGCATCTTCTCCGGCACCCTGTCGTACCTCTTCAACAGCTTCGACGGATCGGTTCCGTTCTCGGAGATCGTGGCCGCGGCGCGGGCCGCCGGCTACACCGAACCCGATCCCAGGGAGGATCTCTCGGGCATGGACGTGGCGAGGAAGGTGGTGATCCTCGCCCGTGAGATGGGCCTGGACATCGAGCTGGACGACGTGGAGGTCGAGGGCTTGGTCCCCGCCGGTCTCGAGGCGGGCTCACCGGAGGACTTCCTGGTCCGCTTGGCCGAGTACGACCACGAGATGTTGCGGATGGTCGAGGAGAGCCGAAAGCGGGGCGAGGTACTGCGCTTCGTCGGGGTCATCGACCCGGACGAGGGGTGCAGCGTTCGGCTCCGCACCTACGGGACGGACCACCACTTCGCCAGGATCCGCCTCACCGACAACATCGTCGAGTTCCGGACCGACCGCTACCGCGACAACCCACTCGTCGTGCAGGGCCCCGGGGCAGGACCCGAGGTCACCGCCGGCGGGGTGTTCGCCGACCTCCTCCGGCTCGCCAACTACCTCGGAGCGGCGCTCTGAGCCTTTCTTGCGTAGCCACAGCCCGTATACGGGCTGTGGCTACGCAAGAACGGTGGGTCAGGCGATCCGCGCCACCGAACCGGGGTGGGCGCAGGTCACGTCGTACTCGATGAGGCGCGGGGGCCGGTCCTCGTCGGCGCAGGCCGGGCACTCGGGATCACGCCCGACCCGCAGAGTGCGGAACTCCTGGGTGAGCCCGTCGTACATGAGGAGGCGGCCGGTGAGACCGTCACCGATGCCGAGGAGCAGCTTGACCGTCTCGACGGCTTGGATCGAGCCGATGATGCCGGTGAGCACGCCGAGCACACCCGCCTCGGCGCACGACGGGGCGAGCTCGGGCGGCGGCGGCTCGGGGAACTGGCACCGGTAGCACGGCCCCGCATAGGGGTCGAAGACCGTCACCTGGCCCTCGAACCGGAACACCGAGCCGTGGACGACCGGCTTGCGCAGGTGGAGGGCGGCGTCGTTCACCAGATACCGGGTGGGGAAGTTGTCCCCGCCGTCGACGATGACGTCGTAGTCGGAGAAGATGTCGAGCACGTTCTCCGCCGACAGCCGCTCGTGGTAGGTCACGACCTTGACGTCGGGGTTGAGGGCGGTCAGCGTCTCCCGTGCCGAGTCGACCTTCGGCTCCCCGAGCCGGTCGACGTTGTGCAGGATCTGGCGCTGCAGGTTGGTGGCGTCGACGACGTCGAAGTCGACGATGCCGATCGTGCCCACCCCGGCCGCCGCCAGGTAGAGGGCGGCCGGTGATCCCAGACCCCCTGCGCCGATGACGAGGACCCGCGAGTCCAGCAGGCGTATCTGCCCCTCTTCGCCGACCTCGGGCAGCAGGATGTGGCGGCTGTACCGGGCCCGTTGCTCCGGGGTGAGGCCCTCGGGCTTGCGCCAGGGGAGCCCCTCGTTCTTCCACCGGTTCAGTCCGCCGGCCAGGGACGACACGTTGGTGTAGCCCATCTGTTCGAGGCTCAGCGCCGCCAGCGCCGAACGAGCACCGACGGCGCAGTAGAGCACGACCTCCCGGTCGAAGTCGGCGACGTGAACGCCGACCACGGATTCGAGGATGCCGCGAGGCGCCAGGTGGGCCCCGCCGATCGCCCCCTGGTCGAACTCGTCGGCCTCCCTGATGTCGATGAGGACGACGTCGTCGACCCGCGCCGACAGCTCGGCCGGAGTGATCTCGGTGATCCGCTGCTTCGCCTGGTTGACGAGGTCCTGGTAGGTGATGGCCATGGCTCAGCCTCCCGCCACGGCCGGCAGGATCGTCACCACCTGGCCCTCGGTGACGGCGGTGTCCAGCCCATCGAGGAACCGGATGTCGTCCTCCGCCACGAAGATATTGACGAACCTGAGGGG
>CAZCBO010000010.1:14671-24996 GCA_964496825.1 uncultured Acidimicrobiaceae bacterium
GGCTTTCCGTCGTCACCGAGCAGTCGCTCCCCGAGGTCGGGGTAGCGCGTGGTGAGGTCCTCGAGTGCCGTGCCCAGGTGCCCGTCGGGGATCTCGACTTCTGCCGACCCGTCGGTCAGGGGACGCAGCGAGGTTGGGATGCGTACGGTCGCCGTCATTGTTCACTCCTCGATCTCGTATTCAGCCTTGAATCCTTCGATGGTGGCGGGGATGGGCATCGGCTCGCCGGCGGCGATCACCTCCGGTGCCTTCAGGCCGTGACCGGTGATGTAGACGACCACGGACTCCGAATCGGTCACCTGCCCCTCCCCGGCGAGCTTGGCGAGCGAGGCAACGGTCACCCCTCCCGCCGGCTCGGTGAGGATGCCCTCGGTCCTGGCCAGCAGATGGATGGCTGCGACGGTCTCGGCGTCGCTGACGGCGGCGACGGCCCCTCCGGTGCGCCGCACCTCGCGCAGGGCGTAGTAGCCGTCGGCCGGGTCTCCGATCGCCAGCGACTTGGCGATCGTGTCGGGCTTCTGGGGCCGCACGTCGTCGCTGCCATCGGCGAAGGCGACGGCCACGGGCGAGCACCCCTCGGCCTGGGCCCCCGAGATCCTCACCTCGGCCGAGTCGAGCAGGCCGACCTCGACCAGCTCCTCGAATCCCCTGGCGATCTTGGTGAGTAGGGCGCCGCTGGCGACGGGAACCACGACGTGATCGGGGGCCCGCCAGCCGAGCTGCTCTGCCGTCTCGAACGCCAGGGTCTTCGACCCCTCGGCGTAGTAGGGACGCAGGTTGATGTTGACGATGCCCCACGGGTACTCGTCGGCGAGCTGGGCACACAGCCGGTTGACGTCGTCGTAATTGCCGTCGACGGCCACGACGGTGCCCAGCGCCGCGGTAGCGACGATCTTCGAAGCCTCGATGTCGCCGGGCACGAACACGTAGGAGTCGAGCCCCGCTCTGGCGGCGTGCGCCGCCACCGCATTGGCGAGGTTGCCGGTGGAGGCGCAGGCCACGGTCTTGATCCCGAACTCGAGGGCCTTCGAGACGGCGACGGTGACCGGGCGGTCCTTGAACGAGTTGGTCGGGTTCAAGGTGTCGTTCTTGATCCACACCTCGCCGAGCCCGAGGGCGGCGGCGAGCCGGTCGGCCTTGACCATCGGCGTGAAGCCGGCGCCGAGGTCGGCGGCCGCCGACGCCTCGACCGGTAAGAGGTCGGCATAGCGCCAGAGGGTGGGCGGTCCCTGGGCGATCTTCTCCCGCGAGATGCTCGCGGCGACGGCGTCGTAGTCGTAGCGCACCTCGAGCGGCCCGAAGCACCACTCGCAGAAGTACGTGGCGGCGAGCTCCGAGGTGCGCGAGCACTCTCTACAAATGAGCGAATCAGCGAATGTCACGGCGGGTCCTCCTCTGTCCGACGCGCTCCCGGAGCGCCTCGGGCGGAAAGGACCGCCGTCGGCTGCTCATCGTTCAGGCATTGGCACCGTGCTCTTCTGCCGGTTGCCGCGGCTTCATCGGGCCTGTCCCTCAGCCGCTCTTGATGAACGCGTTCCGGGCAGTATGCCGGGGGGCGCGGTGACAAGTCAATGGGCAATGTCGGTTTCACCTCCGGTGCTCGGCGGCCCTGGCATGGGCCTCGAGGCCCTCCCACCGGGCCAACACGGCCGCATCGGCGGCGATCGCACCCGGATCGGACATGGCCATCCAGGTCGGTGAGCGGAGGAAGGTGGTCACGGCGAGGCCGGACTGGAACCGCGCCGTGCCACCGGTCGGGAGCGCGTGATTGGGTCCGACGCCGTAGTCGGCGAGCACCTCGGCGCTGGCGTCACCCACGAACAGGGATCCGTAGTTCGAGAGCCGTGCGGCGATGGCGTTCGGGTCTGCGAGGTGGAGGGCGAGGTGCTCGGGGGCGATCGCATCGCAGAGCTCGACCGCCTCGGCCAGGGTCTCGACGACGACCGCATATCCGCCCTCGAGCGCGGCGGCTGCCACGGCTGCCGTGGGGAGCGATTCGAGCTCGGCGGCGATGATCGCCTCGACCGCAGCGACGAACCCCGGCTGGTCGGTGATCAGGATGGGCAGCGCCTCGGGATCGTGCTCGGCCTGGGCGAGGAGGTCCGCCGCAACGAGCGGGGGATGGGCGCTCCCGTCGGCGACGACGACGATCTCGCTGGGCCCGGCGAGTCCCTCGATGCCCACCTCGCCGAAGAGGTGCTTCTTCGCCGCGGTGACCCAGCGGTTGCCGGGCCCGACGACGAGATCACAGGGCGGCGAGACCGTGCCGAAGGCCAGCGAGGCGATCGCCTGGGCTCCGCCGACGGCCAACAGCCCGTCGGCTCCGGCGACGGCGGCTGCGGCGAGCGTCGTCCTGCTCGGCTTCGGCGAAGCGACCCAAGCCTGGTCGACGCCGGCCACCCGGGCGGGGATGACGGTCATCAGCACCGAGGAGGGGAGCGGGTGGCGACCGCCGGGGGCGTAGGCACCCGCCGCGGCGACGGGGATCCAGCGATGCCCCGCCCTGCCCCCCGGGATGGGCACGTCCAGGTCGAGGAGACATGAGCGCTGCGCCTCGGCGAAGGTCCGGATCTGCTCGGCGGTCCGCTCGAGCAAGTCCCGGTCGGCCGGATCGAGGCCGCGGCGAGCAGCGAACAGCTCGGTTGGACCGATCACGATCGGCTGCCCGGGCGCCAGGTCACCGAAACGCTCCCCGTGCTCGCGGAGCGCCGCCTCGCCGCGGACCCGGACGTCCTCGACGATCGAGGCCGCTTCGCCGAGCGCGTCGGCATCGAGGGGGGAGCGGCGGTGCTCGAGCACCTGTTCGGGGGCGATCGTGCGCAGCGTGGCGCTCATGTGGCGTACTCCGGCTTGACCTCCATCGGCCTCCGGCGGACTCGGCGGGCGCGGCGATCGAGCTCCCGTTCGATGTCGGTGATGCCGACCCCGGCGGCGGCGGCCTTGACGAGGATGAAGTAGAGGAGGTCGGCGGCTTCCGCGGTGAGGTCCTCCCGGGAGGTTGCTGCGGCGAGCTCGTTCGCCTCCTCGATGAGCTTGGCGCGCAGCAGGGCGGGGTCGGCGGCGAGCCGGGCGGTGTTGGATCCCGGGGGTGCATCGCCCGCCACGATGGCGGTGAGCCGCCGGTCGAGCTCACCGAGACCGTGTTCGTCGCCCCAGCAGGAGCGCGTTCCGCGGTGGCAAAACCCGACACCGTGCTGGTGGACGGTGAAGCGAAGCGCGTCGCGGTCACAGTCGACGTCGACGCGGAGCAGCTCCTGAGTGGCACCGGAGGTCGCTCCCTTCTCCCAGACACCCCTGGTCCTGCTGTGGTAGACGCCCTTGCCTCCTTCGATGGCGGCTTCGAGGCTGTCGCGGCTCGACCACGCCAGGCCGAGCGCCGTGCCCCTCTGGTCGACGACCACCGTCGGCCAGAGGCGATCGGCGCGGTCGGAGCGCAGTGGGGCTGCGACGGCCTCGGCGAGTCCCAGCACCCCCGAGTAGAGCGCCATGCCGACCTGGGCATCGGCACCGATGCGATCGAGAGCGGCAATCTCTTCTGCACCGGTGACCCCACCGGCCATCGTGACCCGCGTCGGGCCGGCGGCCGCGATCACGGCGGCGGCGCGATCGAGATCGGTGCCCGCCATCCGGCCCTCGCGCTCGACGAACGTGACGAGGAAGCCGCCGCACCGGCCTCGCAGCCGCTGCATCTCCTCCTCGACGCCGACGCCCTTGCTCCGACGCCACCCGTGGGTGAGCACGTCGCCGTGGCGCGAATCGAGGGCGATGATCACCCGATCGGCGGGCAGCTGGGAGAGGAGCTCCGGCGTCGCCGCGGTTCCGATGATGACCTTCGTCGCACCGGCGTCGAGCCATTCCAGCGCGGTCTCGACGTCCCTGATGCCGCCACCAACCCGGATCGGCGCCAGGGGGCACAGCCGGCGGATGAGCTCGCGGTTGTCTCCCTCTCCCCGGGCGGCGTCGATGTCGATCACCGCCACCTCGCCTGCGATTCGGAATCGCTCGAGGATCGGGATCGGATCGCCCACGTCCAGCACCGCTCCCTCGCCCCCGACGAGCTGAACGGCACGGCCGGCAACCAGGTCGATCGAAGGGATGATCATCGCCGCACCTCGGTTCCTGCGGCGAGGAGGTCCCGCTTCAGTGATCCGACGGTGGCTTCGCCGTCGTGGAGGATCGAGGCGCAGAGCACCGCCGATGCACCCGCGTCGAGAGCCTCCCGCAGGTGCTCGGCGCTGTCGGCGCCACCCGAGGCGATGATCGGCACCGTCACCGCGCCGGCGACCGCCGCGATGAGGTCGAGGTCGTACCCCGACCGCGTCCCATCGCGGTCCCAGCTGGTCAGCAGGATCTCACCGGCACCCAGCGCCGTCGCCGCCGCAACCCAGGCCACGACGTCCGTTGCGGTGCGGTCGCGTCCTCCGTTGACGACGACCTCCCACCCGCCCGCCTCCGCGCGGGCGGCGTCGACGGCGAGGACCGTGCACTGTGAGCCGAACTGCCCGGCGAGTTCGACGATCAGCGCCGGCCGTCGCACGGCGGCGGAGTTCACCGAGACCTTGTCGGCTCCGGCCCCGAGGAGGGCACGGGCATCCTGAACGACGCGAACCCCTCCTCCCACCGTGAGCGGGATGGACAGCACACTTCGGACCCGCGCCGTGGTTTCGACGGCGTGGTCCCTTCCCTCGGGCGTCGCCGAGACATCGAGGATGACGATCTCGTCGGCGCCCTGCTCCTGGTACGCCGCCGCCTGCACGACGGGATCGCCTGCGTCGCGTAGATCCTGGAAGCGGACGCCCTTCACCACCCGCCCGTCCTTGACGTCGAGGCACGGGATCAGCCGTGGTGCCAGCATCAGGAGCCGCCCCTCGTGCCGATGAGCCAGCGGCCGAGCAGCTGCGCGCCCCAGGGACCGGAGAGCTCGGGGTGGAACTGGCAGGCGAGCACGTCGCCTCGCTCCATTGCCGAGATGAAGGCGCCGCCGTAGGGAGTCCGCGCGGTCGTCCAGCCGTCCGGGGCGGCGGTGAGTCGGTAGGAGTTGGCGAAGTACGCCCAGCCCGGATTGAGGAAGCGGGCGCTCGGCTCCGGAACCACCTCGTTCCATCCCAGCTGCGGAGCCGTCACCTCGGCGGAGAACCTGGTGGCGGAACCCGGGACCACACCCAGGCCGGGAACCCCGGGGCTCTCCTCGCTCTTCTCAGCGAGCAGCTGCATGCCGAGGCAGATGGCCAGCGTCGGCCTTCCCGCCTCGATCCGATCCACCAACGCCCGGCGCCAGTCCCGTTCATCGATCCGCCCCATCGCCGCGCCGAACGCCCCGACCCCGGGCAGCACGAGCTGATCCGCCGATCGAACGTCACCGGGTGTCCTGGTGAGCGAGAGCTCGACGCCGAGGCGGTGGAAGGCGGCCGCCACCGATGCCATGTTGGCCGTGCCGGTCGGAACCACGACGAGGCTCATCCCACGGACCCCTTCGTGCTCGGTACCTCCTCGGACACGACCTCCACGGCGGCGCGGAGGGCGAGCGCCGTCCCTTTGAACGCCGCCTCGGCCTGGTGATGTGCGTTGTCGCCGCGAAGGAGATCGAGGTGCAGGGCCATCCTCCCTTCGATGGCCAGAGTTCGGAAGAAATGGACCACGTTCTCCGCCGCCACGTCGCCGATGCGCTCCCTGGTGAAGTCGAGATGGATCTCCGGCCAGGGGCGGCCGGAGAGGTCGACCACGCTCCTGACCAGAGACTCGTCGAGGGCGACGTGGGCGTCGGCTAAGCGGCGGATCCCATTCCGGTCGCCGAGGGCGGTGTCGATGCCGCGGCCGAGGGCGATTGCGCAGTCCTCGACGGTGTGGTGATCGTCGACGCCGGTGTCGCCGAGGGCGGAGACGACGATGTCGAATCCGGCGTGCTTGGCGAGCGCGGCCAGCATGTGGTCGAGGAAGCCGAGCCCGGTGTTGATATCGGAGGTGCCGCTCCCGTCCAGGTCGATGTGACCCGTGACCGAAACCTCGGTGGTCTTGCGGTCGAGGGGTGCGGTCCTCGTCACGGCAACAACTCCTCGAGATCGGTGGTGCGGACGAGCGTGCGGACGGCGCCGGGCAGCGGTCGGGACGCGACACCGATCGGGAGCACGCCTGCCCCCCTGGCGGCGACGAGGTCGTCGGGGGTGTCGCCGACCATCCAGGCGTGCTCCACACCGATACGCTCCAGCGCCAGCCGCACCGGTACCGGGTCCGGCTTCATCGGGGCATCTTCCCTGGCCACCAGGACCGCGATCGCCCCGAGCAGATCGAAGCGGGCAAGGGCCTCCTCGGCATCGGACCTCGGTCGTCCCGTCACGACGCCGAGCGGGAGGGTCGATGCCCATTCGGCCCAGACGGCGGGGCCGACCAGCGGCCGTTCGCCGGCCTTCAGTCCCGGCGACGAGCCGCTGCCGTGGTAGAGGGCCTCGAACCGGTCGGCGACGGTGTCGGGGTCGAGCACCGCCCCGCGATCCGCCATGAGGCGGCGGGTCAGCTCCCAGTCGTCGTTGGCGCCGCCCAGGGCCTTGGCCGCCTCCACGTGCTCTGCGGTCAGCGCGATGCCGAACGAAGCAGCGGTCTCGACGATGACCCGGCGATAGGACCCGGAGACATCAACGAGGACTCCGTCGAGGTCGAAGAGCAGCGCTTCGGGGGCGAGCACCGTCCTGAGCGTGCTGGCGAGGCGGTCGAAGTCCCCATCGTCGCCGGGGAGGGTGATCCTGACCCACCCGGGCAGGTGTTCGGGGAAGCGGCGAATCCCGACACCGAGCGCAGCACAGGCGTCGGTGACCCATGCCGCATCTCCGGGCTCGGCAAGGACGAAGTTGCCCTGCGAGGGAAGCGACCGGACGTCGAGATCCTCCAGCACCGCGGCGAGCCGGGCTCGTTCTTCGCAGACGGCACTCACGTGGTGGTCGATCTCGGTCGACGGCCGCCCGAGCCGCTCCATGGCGATCGCGGCCGAGAGCGACGAGACCGGGTACGGACTTCCGTACTGCGATATCTCGTCGACGAGCGGTGGGGGGCCGAGCAGGCAGCCGACCCGGAGCCCGGCGAGGCCATATGCCTTGGACAGGGTGCGCACCACGACCACGTTGCCCATCTCGAGTGCAGCCGCCGTCGAGTCCTCGTCGGCAAACTCGACGTAGGCGGCGTCGACCACCACGAACCGCGCCGCATCGGCCACCTTGCGCAGCTCCCCCTCCGTGATCGCCGACCCGGTCGGGTTGTTCGGTGAGACCAGGAACACGGCAGCGGCGTCGGCGGCTGCGCTGACGACGGCATCCGTTGGGAAGGGCCCGTCCCACCAGTCGATCTCGACGATCCGGGCGCCGACCTGTGCCGCATACACCGGGATCATTTGGAACCCCGGTGCGGTGGTCACTGCGGTCCGGTCCGGCCCGAGGAGCGCGAGGGCGCATCGAAGCAGAGCGTCGTCGGCGCCCGCAGTCACCAGAACGGAATCGGCGGCGACCCCGTAGACCGAGGCGAGTCGTGCACGCAGGTCGCTGGTATCCGGATAGCGCCGAATCAGCGCGTCGGCCCGATCGGTCAGCGTGGCGAGGTCGATCTCGGCGCGGCTTCCCTCGTTCCGGGACAGGTCGAGGTCGACCTCTTGGGGAAGATCAGGGCTCGAGTAGGTGAGGATGCTCATGGCACGATCTGCTCCAGCTGGGTGACGGCGATGTCGGTCGCCCCCCGTTCCTTGAGGCTCGGGATGAGCTGGGGGAGGTCCCGTCGAGGGACCGCAGCCTTCACCGAGAGCCCGGCTCCCCCGTGCAGGTATGCGATCGTCGGCTCCCGCATCGACGGCAGGATCTCGATCACCGCCTCGAGGTCGCCGCGCGGGACGTTCAGCTCGACCATCGCTCGATCCCGTGCTTCGAGGACGGATCGCAGGCTGAGGGCCAATGCCTCCAGCGCGGTCTTCTTCTCCGGCTGGTCGAGGGCCCTGGGGCTGGCGTAGAGCCGAGTCGAGGATCTCAGGAGTTCCTCGACGACGACCAGGTGGTTTGCCTCGAGCGTTTCTCCGCTTGCGGTGATGTCGACGATGACATCGGCATCTTCGGGCGGGAAGACCTCGGTGGCCCCGTAGGACCGGACGAAGGAGGCATCCAGCCCCCGCCGTTCGATCCAGCGGCGGCTGAGCCGCTCGTACTCGCTCGCCACCACCAGTGCCCGCCGGGGCAGGGCTCCGCCTTCGAGCAGCGTTTCGGGAGCCGCGACGACCAGCCGTACCGGGTCGAGCCCGGTGTCGAGTAGTTCGACGAGGTCGACGTCTTGCTCGGCGACCCAATCGGCGCCGGCGAACCCGGCGTCGCGGGACCCGGCGGCGAGCATCTCGACGATCGTCTGTGGCTTGAGCAGCTTGACCTCGAAGCCGGGGACCGAGGGAACCGGTCGGTATCCGCGGGGCCCGGCGCGCAGCTCGATCCCGGCCGCGGCCAGCAGTGTGACGACACCGGCCTCGATGCGCCCCTTGGGGACGGCGAGGTGGGTGAGACCGTTGCGGTCGAGTGATGTGGTGGGTGACATGGCGTGCTTTCCCGCCACCTGAGCGGTCGGCAGGCCATAGGAAACGCCGACCACTGGGGTCGGCGTCTGTGGGGTGTTTCTTGGTTCTAGGCGCCCACTATCGACCGACCCGTGAGGGGTGGTGATGGTGATGGGCGTGGGCGAACCGGTTCATGTGGAGGAAGACCGTAGCCCATCGGTGTGCCGCGCACAAGAGTCACGACACTCTGCGCCGAGCGAGCTCTTGCGGCCCGCGTACTGATTCAGTCGGACCGAGTCCGAGTGGCGAGGGGTTGAACGTCCCCTCGCCACGTCGGTTCAACTGTTGCCGGTCTCGTACCAGGCGGCCCAGGTGTCGAGGTTGTTCAGGATGAGGTTGGCGCACACCGGCGTGCGGGCGGTTGCGCAGTCCGCGTCCACATACTCGTCCTGGTACTCGTCCGGCAGCCCACCACCTGCCGCGAACCGCCCGAAGCTCGCACGGAGCTCGGTGTCCTCGGGGTAGTCGACGGTAAACCAGAGCTGGTCCTCCTCCTCGGGCCCGCGCACGAGCCCGACCCAGACAGCAAACGGTCGAGTGGTCACCGCGGGCGGCTTGCCCACCGCGCTGTTCATGGCGTTCGAATAGTGCACCTCGCATGTGAGATCCGTGACATCCGAGCCAGTCGACGTGGTCTCACAGTTCTCCACGGAGGCCTGTGCTCCCAGGATGGATTCGTATTCGATCGTCTGGGCGGTCGAGGATGATGCCGGGCAATCGACCTTGGGGACGGCTTCGGTGAAGACGGGGCCGGCGACGAATAGGGCCGCCTCACAATCGCCTCCGTACCAGGATGCCAATGCGACCCCGACGGCGTCGGCCGGCTCCACGTTCTCGCGCCACTCCGCCCAGGCGTCGAGGTTCTCCAGCTGGATTCCGGCGCACGACTCGGGGAACGGGCCAAACCACCCGCAGTCGCCGTAGCCCTCGAAGCGACCTTCGCCGGCGAGGAAGGCTCCGATCTCGATCACCATCCACGTGTGCTCGGGGAAGCCGAATGCCGTGATCACACCGTCCTCGACAATGACGCGATTGGTGTCCCCGCCATCGGTGTAACCGACCGCATCGGTCAGCGCGTTGTGGTACGGCGTGCGGCAGTTGAATTCCCCGCGGGTGCCGAGCTCCGTACAATTGAGGGTCAGTCGCCCCCGATGGCCGCCTGGTAGGCCGCCTCGGCTTGTATCTGGTCGTCGGTGCGGTCCGGCAGCTCGAACAACTCGACGGCCCGTTCCGCGTCCCCGGAGTAGAACGCGGCCACGCCGGCTTCGATCACCTCGAGATCGGACATGGTCTCGACATCCGGTGCCGTTGTCGGCGGGGGTGGGGAGTCGGCCACCTCGCCATCACCCCCGAGATTGACGACCACCAACACGCCGGCCGCGGCAAGGACGGCGACGAATGCCGCCACCGCCCATGCGGGTCCCCGGGATCGGGCGGTTGTTCGCCTGTCGGTGACTGTTGGGTCTTGGTCATGAGTGTTCCTTCCCGTCGTATGCCTACGACGACAAGGGGATCTCCAGCCAGTTCGGCTTCGATCCGCTCGATCAACTCCTCCGCGCCGACAGGGTTGCCTCGCTCGCTGAGCCACCGCATCTTGGTTTTCAAATCAGCCACCAGCAGCCTCCAAGGTGGTCCGCGCCCGTTTGCGGCCCCGGTTCGCCATCGCCCTGGCTGCCACCGTCGTCATCCCCAGCTGCTCAGCCGCCTCGGCGTAGGGCACATCCTCTACCTCGACGAGGTAGAGGATGGCCCG
>CAZCBO010000011.1:0-23466 GCA_964496825.1 uncultured Acidimicrobiaceae bacterium
CGCTTGCGACCAGATAACCCTCGTAGACGCGGTCGATCTTCCGTGCCGCCACCGTGGCGTCCTCGAGGCGCACCCCTGCGGCCTTGGTGCCTCCGATGTCGATTCCGATCGTCGTCATGTCGGAAAAGGCTATCAGTGGCGGGAACTTCTTTCCGGGTGGGAAGCGTCACAGCAGGAGAACGAACCAGGAGTGCGAGATGCGCCGAATTGTGACCGCTGTCATCGTCGGAGCCACACTCATCGCCGCGTGCAGCAGCGGCACCGTTGCCGACCCAGAACCGACGACGGCGACCCCGCAACCCCCTCCGCGTATCAGCACGCAGCCGCCACGTCCCTCTGCCGTGCGCGCCTTGATGCCCTTCGATGCCTGCGACGACCTCGTCGACTGGGCTGTCGATCACGCCCTCGAGCTGGTTGGCCCCTACGGACTCGACGTTTACGGATACGGCTACTACGGGCGGGACGGCGAGCTGACAACGACGATGGCAGCCGCGGAGTCGCTCGACGCCGCCGGGGCGCAGACCCAGGCTCCGCCGAGCGTGATCAGCACCAACCTGCAGGAGCTCGGCATCGACGAGCCCGACCTGGTGAAGACCGACGGTCGGCGCATCGTGGTGATGACCGGCAGCACGCTGCACGTGGTGCTCCTCCGGGACGGCAACCTGGTTCACGCCGGCTCGATCGACCTCGGTTTCTGGTCGGAGGACCTGTTCCTCGACGGGGACCGCGCCATCGTGATCGCCCCTTCGCAGTTCTGGCCGATGCCGCTCGTCGAGGACGTGGTCTTCGAGAGCGAGCTCGTCGAGCCCGGCTACTACCCGGTGCAGACCCCGGTAGTGAACATCGTCGAGGTCGACCTCAGCGACGAGTCCGACCCCGAGCTCTCCCGCAGCCTGAAGATCGACGGACGCTACATCTCCTCACGCATGGTCGACGGCGCGGTCCGGCTGGTCGTGACCTCCCAGCCCACCGGGTTCGCCTGGTCCTATCCCGAGGGCGGCGGGCTGCGCTCGGAACGGATCGCCGAGGAGGAGAACCGGCAGATCGTCGAGAATTCCACCATCGAGAACTGGCTTCCCTACTACGTGGTCACCGACCACAACGGGATCGACCAGACGGTCGCTGAAGGGACGCTCCTCGACTGCCAGCGCACCCATCACCCCGACGAGTTCTCCGGTCTGAACACGCTGTCGCTGGTCACCCTCGACCCCGACGTCCTCGACGTCGAGGACGCCACCGCCGTGTTCGCCGATGGTGAGATCGTCTACTCCTCGGGTGACGCCGCCTTCGTGGCAACTTCACGCTGGATCGACCCCTGGTTCTGGGAGACCGGTACTGCGCCCGACGAGATGACTACCCAGATCCACAAGTTCAGCCTCGAGCCCCGGAGTGCCGAATACCAGGCCTCCGGCGGCGTCCCTGGCTACATGCTGAGCCAGTGGTCGATGTCGGAGTGGAACGGTGACCTGCGGGTCGCCTCGACGACATCGCCGCAGTGGTGGGACACGCCGGATTCGGAGTCGATGGTGACCGTGCTGCGCGACGCCGGCGGCGACGAGCTCGAGGTCATCGGCAGCGTCGACGGGCTCGGCAGGGGCGAGCGGATCTACGCAGTGCGGCTCATCGCCGACCGCGGCTACGTGGTCACCTTCCGCCAGGTCGACCCGCTGTACGTGATCGACCTTTCCGATCCGTCCCGGCCCACCGTCGAGGGCGAGCTCAAGATCCCCGGCTACTCGGCCTACCTGCACCCGGTCACCGACGATCACCTGCTCGGAGTCGGCCAGGACGCAGACGAGCAGGGCAGGGTGTTCGGGCTCCAGGCGTCGCTCTTCGACGTCAGCGATCCGGCCGATCCCGAGCGCACCGACCGGTTCACGATGAAGGACGCCCACTCCGAGCTGGAATGGGACCATCATGCCTTCCTCTTCGATCCCGCCGACGGCTTCACCGTCGTCCCGTTCCAGCGCTGGGACGAGCGCTCGGAGGGCCCCATGGCCGGTGCGATGGTCTTCGAGGTCACCGCATCGGGGATCGACGAGATCGGGGCGATCAGCCACACCGAGAAGTCGGAGTGGGAGATGCCGATCCGCCGGTCGCTGCTCATCGACGACTATCTGGTGACGGTCTCCGATGCCGGCATCATGGCGTCGGACGCCGATTCGCTCGACACCATCGACTGGGTGGAGTGGTCCCGCTAGACCGCCTCGGCGTGGAACTCGGCCCCGATGGGGCGCTCGGCACAGCCGGAATGGGGGGGTGACTCACCCGCCGGGCCGGCAGCGCCCCCTGAAGTAGGCCCACTCGTCGCACTCGGACCCGTCGGGGAACACGCAGAAGCCCTGTTGATTCCCCTCCTCGTCGGTTCTGATCTCGACGACACCCCCCTGCTCCTCGCAGTAGACGGAGGCCGGGTTGGGCAGTCCGGTGGTGGACCCCTCGGTGAGTTTGACGATGTCGGTGGCGATGAACTCATGGGGTGTTCCCGCCGGCGGTGGCTCGGTAACGAGCCAGCCGGTGACCTCGACGGTGTCGCCGTTGCCGATTCCGGCGATCTCGACCGCTGGGACCTCCTCCCCATCGTGGGTAGCGAGGTCGTACCAGACCATGACGGTGCCGCCGTCGGAGCTCAGTTCGAAGCACGGGCAGAACAGCTCGCCCACCGCATCGGTGGTGCCCTGGATCACCGCCTGCTCATGAACCGGATCCGCGAGGAGCTCGCTCACGGTCATCGGCTCGTCATCAGCGCAGCCCGGCAGCACCAGGGCGAGCGCGATGGACGCCAATCCGATCAGCCTCGAACGCATCTCGACCCTCGGTACTATCCGGGCGCCGCGAGATGACGGCCCCCGACTTCGGGAGCGCGGTCGTCACGGAGCATCGCCACCGAGATCAACAGCAGCGGGACCATCAGCACCAGTCGCGGCGGTGCCGCCGCGAGCGAGAGGATGCCCTCGACGAGGCCGTCGTCGAAGGCCGCGGTGTCGATCGACTGGAAGATCGACCAGGCCAACAACAGCGCAAGCGCCACCCAGCCGACGATCAGCAGGCTCCGTCCGGCCCCGCCGCGGTGTACTCGGACGTGCCGCACCGTGATGGCGATCATCCACGCCACCATCGCCACCCCGACGATCGAAGCCAGGACCTCGGGATCGACGTCGAAATCCGCAGAGAGGGTCACGAAGGCGATTGCCACCAGCGCAAGGCCCCCATAGCCGAGCGCCCGATCCCACATCGATGAGTCGTCCATCAGCACCTCCTATCCACCACGATTGCATCGTGACCTGCACCGGCCACGAGCGAAAGAGGCCAACGACTCGAAAGACCACCGTTTCGGCGTCAGCCGACGTCGATCCGGCGAGGGCCCGGGGGCGTCTCGTCGTCGTCTCCCCCGGTCACCAGCTCGTCGAGGAAGGCGCCGACACCGGCCGCAAGCTCGTAGGCGGCCTTGGCCCAGTGCACCGCCGCCCGCTGCAAAGCGGCCCCGATCGCCTGTGGGTCGGGAAGGTTGTCCAGCATCAGCCGCCGGTCCCGAAGGTAACGCGCAGCTCGCCGTCCTTGAGGTTGGCCCGCAGGACGTGGCGGCGCTTCAACGAATCGGGCAGCACGATCGATCGCCGGTACGGCCCCACGGTGACGATCAGCTCGTGGTCGTGACGCATCAAGTCGAGATCCTCGTGCTCGGCGAAGGGCATGCCAACGACGAGGATGACGTCGTCGCCGTCCTCTTCGACCCGGAACGGCCGTCCCTCGGAGAGGCGGCTGGTGGGATCGACGTCGCCGAACAGCTCGTCGCCGACCCTGCGCAGCCGTTCGACACCCACCATCTCCTGGTCGAAGAGGCGCAGCGTGCGGATGTCGATATCGGCGAACCCCTCGGCGACCGATTCGAGGTGGCCCTTCTGGATCTGGCGCCATTGCTCGAAGTAGGGATCGGTGACGCTCTCGGGCAGGACGCGGTTGACGATGGCGGCGTCGACGGCATAGCCGAAGAGCCCGAGATAGGTGTAGGTACGGCGGGCCTCTTCGATCACCATCTTCTCCGGGTTCATCACCAGTCGCGCCGTGGTGACCTCGGGATCGGAGAGGATCTCGCGGATGCCGTCGAGGCGGTCGTAGAACGTCGCCACCGTGTCGAAGACCTTGTCGTCGGCAACGGGAAGCGTCGACATCTTCGACAGCACCGGGCGCACGACCTTGGCGACCTGTTTGCTGACCGGGAAGAGCTTGTCCATGTACCAGGCCATGACATCGGGGAGGCTCAACAGGCGCAGCGTCTCGGCGGTGGGCGCGCAGTCCACGATCAGCACGTCGTATTCGCCCGAGGCAACGTGGTCGCGGACCGACTGCAGCGAGAAGAGCTCGTCCATCCCGGGAAACACCGTCAGCTCCTCGGCCTCCACACCCTCGAGCCCCGACCAGTCGAAGACCTTGGTCAGGTAGTCGCGCACCGGACCCCACGATTCCTCGAGGCGGGACTGTGAGTCGATCTGCTGGGCGTCGAGGTTGTCGATAACGAAGTTCGGCTGGTCACCGAGCTTGACCTGGAAGGCGTCGGCCAGCGAGTGCGCCGGGTCGGTGGACATGACCAGCGTGCGATAGCCGAGGTCGGCGGCACGAATGGCCGTCGCAGCAGACACGGTGGTCTTGCCGACCCCGCCCTTCCCGGTGATCAGCACGACCCGCATCAGTCCTCCGCCTCGGCCCGGTGCTTCAAGCCGCGCAATGCGGTGCCGACGATCTGCTTCTCCGCCTGGCGGCGAAGGAAGCCGGGGACCTTGAACGCCGGCTCGACCCGCAGGGCGTACACCACCTCGGTCCCGTCGCCGTCTTCGAGGGGTTTGAACTCGTAGCTGCCCTCCAGCATGGTGATGTCGGCGTTGGGCCGGGCCGTCCAGGAGAAGCCGTCGTCGAGGTCGTAGTCGTATTCGAGGGTGTAGGAGATCTCCTTGATCATGCCGTCGACGGTGAAGTCGGCGACGGCCGGTCTGCCCTCGGCGTCTGTCTCGACCACCGTGGCCGACTTGACCCCTGCCGCCCAGTCGGGATACGCCTCGAGATCGAGCGCGATCTGATAGAGGCGGTCGGGATCCGCCGCGACCTCGATCGTCTGGACCGTTCCTTCCATCCCTGCTCCTCACCCCTCGAGCCCGGTCCAAAGCGTAGCGCTCCATCGGATTCCCGAACCTTGCCCCGCGTCATCGAGAGGCCTAGCGAACGGCGACGATCCGCTCGAAACGCAGCTCGTAGCTGATCGCGGATGCGGGATCGGGGTACCGCCGCCGAAACGCCTCCAGCCCGTGCTCGAGCTCCTCGCTGTCGAGCAACTGGAGCGACGACACGAAGCCGGCCTCGGCGGCGGCGAGCCAGTCCCCTGCGGTCCTGATCCGGTTCTCGAGCACCCGGGATCGGGTCGTCGACTCGACCCTTTCACCGAGATAGCGCTCGACCTCGGCGGCGTCGGGAAACCGCTCGTCGTCGATCGCCGGGATGCTGGGGAACCACCGCGCCAACAGCGAGGCCGCGTGATGATCGGCGGCCAGCGTCCAGATCTCGATGCGGCCACCGACCCGGCAGACCCTGACCGCCTCGTCGACTGCCCGCCGCCAGTCTCCGTAGTGGATCGAGAGATGGAACCACACGAGGTCGAAGATGCCGTCACGGAACGGCAGGGCCTGAGATACGCCAAGGACGACGGCGAGGCCGCGATCGAGCGCCGGCATGGTCATCTCGAAGGCCGGGTCGAGGATCACAGGCTCGTGTCCCTGCTCGGCCCACACCGCGGCGTGATAACCGGGACCGCCGCCGACATCCAGGATCAGCGATCCGGCGGGGAGCGACGCACCGGCTTCGCGTGCCCGGCCCGCCGACGCTGCTGAGGCCGGCCGATGGCGATAGCCGTCGGCCAGCCGGGCCAGATCGATCTCAGGCATGCCTCATTGCCCTGCCCGTCGCCCGGAAGTACCCGAGGTTGGTACTGACGGTGGAACCGATCCGCCATGTCGTAGCGCTTGGCTGGTGAATGTCGCCGAAGTAGTGGAACGGCGGCTGGATCATCTCCAGATAGTCGCGCACGGCCACCGAGCCCTTCTCCATTCCCCCGATGACGTCGGTGGCGAGTGCGCCGATGTCCGGAGGGACGTGGGTGCAGAGCACATCGACGGATCCCAGCTGGGCGAGTTTGGCAGCCATCTGCTCCTCGGTCACCTCACCGGGGGTGCCGAGCCGCACGCTCCCGCCGCCGGCAAACCCGACCGCCCGGCCCTCGATCTCGACGACCTCCCCGTCGACGAAGCGCGCGTTCTCCGGGAGGTGCTCGATCAGCAGATCGGGACGATCCACGTTGCCGTACGTCACGTAGGCCTCGGTACCGTCGAGTGCGGCGCAGATCTCGACGTAGGCGGCCGCAATCGCCTCGTTGTACCGGGCACGGAGCTCGTTCTCGCGCCCCCGGGCGTGCTCCTTCCACAGGGCGGACGCTTCGTCGTACTTCCGCGCAGAGCGCAGCGCCACGAATCGAGCCGCCAGCTCATGGCCCGACACCTCGGCGATGATTCCCGAGGCGTCGCGATAGTCGATGAAGTTGATGAGATCACCGAGCACCAGCAACGGCTCATCGGAGCTCGCGACTCGGCGCAGCGCCTCCACGGCCCCGTGGACGTCGGCGACGAGCAGCATCAGGCCTCTGCGGGCGCAAAGGCACGGGCAATGGCCACCAATGCCACGGCCCCGAGCACTGCGGCGATGAAGGCAACGATCACATGCCATCCGGCGAAGGTCGCCGACATCCCCGCCATACCGAACCCGGCGGTACCGGCAACCAACGAGCGCCCCGTCTGACCGTAGCGGCGCTCCGGGTCGGCGAACTCCCAGCCCTCCACCCACGCACCGACGGCGGCGGCGACGAGCCACGCCAACAGCATCAGCACGCCGGCCCCGAGGGCGATCGCATAGACCCAGACCATGCGGTCAGCGTAGACCGACGGACGGCTCCAGCTCGGCACGGACCCGTAGGTCGTCCTCGCCCTCGAGGGCCTCACGTAGCGCCACCGACGCCACCGGGTGGTCGAACCGGGACACCGCCCAGGCGGCGTGGGCGCGCAACAGCCAGTCCGGATGGCCGAGGAACCCGATCACGATGTTGAGCAGCTCCGATGACCGATCGTTGCCTGCGACGACGAGCGCGTTCCGCCGCAGGGTGCGGGGCCGGCGGCCCGGGAGATAGAAGTGCCCGTATCGCGACAGCAGGGTCTGATCGTCGGCGCCGAGGATGTCGCGCACCAGCGGACGCACCGGCAGATCGACGCCCTGCAACAGGGCCCGCTGCCCCGGAGGACAGGCCGTGAGGCAATCGTCGCAGCCATAGAGCCGGTCCCCGACCGCTTCCCTGAGCTCGAGCGGGATCACGCCGCCGGTCTGAAGCCAGTAGGCGAGGCATCGGTTGGCGTCGAGCACGCCCTCGGCGGTGATCGCCCCGGTCGGGCAAGCCGGGATGCAGGCCACGCACGTCCCGCAGCTGCGCCGCATCGGCTCATCGGACTCGAGGTCGGCATCGGTCACCACCGAGCCGAGCAACACCCATGGGCCGGCACCCGGGACGAGGACCATCGTGCTCTTGCCCCACCAGCCGACCCCGGCCCGGACCGCAGCTGCCCGATCGACCAGCCGGGAATCGTCGACGAAGACCTCGGCGCGGAAGCCGGCGGCCTCGAGCTCGGCGGCGACCGCGGTCAATGCGGTACGCAGACCGACGTAGTGGTCGCGCTCGGCGAACCGGGCGATCCGCAGCGCTCCCGGCGTCGGCGCCGTCTCTGCAGTTCCCGGGACGTAGGGATAGGCCACGGTGACGATCCGCTGCGCCCACGGATGCGTGAATCGAACGTCGGTCGCAGCCTCGATGTCGGTGTAGGTGAAACCGAGATCGGCGCTCAGGCCGACATCGCGCCGAGCTTCCATCGCCGCGGCGACGTTGGGGAAGGGGTCGGCGGTGGTGACCCCGAATCCGACGCAGCCGTGTTCGGCGGTGATGGAGCTGAGCCGATTCTGCAGCACATCGCAACGATACGGCTACCCGGAGGCGGCGTCTCGATCAGGCCGTCGGGGCACCAGGCGCAGCGGAGCGACGAGCCCGGCCTCCGCCAGATTGCGCAACGCTGCTTCCTCGTCGGCGTCGACCTCGATCCGCCCGCCGGAGCCGGCGAGCAGCACCGGCACGATGCAGTCGGCGCAGGCCGACGTCCCATCCATCACGCACGTGTCACAGTCGATGATCATTCGGTCCTCCTTGCTCGCACCGTACAAATCGGGTGTGACACAAATGCATCGGCGGGCCCGGTCTACCCTCTCGGCCATGCGACTCGGCATCAACCTCGGCTACTGGGGGACGGCGGTCGCCGGGGACTCGAGCATCATCACCGAGGCCGAGTCCCTCGGCTACGACTCGGTGTGGACCGCCGAGGCCTACGGAGCCGACACCGTGGTGCCACTGGCGTTCATCGCCGCCCGCACCGAAAGGATCAAACTCGGCGCCGGCATCATGCAGATGCCGGGACGCACGCCGGCGATGACGGCGATGACGGCCGCGACGCTCGACCACATGTCCGGCGGAAGGTTCCTGCTGGGGCTCGGCGTCTCGGGACCCCAGGTCGTGGAGGGCTGGCACGGCCGACCGTACGGCAAGCCGCTCGGCGTGACGCGCGAATACGTGGCGATCGTTCGCAAGGCCCTGGCCCGAGATGAGCCGCTGACCTACGAAGGGGACTACTACCAGCTGCCCTACCTCGGCGACGACGCCACCGGGTTGGGGAAGCCGCTCAAGCTGATGCTGAAGCCCGACAACCCGGATATCCCGATCTATCTGGCCGCCATCGGGCCCAACAACGTACGTCTCACCGCCGAGATCGCCGATGGCTGGCTGCCGATCTTCTACTCCCCCGAACGCGCCGGCGAGATCTATGCCCCGATGCTGGCCCAGGGCTTCGAGCGCTCGGGCGAACCCGAGAAGATGAAGCGCTTCGACGTCGCCGCTTCGGTCTTCGCCGCCGTCACCGAGGACCTCGACCGGGCCCGGCTCCAGGTCAAGCCGATGCTGGCGCTCTACATCGGCGGGATGGGGGCCAAGGGGAAGAACTTCTACAACGATCTGGCCCGCCGCTACGGCTACGAGGCCGACGCCGCGCGCATCCAGCAGCTCTATCTCGCCGGCAAGAAGCTCGAGGCCACCACGGCGGTACCCGACGAGCTGGTCGACGAGGTGAGCCTGATCGGCACCCCGGAGCAGATCGCCGATCGTCTCGACGTGTGGAAGCAGAGCGGGGTCACCACCCTCATCCTCAACTCCACCGACCCGACCACGCTGCGCACGATCGCCGAACTGGCACGGTGAGTATTGCTACCTCGGGCCGAGCGTAGGCTCTGCCCATGCGCCGGAGGCACCCGTACGCACTCGTAGCCGTGCTCGCCATCGCCGTTGCGGCCTGCACGGCCCCGGCGGACCCCACCACGACGGCAACACCCTCGACGACCACCACCGCTCCGACGACCACCACCACGACCACGATCGCGCTGGCCCCCACGGTCGGAGCAGCGGGTATCGGCGACGAGTACTACCCGGCCCTCGGCAACGGCGGGTACGACGTCTCCCACTACGACCTCGACCTCTTCTACAACCCCAGCGCCAACGTGCTCGACGGCACCGTCGTCGTCACCGCGACCGCAACCCAAGACCTGTCCCGGTTCAACCTGGATTTCTCCGGATTCGAGATCAACGAGCTGCTCGTCGATGCCGTTCCTGCCCAGTTCGAGCGCGGCGGGAGCGAGCTCACCATCACCCCGGCAGAGGACATTGCCGCCGGTGAGGAGTTCGAGGTCAGCGTGGTCTATGCCGGGAATCCCTCGGAGGCAGCGTCGCCGGCCTTCCCCTTCGTCTCGATCGGCTGGAAGGAGGGACCGGAGGGTGAGCAGTACGTCGTCGCCGAGCCCGATGGAGCCCACACCTGGTTCCCCGCCAACGACCATCCGCTGGACAAGGCGACGTTCTCCTACGCGATCACGGTCCCCGACGGCTACGGTGTGGCCGCCACCGGCGAGTTCCTGGGCACCGAGCCCGGCTCAGGAGGGACCGGTGTGATCCACCGTTGGGAGATGGACTTCCCGATGGCCCCGTACCTCGCCACGGTCGTCATCGGGGAAGGCTATGACCTCGTCGAGGATCCGGTGTCGACCGAAGTGGCGGGCTTTCCGATCCGCAACTTCCTTCCCGCCGCGATCGCCGCCGACCCGCCCGAAGTCCTCTTCGACACCGGCGAGATGGTGGTCGTGCTCGAGGAGGCCTTCGGCCCCTATCCCTTCGATCGGTACGGTATCGCCGTGGTCGGCGGGTTTCCCGCGGCCCTGGAGAACCAGACGCTCTCGGTGTTCGGCCGATCGATGGTGAACGCTCCGTTCTTCGAGTTCGTGCTCGTCCACGAGCTCGCCCACCAGTGGTTCGGAGACTCGGTCTCGGTGGCCGACTGGAGTGACATCTGGCTCAACGAGGGCTTCGCGACGTACGCCGAGTACCTGTGGGTCGAGCATCGCGACGGTCCCGGCGCCTACGACGAGTTCTACGCCAATCGGCGCCAGGCGGCGGCGCTCGCCGGGTATCCGCCCCCCGGAACGCCGCCTCCGACCGATCTGTTCAACGGCGGCGTCTATCAATTGGGCGGGCTGCTGCTCGCCGACCTCCGTGAGGAGATCGGCGACGACGCCTTCTTCTCCCTGCTCAGGACCTATGCCGCCGAGTTCGCCGATGGCAACGCCGCCACCGAGGACTTCATTGCCCTCGCCGAGGAGATCTCGGGCCAGGAACTCGATGAGTTCTTCAGGGTCCGGCTCTACGAGCCCTTCTCGGACGAGTGAGCTGAACGGCCCCGCTACCGTCCCCACCAATGACCGACGCAGACATCGGGCTGATCGGCCTCGGCGTGATGGGGCGCAACCTCGTCCTCAACATGGACGACCACGGCTACACCGTCGCCGTCTACAACCGGACCCCGGAGCGCACCGACGAGTTCCTCGCCGGCCCTGCCGCCGGTACCAAGGTGATCGGGACCAGGACGCTCGAAGAGCTGGTCGCGACACTGGAGCGGCCCCGCAAGGTCATGCTGATGATCCCGGCGGGCAAGCCGGTGGACGATCAGATCGACGCTCTGTTCCCCTTGCTCCAACCCGGCGACGTCATCATCGACGGCGGCAACTCGCTCTACACCGACACCGAGCGCCGGGTCAAGGAGCTCGCCACGCACGGGATCCACTACGTCGGGATGGGCATCTCGGGGGGCGAGGAGGGCGCCCGCTACGGGCCCTCGATCATGCCGGGCGGCTCCGAGGCGGCCTGGCCGCTGATCCAGGAGCTGGTTCAGGACATCGCAGCCGACACCGAGGGGGAGGCGTGCGGCGACTGGGTCGGAGGCGGCGGTGCCGGTCACTTCGTCAAGATGATCCACAACGGCATCGAGTACGGCGATATGCAGGTGATCGCCGAGGCCTACGACGTCATGCAGCGCGGCCTCGGAATGAGCGCCTCCCAGATGCAGCCGATCTTCTCCAAGTGGAACGAGGGCCGCCTCGACTCGTATCTGATCGAGCTCACCGCCCGGGTTCTGGCTGTCGCGGACGAGGAAGACGAAGACGTGCCGCTCGTCGACCGGGTGCTCGACGCTGCTGCCCAGAAGGGCAGCGGCAAGTGGACGGTGATCGCCTCGATGGATCACTCGACGCCGACCACGCTGGTGGCCGAGGCGGTCTACGCCCGCTTCCTCTCGGCGATGGTCGAAGAACGCGCCGCCGCCTCGGAGGTGCTCACCGGGCCGCCGGGGGTGATCACCGACCATCCCGCCGAGGTGGTCGACGACCTCGAGGACGCCGTCTACGCCTCGAAGATCGTCTCCTACGCCCAGGGGTTCATGCTCTTCCATGCCGCCAAAGAGGAACTCGGCTGGGAGCTCGATCCGGGGACGATCGCTGCATTGTGGCGGAACGGATGCATCATCCGCTCCCGGTTCCTCGCCGAGATCACCACCGCCTACCGGATCCGCCCCGACGTCCCCAACCTGCTGCTCGACCCGTTCTTCTCCGAGGCGATCATCGCCGCCGAAACGGGGTGGCGCCGCACGGTGAACCGGGCACAGGCGGCTGGGATCCCCGTACCCGCCTATGCCTCGGCCCTCGCCTTCTACGACGGTTACCGCTCGGCGCGGCTCCCCGCCAACCTGATCCAGGCCCAGCGAGACGCCTTCGGTGCCCATACCTATGAGCGGATCGACCGCCCCCGCGGCGAGTTCTTCCACTCGGATTGGAACGAATGATGCGCACGCCACCACGACTCCTCCCGGCCTTGATCACGCCCTTCGGAGCCGACGGCAGCGTCGACGAGGACGCGCACCGCCACAACGCCATCGCTCTCGCCGGCCAGGGAGCGGAGGGATTGGTTGTCGCCGGGTCCACCGGTCAGTGCCCGTATCTGATGCCGGGCGAGCGGCGCCGGCTGCTCGCCGTAGCTCGCGACGCGCTCGGGCCCGACTCCTTCCTGGTCGGCGGGGTCCTCGGCGAGTCCGTGGTCCAGGCCTCGGCGCAGATCGACGAGGCGGCAGAGGGCGGCGCCGATGCGGCGCTGGTGATGACCCCGACGACGCTGATCCGGAACCACGCCGAGCGGGTTTCGTCGTTCTATCGGACCCTCGCCGACTCATCACCCCTGCCGGTGATGCTCTACTCGATGCCGGCGCTCACCGGATACCAGCTGCCGATCGATCTCGCCGTCCAGCTCGCCGAGCATCCGAACATCGTCGGTCTGAAGGACTCGGGTGCGGAGGCCAACCGGGTGGTCCCGCTGACCGACGCCATCGCCGCCGGGTTCGTCGTCATGGCGGGGACCTCCAAGGTCGTCAACGAGTTCGTGCTCCACGGCGCCCACGGTGCCATCACCGCATCGAGCAACTACGCCTACGGCCTCGTCTCCGAGGCTCTCGACAACGAATACGCCCAGGAGCGGCTCACCCATCTCGCCGCTGCAGTCGAGCGGTTCGGTCTCGCCGGGACCTACGCCGCCGCCGAGGCTGCCGGCCTCATCCCCGGGACGCTCCGCCTGCCCCTGGAGAACCTCACCGGGGCCGATCGCGAGGCCGTCGCCCGCCTCGTCGCCTGATCACCCCTGCGAGCCCAGGGCTCGCAGGCGCATATATGACCCCTACGAGCCCTGGGCTTGCGAGATCTGCCTTGACATGTGAGTATTTACTCACCTATTGTCGTCGGCATGGACGAGGTGTTCAAGGCGCTCAACGACCCGAGCCGGCGGCTGCTGCTCGACCGGCTGTTCGAGGAGGACGGCCAGACGCTGGGCGAGCTCTGTGAACACCTCCCTGAGATGACCCGGTTCGGGGTGATGAACCACCTGGCGGTGCTCGAGACCGCAGGGTTGATCGCCACCCGCAAGGTGGGCCGATCGAAGCATCACTACCTGAACCCGGTCCCGATCCGCCTGGTCCACGACCGCTGGATCAGCAAGTACACCGAGCCCTTCGTCGGTGCCCTGGCAGCGATGAAGACCCAACTCGAAGGAGGCAGGAGGACCATGCCAGAACCCGTGCACGTCTACCAGACCTACATCCAGTGCGACCCCGAGGAGGCCTGGAAGGCGATCGTCGACGGCGATCTGACCGTCCAGTACTTCTACGGCACCCGTGTCGAGTCCGACTGGGAGCCCGGGTCGATCGTCGTCTACACCTACCCCGACGGCACCATCGCTGCCGACGGCGAGGTGATCGCCATCGACCACGGCAAACGGGTCGAGATGACCTTCCACGCCCGGTGGGATCCCGAGCTCGAGGCCGAGGGCCCGGCCCACATGGCGTGGGTCGTCGAGACCGACATGGGACTCACCAGGGTCGGCGTCGAGTACTACGACATGGCGCCCGACGACAAGCGCCTGCAGGAATTCGTTGCCGGCATCCCCTATATCGTCGGCGGAATGAAGACCTTGCTCGAGACCGGCAAGCCCTTCCCGGCGTCTACGTCCGCTTGACCTTCGGAGTGTCGTAGGCGGTGTGGAGTCCGATGGCGACCAGATAGAACGAGGCCGCCAGCAGGGTGATCGCGATCCCGCCGGCGAGCATCACGTGCCACTCGGTGTGGATCAGCACCCGCAGGCTCGGACGGCCCCTGATGGCGGTGTTGATCATCGTGCCCCAGCTGAAGCGGTTCTCCCCGTAGGCGAGGAACGAAACGAACGCATCGGCCACGATCGCCCCCGTCACGCCGATCAGCATCGCCACCGCCGCGAGCGGGATCAGATGCGGTAGCAGGTGGCGGACCACGATTCGGCTCCCGCCGGCCCCCGAGGTTCTGGCGGTGTCGATGAAGGGGCGCCGCATTGTCTGCACCGCCTGGGAGCGCACGACGATCGCCGCGGCTCCGGCTCCGGCGATCAGCCCGTAGATGAGCCCGAACTGGGCCGGCCCGATGTGCTCCCCGACCGGGGAAGTTCCAAGGATGATCATGAACAACGGCGCCGGAAGCAACAGGAGTGCCCCGGAGACGTTAGAGAGGACGGTGTCGATCCGGCCGCCGTTGTAGGCGGCGACGGCGGCGATGGTCAGCGCCAATACCGCCGTAGTGATCGCGGCGACGACCGCCATTACCAGCGCCGGCCCGGCACCGGCGAGCACCATCGCCAGCACATCCCGGCCCGAGGCATCGGTGCTCAGCGGATGGGCAAGGCCGATACCCGCCGGGGCCCTGACCTCGATCACGTCCCCGGGCTGGGCGTACATGTCACTCAGGAACGCCTCCACCCTGCCCACCTGGGTATTCGGGTCGGTGACCTCGAGCACGTATTCCTTCTCCTCGACCACGAAGTCGACGCCGGTCTCTGGGTCATAGATCTCGGGATCCCAGACCGTGCTCGTCAGCACCGGGTAGGCCACGGCCATCACGACAAAGATCAGCAGCAGCACCGCCCCAGTCATCCCGGGAACACTCCCCCGGAACCGGCGCCAGACCTCAATCCTTGCCTGGCGGCGCGCACCACGCGGGTCGGCGGCGGCGGTGACCTCGATGCTCATCGGACCCGGCTCCCGACCCGGATGCGGGGATCCAACAGTGCATGGGTCACCTCGAGCAGCAGCCGGATCGCCAGCACCAGCAGCCCGACGATGATCAGCCCGTCGATGACCGTCGTCGTGTCGCGCGCCTCGAGCGCGGTGAACACCGTCGAGCTCATCCCCGGCACCCGCATCCCGAAGGCGCCCAGGTCGGTTGGCTGCTCGACGCCGTACTTCGGCCAGGCGAAGGAGATCTCCACGATCATCAGCCCGACGAGGATGAACGGCACGCTCACCATCAGCTTGCTGAGCATCGGCAACAGGGCGAACCGGGCGACGTGGTCGTCGCGGACTGCCCGGTCGGGTACTCCCTTCGCCCTCGCGGTGAAGACGAAATCCTCGTTGGCGGCCTCGGCCGTGGTCGACTTGGAGACGAGGATCACCTCGCCCAGAACGAGGATCGCCACGGCCACGATCGGCATGGCGAGGTAGACCATGATGTCGGACACGCTCTCCCACATGCCTCGTCCGGCCCACACCAGCAGCGGCACCACCACCAGCACTAGGGCCCATGCCAGGCGGGGAACGGCAACACCGGCACGCCGGGCGAGTAGGGCTCCGAGCACGCAGCCGAGTCCGACGAGGACGATCGTCCCCAGCATGGACCAGGCGGTCCCCGAGTCGAGCCCGCCCTCGTTGAACAGCGTCCGCAGGAACCCGATGCCCTGATCGTTCGTCAGCCGAGACACGAGCATGATCAGGGCGAAAACCAGCAGCGGCGGGAACACCGTATACATGAGGACGGCGCCGATGGTGAGCCCAGCCGAGCCCGCGGCGCCGGAGTGCCACCCCGCCACCTTGCCCAGCCAGTGGCCGACCGGGAAAGCAAACCCGACGGCCATGACGAAGATGAGCAGCGTCCACGGAAGCGGGCCGGTTGCCCCCGATCCGATGAAGTCGCCGGAGGCGACCCTGCCGAGATACTCGACGTACTGATCCCACACCGACGCCTCGCCGGGCACGACCGGCTGCGGCATCAACGCCTCGGCCAGGAAGAAGAGAATCGTAACGAAGAGGAACAGCGTCACCATCCCAGCCGCAAGGCGCCCGATGACGAATCTGCTCATGGGGTCACCCGGTGGACGTTACCCGCCGCCCTCTCCGCCCCCGGGTGAGACCCCGCCGGTCCGTTTCACCTTCGGGGTGTCGAAGGCGGCATGGAGCCCGATGGCAATGAGGTAGAACGAAGCCGCCAGCAGCGAAATGGCGATGCCGCCGGCGATGAGCACGTTCCATGGCGTATCGAAAAGGCCACGCAGGCTGGGGAACCGGATCGCCGAGTTCAGCATGGTGCCCCAGCTGAACCGATTCTCGCCGTAGGCGAGGAACGAGACGAAGGCGTCGGCGACGATGGCCCCGGTGACCCCGACCAGCATCGAGATGGCCGCCAGCGGGATCAGGTGTGGGACAAGGTGGCGGATCATGATCCGGCCCGCCCCGGCGCCCGATACCCGGGCGGCGTCGATGAAGGGCCGGTTCATCGTCGTCACCGCCTGGGATCGCACCACGATGGCCGCCGCCCCTGCGCCGGCGAGGAACCCGTAGAGGAGGCCGAATTGCGCAGGCCCGATCGACTCCCGGATCGGGGAGGTGCCCACGATGATCATGAACAGCGGCACCGGCAGCAGCAGCAGCGCTCCGGAGAAGTTGGCGAGCAGCGAGTCGATCCAGCCGCCGTTGTAGGCGGCGAGGGCGGCGATGGCGATGGCGACGATCGCCGTGCTCAGCGCGGCGAAGAAGGCCATGACGAACGCCGAGTTGGCACCCGCCAGCAGCATCGCCAGGACGTCGTGACCCCATGGGTCCGTGCTGAGGAGGTGATCGGGCCCCCACCCGGCGGGGGCGATCACGGTGACGGTGTCCCCCGGCACTGCGAATGGGTCGGCGAGGAAGGCGTCCACCCGGCCGACCTGCGTGGCCGGATCGGTCACTTCGTCGACATACAGCTTGTCCACCGACACCATGTCGATGCCGGTCTCCGGGTCGTAGATCGCGGGGTCCCACACGGTGTTGATCAGGATCGGATAGGCGACGGCCATCACCGCAAAGACCGACAGGATCACCACCCCGGTCATCCCGGGAACGCTGGTGCGGAACCGACGCCATGCGTCCGTCCGTGCCTGCCGGCGGGCGCCCTTGCTGTCGACGGCGGCGGTGGTCTCGAGGTTGATCGTCACGATCCGCTACCTCCCACCCGGATCCTGGGGTCGAGCACCGCATGGAGCACATCGAGGAGCAGACGCACCGCAAACACGACGATGCCGACGGCGAGGAGACCGCCGACGACGACCGCGGTGTCCCTTGCTTCCAGCGAGAAGAAGAGGGTCGAGCTGAGCCCGTGGACCTCGATGCCAAAGGCACCGTCCTTCGGCCAGGCAAAGGCGATCTCGACGATCATCAGCCCCACCAGCACGTACGGAACGCTCACCATGAGCTTGCTCAAGATGGGGAGCATGGCGAAGCGCCCGACGTGTTTGTCGCGAACCTGGCGATCGGGGACGCCCTTGGCCCTTGCGGTGAATACGAAGTCCTCGTGCGCGGCCTCGGCGGTCGTCGACTTGGAGACGAGCACCACCTCGCCGACGGCGAGGATGGCCACCGCCACCGCGGGGAGCGAGATGGCAACGATGATCTGGCTGACCTCGCTCCATCTCCCGAGCACGATCCAGACGATCACGGGAGCAGCGATCAGCGTTGCGGCCCAGATCGGCAGCGGAAGGCTCCTTCCGCCCCTCAGCAGCACGAGTCCGATGGCTCCGAGCACGAGCGCCGTCCCGACGATCGTCCACAGCATGAACCACACCGTGCCGTCATGCCCTGCGCTCTCGTTGACTTGCTCGCGGAAGAAGAGCATGCCCTCGTTGTTGCTGACCGCCGATACCGCCACGACGAGGAGGAACACGAGGAGCGGGGGGAAGATCGTGTAGAGGCCGACCGAGCCGATGGTGAGGCCCGAGGCGCCCTTCTCCCCCGATCGCCAGCCGGCGATCTTGCCGAGCCAGTGGCCGACCGGAAAGGCGATGCCGATGGCGAAGACGAAGATCAGCATCGTCCAGGGAAGCACCGCCTTCAGGGTGTCGGCCACGGTGCGGCCGGTGAAGGAATCCCCGAGATCGCCGCGCACCAGCCCGGCCATGAACTCGCCGTAGCGCTCGAGGACCGGCCGGTCGAGGCCCAGCTGGTCCCGGAGCTCGCCGAGTTCCTCTCCGGTCATCCCGAGGGTGAACTGGGTGGCGAAGTCTCCGGGGATGACGAGGTCGATCAGGAAGAACAACAGCGTGACGAACACGACGAGCGTCACCAGCCCGGCAAGGACGCGACCCGCGATGTACCTCGTCATCTCCACCCTGCGGCCGATCGACGATGCTCGGCCGCGGCTGCACGATACCGCGCGCCGCCGACGCGATGTCGGCTCATGGCTTCGGGGTATCGAAGGCGTTCTGGACCCCGATGGCGACGAGGTAGAAGGATCCCGCCAACAAGGAGATCGCCAGGCCGCCGACGATGAAGACGTTCCACGGGGTCGCCACCGGGCCGAGTAGATCGGGGAAGGCGATCGCCCACGACAACATCGTCCCCCAGCTGAACCGGTTGGGACCGAAGCCGGTGAAGGCGATGAAGGCATCGGCGACGATCGCACCCGTGACACCGACGAGGATCGAGACGGAGACGATCGGCAGCAGGTGCGGGATGAGATGCCGCCCGATGATCCGCCCCGAGCCGGCGCCCGAGGTGCGTGCCGAGTCGATGAAGCCCTTGTTCATCGTGGTGAATGCCTCGGAACGCACGACGATCGCCACTGCTCCCCCGCCGGCGAGAAGCCCGTAGAGGATCCCGAACGCAAGCGGGGAGAACCAGTCACGGTACTGGGAGGTGCCGAGGATGATCATCACCAGCGGTGCCGGCAGCAGGAGCAGGGCATTCGAGGTGTTGGAGAGCACGGCGTCCACCGGTCCGCGGAAGTAGGCGCCGACGGCTGCGAAGAACAGGGCGACGACGGCAGTGGTAACGGCGGCGCTGGTCGCGATCACCAGCGCCGGGGCGGCCCCGGCGAGGAGCATGGCGAGGATGTCCCGACCGCCGTGATCGGTCCCGAGCAGGTGGCGCGGCCCGAACCCCGCTCCGACCGGCCCGATGACGGTCTCGCCGACGAGCACGTCCGGATCGCGCTGCACCGCATCGGCGTACTCGACCTGGGTCCGGGAGTCGACGACCTCGTTGACCACCACCTTGTCGACCTGGACGAGATCGAAGCCGAACTCCGGGTCGTACACCGACGGATCCCAGACCGTCCGGATGAGGATCGGGTAGGCCAGCGCCATCACGGTGAAGACGGCGAGCAGGACGAGACCGAGCATCCCGGCGCGGCTGCGCCGAAAGCGGTCCCGGGTCTCTCGCCGCTGTCTCCTGGCGGCGTCGGCCCCGGTGGTGGCCGGCGGCGTCTCCCTGCGGGCGATGGCGGTCATACGACCTCCCGCTGGAACCGGATTCGCGGATCGAGGAAGGCGTGGGCGATGTCGAGGAGCAGTCGCACCCCGAGCATGATCAGCCCAATGGCGAGCAGACCGCCGACCACCACGGGGATGTCCCGCGCCTCGAGGGAGTTGAAGAACATCGAGCTGAGTCCCGGAACCGACAGGCCGAGGGTGCCGGCCTTCGGCCAGCTGAACGACACCTCGACGATCATCAGCCCGGCGAGCACGAAGGGGACGCTCACCGCCAGCTTGCTCAGTGTTGGGAGCAGTGCGAAGCGTCCGGCATGGTGGTCGCGTATCTCCGCTTCGGTGAGTCCCTTCGCCCGGGCGGACGTGACGAAGTCCTCCCGCGCCGCTCCGCCGGTGGTTGCCTTGGTGACGAGCAAGACCTCGCCCACGGCCAGTAGCGCCACGGCGATGATCGGGAGTGCCAGGTACATCAGGATGTCGAGGGCCCGGCCCGCCATACCGAGTGCCGCCCAGATCAGGACCGGGCCGGCGATGAGCAGTCCGGCCCACAGCGCCGTCGGCATGGCCCGCTCGGTGCGGACCAGCAGCAGCTGCGCGGCGGCCACGGCCGCACCGACCACCGCGATCGTGCCCACCATGCGCCACACCGTCTGGGAGGCGAGCTCGCCGCTGAGGAAGAGCCGGTGCAGGCTGAGGATTCCCTCGCCTGCGGTGAGTTTGGCCGTGCCGAAGACGAGGATGAACACCAGCAGCGGGGGAAACGTCGTGTTCAGTGCGACCGACCCGATGGTGAGCCCGTTCGACGTGCTGCTGCCGGAGCGCCAGGCAGCGCGCTTTCCCAACCAGAACCCGGTGGGAAAGGCGATGCCCATGGCAGTTATGAAGACCAGCAGCGTCCAGGGCAGCAGCGACCAGAGCAGCGAGGACACCGACACCCCCCAGTACGAGGTTCCGAGGTCTCCGGTGGCGAGACCCGCCATGTAATCGATGTAGCGCTCGAGCACCGGCCGGTCGATCCCCAGGAACGCCCGCAACTGGTCCATCTGGGCCTCGCTCAGCTCCACGGCGAACCGGTTGACGAAGTCGCCCTGCATGAGCACGTCGGTGATGACGAACAGCAGCGTGACGAAGAGGACGAGCGTCACCAGCCCGCCGAGGACTCGACCTGCGAGATACCGTGTCATCGCCGTGGCGGCCGATCGACGAATCCCATGCCGCCTCAGTGGACGATTCAAGCACATCCTCCGGCGCGCACTTCGGCCCCGTTTCCGGTAGCGTTCCCGCCCGATGCGAGTCGGAATCCCAACAGAACACGCCGAAGGGGAACGCCGGGTCGCCGCAGTACCCGGCTCGGTGCGCGCTTTCGTCGACTGGGGCTGGGACGTCGTCGTCGAGGACGGCGCCGGGGTACCCGCCGGCTTCCCCAACGAGGCATTCGAGGAGGCGGGAGCGACGATCGTGCCCGACGCCGCGGCCGCCCACGACGCCGATCTCGTGCTCAGGGTCGGCCCGCCCACCCATGACGAGATCGCCCTGCTCCGAGACGGTTCGGTGCTGGTCGGCTTCCTCGACCCGTTCATTGCCACCGATCTCGTCGACGCCCTCGCCGACCACGGCGTGACGGCGATCGCCGTCGAGGCCATCCCCAGGATCACCGTCGCCCAGTCGATGGATGCGCTCTCGTCCCAGGCCAACATCGCCGGCTACGCCGCCGCACTGCTCGCGGCATCCGAGGCACCCAAGTTCCTGCCGATGCTGGTGACCGCTGCCGGCACCATCCCCCCGGCACGGGCCCTCGTTCTCGGTGTTGGGGTCGCAGGGTTGCAGGCCATCGCCACCTTCAAGCGGCTCGGCGCCGTCGTCCACGCCTACGACATCCGTCCCGAGACCAAGGAACAGGTGGAGAGCCTCGGTGCCAAGTTCGTCGAAGCACCGACCCAGGCGGCCGACGAGGGCGGCTACGCCACCGAGGTCGACGAGGACACCGCTGCGCGCCAACACGCGGTGCTGGCCGAGTTCGTCGCCGACGCCGATGCGATCGTCACGACCGCCCAGATCCCCGGACGCGCCGCACCGCGGCTGATCACCGAGGAGATGATCGCCGCCATGCGCCCGGGTACGGTCATCGTCGACATGGCGGCCTCGACCGGCGGCAACGTGGCCGGGTCACGCCCGGACGAGGTCGTAGAGGTCGGCGGCGTGATCATCCACGGCCCGACCGACCTCGCCAGCCACACCGCCACCGACGCCAGCCGGATGTACGCCCGCAACCTGCAAGAGATCACCGCGCGGATGACGACCGCCGACGGCTTCGCCGTCGACCTCGATGACGATGTGATCGGCCCGGCGACGATCACCCACGGCGGGAGGATCATCCATCCCCGCACCCGTTCGGCGATGGGGCTCGACGAGGAGGCTTCATGAGCGAGATGTTCGCCCAGGGGATCGTCGTGTTCGTCCTCGCCGCCTTCGTCGGCTTCGAGGTGATCTCCAAGGTGCCGCAGACCCTGCACACCCCGTTGATGTCGGGCGCCAACGCCATCTCGGGCATCACGATCGTGGGGGCGATCATCGCCGCCTCGGTCACCGAGGGCACCGCCTCGGTGGTCCTGGCGTTGCTGGCGGTGATCTTCGCCACGATCAACGTCGTCGGCGGGTTCCTCGTCACCGACCGCATGCTCGAGATGTTCAAGCCCAAGAAGAAGCAATGACCTGGACCACGCTGCTCTACCTCCTCGCCGGGGTCCTGTTCGTCTTCGGACTCAAGGGGCTCGGCGGGCCGCGCACCGCCAGACGCGGCAATGTGATCGCCGCCCTCGGAATGCTGATCGCGGTCCTGGTCACGGTGTTCGACATCATCGACGAGCCCGACGTGGCGTGGTGGATCATCGTGGTCGGCATCATCGTGGGTGGTGCGATCGGCGCCGCGCTGGCGCTGCGGGTGCAGATGACGGCGATGCCCCAGCTCGTCGCCGCCTTCAACGGCTTCGGGGGCGGTGCGTCGGCACTGGTCGCCTTCCATGAGATCCTCGCCGAGGACGGCATCTTCGCCACCGAGACCGCGGTCACGGTGGCGCTGTCGATCGCGATCGGCGTCGTGACGTTCTCCGGGAGCTTCATCGCCTACGCCAAGCTCCAGGGCCTGGTGACCGGCCGGCCGGTGTCGCTTCCCGGGGGTCCGTGGCTCAACGCCGCCCTCGCCGCGGTGGGGCTCGGGCTGGGGATCTGGGCGGTGTGGGCCGGTGAGCCGCTGGGCTACTGGCTCCTCGGAGCGGTGACCTTCGTGCTGGGTTTCACCGCGGTGATGGCGATCGGCGGGGCCGACATGCCGGTCGTGATTTCGCTGCTCAACTCCTTCTCCGGAGTCGCCGCCGCCATGGCCGGCTTTGTCATCGGCAACCAGGCGTTGATCATCGGCGGGGCCCTTGTCGGTGCCGCCGGGTTCATCCTCACCGTCCAGATGTCGGAGGCGATGAACCGGTCGCTGGCCAACGTGCTCTTTGCCGGGTTCGGGACCGAAGGGGCCGCCGCCTTCGACGCCGGGGATCGCCCGGTCAACAGTGCCAGCCCCGACGACGTGGCCATCTCGCTCGCCTACGCCGAGAACGTCATGGTGGTCCCCGGATACGGGCTGGCCGTGGCTCAGGCGCAGCACGCCGTGCGGGATCTAGCCAACGCGCTCGAGGAGCGGGGCGTCAATGTGGAGTACGCCATCCACCCGGTGGCCGGTCGGATGCCGGGACACATGAACGTGCTGCTCGCCGAGGCCGATGTCCCCTACGACCTGCTGCTCGACCTCGAACGGTCGAACCCGAAGATGCCGAACACGGATGTGGTGCTGGTGGTCGGCGCCAACGACGTCGTCAACCCCTCGGCACGTG
>CAZCBO010000012.1:0-22764 GCA_964496825.1 uncultured Acidimicrobiaceae bacterium
GGCGGCAACGGGGCCGATCGTCATCCCGACCAGGATCGCCAGTGTGAAGTTCCAGGGCGGGATCGCCACACCGGCGCCCAGGGGCTGGAGCCAGGATTCGTTGGTCTCCCCCGGGTAGTCGTGAACCGGCACCGGCTCCGCCATCGCCAGCGCCTGGTGGGCGTAGTAGCGGCAGAAGTCGATGGCCTCGGCGACATCCGCTTCGGCCTCGGCCCAGTTCTTCCCCGCCTCGAAGCTCTGCCATGCGGCGAACTCGTGGATCCGCGACTCGATGAGGTCGCCGACCCTGTGGACGTGCCCGGCGCGCTCTTCGGCGCTCAAACCCGACCATGCGGGGAAGGCCAGCCATGCCGCGGCCAGGGCCCGCTCGGCATGGGCGGGAGACGCCGACGCGGCGGTCCCCACGACCCTGTCGGGTCGCGAAGGGTCGACACTCTCGATCGTCCCTTTCGTGGTGACCTGCTCTCCGCCGATGAGGAGCGGGGCATGGAGCCCGAGCCGCCCCTCCACCTCGGACAACGCCTTCTCGTAGCTGCCGCGCGGACCGGATTCCGTGAAGTCCGAATACGGCGTGATCTGATACGGCTCCATTCCAGCCTCCAGGGAGAGCGAAACGCGTCCCAGGGTACGCTCTGCGGCAGGCGACATCGACCTCAAGGGGTCCGGGGAGCGCGCCGATATGGCCGGAATGGAACCCTCTGTGCTGGTCATCGAGGACTCGGCAAGCGTTCGTCGGCTGATCGAGGTGTGTCTCCGCCCTCTCGGCGTCGATGTTCGCTCGGTCGAGGACGGACTGCTCGGCCTTCAGGCGGCGACCGCAGAGGTGCCCCAGGCCATCGTGCTCGACATCGGTCTTCCCGGCATCGACGGCTGGGAAGTCCTCGCCCGGCTCCGCGCCGATGATGCGACCAACGGCGTGCGGGTGCTCGTGCTCACCGCCCATGCCCAGCCCGAGATGGCCGATCGCGCCGCGGCAAAGGGTGCCGACGCCTTCATGACCAAGCCCTTCCGACCCGAGGAGCTCCGCGAGTCGGTGCAAGAGCTCCTGGCGCTGGCCGCCGCCCAGTAGTCAGCGACGGAGCAGCTCGACGACGGTCTCGTCCGGAACCTGCTCGAACCGCTCGTACCACCCGCCCACCGCCATGAAGTGTCGTGGCTGGAGCGGACACACCACCACATCGGCCGCTCCCTGGAGGCGCCGGATCGTGTCGGGAGGCCCCACAGGGACCGCCGCGATCACCTCGGCGGCGCCGCGCCGCCTCACCAGACGGAGCGAGGCTTCGAGCGTTGCCCCGGTGGCAACCCCGTCGTCGACGACCACACAAATCCTCCCCTCCACCGGCGTCGCCGGACGGTCGCCACGCAACACGTCGGCTCGTCGCCGCACCTCGGCCAGCTGGCGCTCCGACTCCTCGCGCACGTAGTCGTCCGAGATGCGATGCATGGCGATGATCCGGTCGTCGACGTAGGTCGAGCCATCCTCGGCGACCGCACCGATGGCGAACTCGGGATTGCCCGGCGCACCCAGCTTGTGGGCCACGAGCACGTCGAGATCGGCGTCGAGCCGATCGGCGACGATCGCGGCGACCGGTACGCCACCGCGCGGAACTCCGAGCACGAGCGGGCGCTGGTCCGGTTCGATCACGGCCTCGAGGGCCTCTGCCAGCTGCTCACCTGCGTCGACGCGGTCCCGGAACATCGAAATGAGGGTAACGAGGGTTCCCGCGCCGAGTTCCAAGCCCAGCGCCCGAAGCTACCGTTGCCCCGTGCGCAGGCTGCTGCTGCTGGCAAACCCGTCGGCGTCCGGTTTCACGGGCGCCGTGTTTCGTGAGGTCGTCCGCATCCTGGAGGAGCACTTCGAGGTCGACGCAGAGTGGCCGCATGGAGCGGCGGCGACCCGAAACCGCGCCGCCGAGGCGGCCGGTGAGGGATACCACATCGTCGCCGCGATGGGAGGAGACGGGGTCGCGCACCACGCCGCCAACGGTGTTGCCTACACCGCGGCCGCGCTCGGCATCATCCCGGTGGGCACCACCAACGTTCTCGCCCGCATCTTCGGCCTGCCCCGTGACCCGAGGCGGGCTGCCGCCGCGATGGCGTCGCTGCCGATCGTGCCCACCCGGATGGCGGCGCTCGAAGCCCAGGTCGCAACCGGGCCCCTGAGCGGATTCGCCACCTTTGCCTTCGGCGTGGGGTTCGATGCCGACGTGGTGGCGAGAGCGGAGGAGCGGCCACAATCGAAGATCTGGCTCGGTGGCGCCCACTACGCCGAATCCGCCATCTCGAAACTGATCCTCGACTGGAGAGCTCGCTCGCCCAACCTCACCGTCGACGTCGACGGCAGCCGGACCAAAGCCTTGGTCGCCCTGGTCCAGGTGCACCACCCCTACACCTTCTTCGGTCCTATACCGCTCCGGATCACCGACGGCCCGGTCGGCGGCCTCGTTGCCGCGGTGGTCGAAGATCTCGAGGTCCATCGCGCCGCCGAGATCTTCGCCCGCGCCGCCGCCCGTCGATCGCTACCCGAGCGGCTGGCCACGGTGTGGGAGGGGTTCCAACAGCTGGTGGTCGACGCCGACCCTCCGTCTCCGATCCAGGCCGATGGAGAGCATCTGGGAATGGCCGAGCGAGTCGTTGTCACCGAGGCTCATGACGCCCTGCTGGCGGTGCGGCCGGGCGATCAGACCTGATTGGGGCCCTGCACGATCTGGAGGTGGGGATAGGCGATCTCGATGCCTTCGTCTTCGAGCCGGTATTTGAGGCGCCGCAGAAACTCACGCTTCACCGCCCACCGCTGCTCCGGGTGTGTCGTGAACATGACACGGATCTGCACCGCCGAGTCGCCCAGCTCGTCGACACCGAGCACCTGCGGCTCCTCGGCGTGAGCACTCGCCCAGTCGGGATCGGCATGGAAGGTGGCTGCCTCGTCGGTGATGGCGGCGATGGCGGCGTCGACGTCGCTGTCGTAGGAGATGCCGACGTCGATCACCACCCTGCTGTAGTCCGGAGTCAGATTCGTGGCGACCCGCACCTCGCCGTTGGGGACGTGGTGCACGGCGCCGTCGAGGTCCCTGAGCACCGTGGTGCGGATCCGGATCTCCTCCACCGTCCCGCTCACGTCGCTGAGCTTGACCACATCGCCGATGGCGTACTGGTTCTCGAGGAGGACGAAGAACCCGGCGATCACGTCCTTGACGAGGTCCTGGGCGCCGAACCCGATTGCGACGGCGACCGCGCCACCGACGGCGAGGAGCGGACCGATCGGAATCCCCCAGATCACCATCAGATAGACGACCACGCCGACCACGATGAGGAACACGAGGAACTTCTCCACGGTTGCGGCCAGGGTCCGAAGCCGCTGCACGGTCGCCAGGGCCGCCAGATCGGTCTCGTCGATGTCGGCGGCGCGGCGGCCGACCCACCGGCGCAACACCCGGTCGAGAATGAACCACAGGATCAAGGCGCCGACGATCACCGCGGCCGACAGCACCACCTTCTCCGGCCAGTCGTTGGTGTCGACGATCTGGACGAGCTGGATCACGGTTCGGTCACCTCCAGCCGAGCGGACAGTTCGGCGCAGGCCACGGCGACCGCGGCGAGCGTAGCCGCGAGCCGAGCCCGGTCCGTGAGCGCCTCCCTGACCTCGTAGCGGTCGCTGGGATCGACCAGGATGCGCTCCGTCGTCGGTCCGCCGAGGTGGAGTTCGCCGAGCGTTGCCTCCAGCCACTTGGCATTGTGGGCGGTCCGTGCGATCCGCTCGGCGTGCCCGGTCCCGCCGCCCTCGAGGAGCCCCGCGTCCTCTCCGAGCAACCGGGCCGCAGCCGCGATGTCTTCGACGATCTTCGCCGCGGCGGCGTGCTTCGAAGCGAGCCGCTCCTCCAGCGCCGTACGGAGATCATCGATGCCCGTTGGCGGGCCCTCGGGCGGATCCGCGGCGACGACGAACAGCTCGGCATCGGTGAACCCGTCACCGGCGAGCGTCCTGGTCAGATCGCCGGCGACCAGTTCGAGGGTGTCGACGTCTTCGACATGCTCCAAGAGATCGGCCTTGTTCAGGACGAACAGGAACTGCCGTTCGTAGGCGACCAGGGGGGCGAGGAACTCGTCGTGGAGGGTCGGATCGTTGTACTTGACCGGATCGAACACCCAGAGCACGGCATCGATGTGCGGGAGCAGTCCCTCGACGGTGGCCCGATGATCGTCCACGATGCTGTCGATGTCCGGGAGATCGACGAGGGCGATGGACGGCATCGTGGTGTTGTCCACCACGTTGTCGATCCCGATGGAGTCGAGCAACGCCAGCATCGTCTGATCTCCGACCGGCGCCCACGCCATCGGTTCGTCCGTGTGGGGCCGGATCGTGCTGGTCGATGCGATCTCCCGGCCGGCGAGGGCGTTGAGCACGCTCGATTTCCCCGAGCCCGTACCCCCGGCGATGGCCACCACGATCGAACTCCCCAGGTAGTCCCTGCGGCGTCGTTGGGCGGCTGCGACCGACGCTGCCGCCTCGCGGTCGACCGACGGCGTGACCCCGGCCGCTCGCGCCACGGCCAGATCGAGGAGATCCACCAGGTCGAGGAGGTCAGCCATTGGCGGGGATCCGTTCGGGACCGTGCACGGCGCGGCTCGCCGTCGCATCGAGCAGGATCGAAGCCGCCGATCTGAGATCCGCCGCCGACACGGGCGATGCGCTCCCGAGCCCGTCGATGAACCGGTCGATGCGCCCCTCGGCGGCGTCGCGCAGGGCGAGGGTCAGGGCCTGATTCCCCGCCATGCGGAGCTCGGCGATGCTGTCGCCCAGGGCGGACCCGATCCTCCGGTCGGGGACCATCGCCAGGTCGGCGGACAGACGCCAGATCTGCTGTTCGACCGTCCGCCGCTTGAACGGATGCACAGCCGGCCGATGCAGATGGGCGAGGGCGGCTTGGGTCAACTCGGCCTTCCACGCATCAAGCGGAGCAGCATCGAGGGCACCGGCGTTTGCCGCCGCCGCCCTTGCGATCTGCGCAAACCGCGGGTGCAACCCGGGGTCGTCGACGACGGCGTTCATCGCCTCGGTCGTCGTGGTCGCGACGGCGTCCAGCAGCGTCTTGGCGGCGAGGGGCCATGACAACCGGGCAGCGGCAGCGAGACGGGACCGATCGATGCGTGCGTCGGCGAAGGATCGCTCTGCGACGTCGACGGTGCCGGACACGAGGAGATCTCTGTCCTCGATGATCTCTGCGATCTGCTCGACCTGCCCTGCGATGAACCGCGCCGCACCGGCATCGCGCGCCGCGACGACTCCGGATCGGCCGATCCCCGCGATGCGATCGCGCAGCATCGAGCCGTCGATCGTGCCCGTGGCGGCCTCCGGAATGATCGTCAGATCACCCTCGAGGGAGGCGATCACGTCGACGGTGATCGCCGCAGCCTCGGTCGGATTGGCCGGTACCCGGTTGAGGGCGATGATGCTCGGCACGCCGCGGCGCTCCAGCTGGGCGGTCAGGTTGCGCACGATGGCGTCCGCATACCGATCCGGCGTCACGACGAGGATGGCCAGGTCGGTGCGATCCAGCGCATGGCACACCGCATCACCGGCGACCTCGAAGGGCGGCGTGTCGATCAGCACCAGACCGCGCGACCCGATCGGCCACACCTCGGCGTCCTTCGTCGTCGGTCGAAGGGCCCCCGTCTGTGCGATGTCGGCGCCGGCGAGGACATTGAACAGCTCGGATTTCCCGGTTCCCGACGGCCCGACGAGCGCGACCACCAGGTTGGTCGAGCTTGCCGCTCCGCCGATCAGGCGCTGCAACGGCGCGACGGCCGGTTCTGCCACCTCGGGATCGATCTGGGCGAGCAAACCCGCGAGATGCTCTGCTGCGGGGGTGTCCATGGCAGCCGTATTACAACACACGCACGCGGTGAGCAGCATGTATCCCTCCCCACGGGGGCGGAGCAGCTAGGTCAGTCCCGCAAACAGGTCGTCGAGCCGACCGCCTTCCTCGGCGCTCGCCGCCAGGAGCTCGAAATCCTCATACGGATAGACCTCCTGCACGAGGTCCACCGGAACCTGGAAGAACGGTCCGTCGGGCGCAACCTGGGTGCGGTGGGCGGCCAGCGCCTTGCGTGCCTGGCCGATGTACGGGCCGACGTCGATCGAGGCATGGATCTCGTGCTCCACACGATCGGCAAAGACATGATCGAGGAATTCTGCGTAGGGCGACTCCAACCCGCGCTCGATCATGGCGGCGTGAATCGACTCCAGCCGGCGCCGCGACCAGGTCGGTGCATACAGCCTCCCCACGGTCCACGGATCGCCGCCGTCGGGAAACCGTGCCGCGTCGGCGGCCGCCTCGAAGAGGGGCACCGACAGCTCGTGGACCCGCACATGGTCGGGGTGTGGGTACCACTCGTGGTCGTCGTAGCCGAGCACGACCTGGGGTCGCTCCGATCGAACGATGGCGACCAGCCGCTCGAGTACTTCATCTTCTGCGGCGTTGATGAAGGCGTCCGGATGGTCGTTGGGCGGCGTGTCGGGCATACCGGAGTCGCGGTAGCCGAGCAGGATCACGTCGTCGAAGCCGAGGATCTCGGCCGCTTCGAAGAGCTCACCGCGACGCACCGCCCCGATGTCACGCCGAGCCTCTGGGCTGTCGGCTGCAGGGTTGAGGATGTCGCCGGCCTCGCCGCCCGTCGCGGTGACGAGCACGGTGCGTACCCCGGCATCGGCATAGCGGGCGACCGTGGCGGCTCCCCGGATCGACTCGTCGTCGGGATGAGCATGCAGGGCCAGCAGGGTCGGTGCCATGGCGCCGGAGTTAAGCAGGGTGCGCGGCAACCACCGTCGCCGCCTGCCCCTCGGCGCAGGTCTCGAGGAGGGGACACCAGCGGCAGTGCGGGCCGGCGCGTCGCTCCAGGTCGCGGTGCTCCCGGAAGGCGCGGCGGAGCGTGTTCACCATCTCGACCACTGCTTCCCCGGTGACGGTTGCCCGTTCCACGGTCGGCTTCACCGTCGAGCGCTCCCCCGTCTTGACGGAGACGGCCTCGGCGAGGGCGGGGAGCTCCCCGTGCTGCTGGGCCCAGGCATGGCAGTAGAAGTCGAGCTGACCGTCGGTGTCGTCGATGAGGCCGCCGGTCTTCCAATCGACGATCCGCGTGCCGACCTCGTCGTCGAAGACGGCGTCGACTGTTCCGATCAGCGTGACGTTGCCATCGAGCGCCGCTTCGATGGCCACCTCTGCCGATCGGAAGCCATCGGTTGGGAACCGTTTGAATCGCGCGTACAGGTCGCCGACCTCGGCGATCACGGGAGCCAGGGCGGAGGGCTTGCCGATGCCGAGACCCTGGAGCTTCACGCTCATCCTTCCGGCCCCGATCTCCTCCCGGCATGCGGCGGTGACGTCCTCGATGGGCCCGTCGGTCAGGTGTCTGGCGAACAGCCGGTGGGCCAGCGAGCCCTTGACCGCCGCCAGCGTGCCCTCCGGAAACTCACCCTTGAGCCTGCCGAGGGCCTGCTGTGGACAGGCCAGATAGGTCTTGAACAGGGTCGCCGAGACCGTCATCGGCTCCCCGGCCTCGATCGGAGGGAGTGGGATCACCGTCCGATGCTATGTCCAAATCACTTATGCAACAAGGCTTTCGGGCTGATCGGAAGAACCATCGTTTGTGTGGCCTGCTTCTATACTCGACCCCGAGCCGAAGCCGGCAGACCCTTCGACCAGGAACATGTCCCGCGCCCGCACCGTCCTCTTCGCCGCCATCCCCGTCGCCGTCCTCATCCTGCTGCCCCTCGTGGTGTACGGGATCGATCGGGCGGTCGGCTCCGGCAAGGTCGGTAGGAACGTCTCGGTCGCCGGCGTCGACATCGGGGGAGCAACTCCCGAAGAGGCGGCGGAGCGCATCGCGGCCTACGAACAGCGGCTCATGACCGCCCCGGCGACCTTCGTCGTCGAATCGACCGGATTCGAGCTCGATCCACGGGCCGTCGGACTCGAGGCGGACGTCGAAGCGGCGGTCGACCGGGCGCTCGACCAGCGCAGCCACGGGTTCCTCTCCGGCTTCCTCCCGTGGGTGAACAGCTTCAGCGACTCGATCGACCTCGAGCTCGACTGGTCGCTCGACCCCGACGCCGTCGAACAGCACCTCCTCCAATGGGAGGGGCGGGCGATCAGCAACCCGGCGTACGAGGGGGCCATCGAGATCGTCGACGGCAGCGTCGTCGCCGAGTACCCCGAAACGGGACAGGCGATCGACCGAACCGCGGCCCTCGCCACGATCAGCGGTGTGCTCGCCTCCCCGACGAGACAGCCCGTGCAGCTCACCCTCACCGAGGCGCAGCCCACACTCACCGACACCGACATCGACGAGGCGGTCGCCACCCTCGAGCGCATGCTGTCCCGGCCCGCCGTGCTCGTCGACGTGGCCAGAGGTGTCAAGTTCGTGATGGATCGTGATCGGCTCGTCGAGGCACTCCGGATCGACATCGTCTCCCACTCCCCCGCCGCCATCGAGATCTCCCTCGCCGAGGAGGTCGTCTCGGACTACCTCGCGGCCCAACGCGAGGAGCTCGAGATCCCGCCGGTGAACGCCGGGTTCGATATCGACATCGAGACCGACACCGTCTCGATCGTCCCCTCGCAGCAGGGCCGCGCCGTCGATCCGGCCGCAGCCACCGCAGCGCTGCTGACCGCGGCCACCGAAGGGCTCGCCCAGCGGCTGCCCTACATGCCGGGTGCGGCGCCCGCCTACTCGACCGAGGACGTCGCCGCGTTCGGTCCGCTCGGGCTCGTATCCGAGTTCACCACCACCATGCCCGGCGTCAACCGCGTGCACAACATCCAGCTCATGGCCGACACCATCGACGGACACGTGGTGTGGCCGGGCGAGGAGTTCTCGATCAACGAGTTCATCGGCCGCCGCACCGAGGAGGGCGGGTACCTGCGCGACGGGGCGATCATCGAGGGCGAGGTCACCTGCTGCGACAAGCCGGCCAACATCGGGGGCGGTGTCAGCCAGTACGGGACGACGATCTACAACGCCATCTTCTTCGGCTGCTACGAAGACCTCGACCACACCCCGCACAGCCTCTACATCTCACGGTATCCGGAGGGCCGCGAGGCGACCCTCGGCTATCCGGCCCCCGATGTGCGCTTCCGCAACGACACCGAGGCGCCGGTCATCATCAGGAACAGCTACACCAACTCGACGATCACGGTGATGTTCTACGGCAACAACGGCGGGCGTGTGTGCACCGCCGAGCGGAGTGATCGGTTCAACTACACCAGCGCGAGGACCGTCGACGAGCCCAACCCCGACGTCGAGCCCGGGACCGAGCGGGTCGTGAGCAAGGGTTCCCAGGGGTTCAGTGTCACCGTGACCCGCGTGGTGACGATGCCCGACGGCAGGGTGATCCGTCAGCCCTACACGCATCACTACCGCGGCAGCCTGCGCAAGATCGAGAAGCATCCCTGCGACATGAGCGCCTCGGTCGAGTGCCCGATCGAGGTGCCCGGGGTGGTCGGTCTCGACCAAGGCTCGGCGGCCGCCGCGCTCGATGCCGCCGGCTTCCTCTGGGCGGTCAAACACGTCACGGATCCCGAGAACGTCGGCATCGTGGTCGGCCAGTCGCTCTCCGGCTACCAGCCGGCGGGCTCGACGGTGACCATCACGGTGGGCAAGGCCGGATAGCGGCCCTATCCAGGGCCCGCCGGTACCCTGGCCGGCGAATCACCGTGCCCATCGACCCCACCCCGTGAAGCCCCGAGTCGCCCTGTTCGCCCTCGCCCCCGTGGCACTGCTGCTGCTGCCGGTGGGGGTCTTCTTCGTCGACGAATCGGTGGCCGATGGGGAGGTCCCGCGCAACGTCGCCGTTGGAGAAGTCGACCTCAGCGGCCTGTCCCATGACGACGCGATCCTCGCCATGCGAGCCTACGAGCAGGAGCTGCGTACGACCCCCGCCGAGTTCTCGGTCAATGAGGACACGTTCAGCATGCAGCCGGCTGCGATCGGCCTCGACATCGACGAGGAGGCCGCCGTCACCACGGCGATGGCCCAGCGCCGCGAGGGTGGGAGCCTCTCGCGGTTCTGGTCGTGGATCGACGGGTTCTCGAACCCGATCACGCTCCCCCTCCCCGCCACCGTTGATGACGACGCCGTCGCCGACCACCTCTTCGCCTGGGAGGTGGCGGCGATACCCAACCCCGCCTTCGAGGGTTCGGTGACCGTCCTCGAAGGCGAGGTCGTGACCCAGTACCCGAGAGCCGGCGAGAAGCTCGACGACGAAGCCTCGGCCGATCTCATCTACGACTCCGTCACCACGAGGGAACGAGCCCTCACCGTCCTCCCCGTCGTCGAGTCGCACCCGGTGATCACCGATTCCGAGGTCGATGCCGCGGCCGGTCAGGTGCGCCGGGCCATCGACGCCGAGGTCAGGCTGAGCAACGACGATATCGGATACTCGTTCACGTTCACCCCCGATGACATCGGACGGGCCATCCGCACCGAGGTCCACGAGGACCCGGCCGAGATCGTCGTCCTCCTCGACGAGGACGTGGTGGCCGAGGTCGTGGCGCCCGATCGTGACGCGTACACCCTCCCGCCGCGCAACGCCACCTACGACGTGAACACGCAGAACGACCGGGTGAGCATCGTTCCCTCGCGCTACGGAACGAAGCTCGATCTTCCCGCTCTGACCGAGGCGCTGCTCGCCGCGGCCCTGGGCTCGAACTCGGGGCCGTTCCCGCTGGCCGATGCCGATCCGCCCTCGTTCTCGACCGAGGATGCCGAGGCCTACGGACCGCTCGAGCTCGTCAGCAAGTTCAGCACCAACACGCCGGGCACCAACCGCGTCCACAACATCCACCTGATCGCCGACGCCGTCGACGGCGTGGTGACGCTCCCCGGGGAGGTCTTTTCCCTGAACGGGATCGCGGGTCAGCGCACCCTGGAGAAGGGCTACCTCGAGGACTGCGCCATCGTCGCGGGCTCCATCCTCTGCGAGGGACACCCGGCCAACATCGGCGGCGGGGTGAGCCAGTTCGCCACCACCTTGTACAACGCAGGCTTCTTCGGGTGCTACGAGGACGTCGAGCACCGCCCGCACTCGCTCTACTTCGAGCGGTATCCCGAGGGTCGCGAGGCGACCCTCGGGTACCCGAACCCCGATGTCAAGATCGGCAACGACTCACCGGCGCCCTTCATCATCAAGACGTCGTACACCAGCAGCACGATCACCGTCCGGATCTACGGCAACACGGGCGGCCGGACCTGCGACGCCGAGTTGTCCGAACGCAGCGACGTCAGGGAACACGAGACGGTGTACGTGGCAGACGTCGCCAACGAGTACGGGCTCGCCCCCGGCCAGGAGCGGCGCATCACCGGAGGCAAGAACGGGTGGACCGTCACCTCTACGAGGGTGATCACCTCCCGGGACGGCACGGTGGTGCGCGAGCCGTTCTGGTGGCGCTACGACGTGCTCAACGAGGAGATCGCCGTCCACCCATGCATGATCAGCGGGGAGGCGGTCAACTGCCCGGTCCAGGTGCCGAGCCTCGCGGGGCAGACCTACGACGCGGCGGCGTCGGCGCTGGCCGGTCTCGGCTTCGTCGTCGTCCGCCAGGACACCACGGTCACCAATCCGGCGTCCCATGGCATCGTCATCGCGGTGAGCCCCGCGCCCGGGACCTGGGTCGATCTCGGCGGCAGCGTCACCGTGACCGTCGGGGTCTATGAGGACCCGGGAAGCGGTGACGAGGGCGGCGGCGAGGAGCCGTGAGCCCTAATGCACCGGGTTCCCCAGCGTGGTGGTTCCGATGCGGTGGAGCTTCATCAGGTTCGTCGTCGCCCTGACGTTCGGCGGGGTGCCGGCCACCATCACCACCGCTTCTGCCCGGTCGGCGATGCCCCGCTCCTGGAGGTCTTGCTCGACGAAGCTGAGCATGTCGTCGGTCGAGGCGTGGGGCGTCGAGGGCAGTGGCGTGATGCCGCCGTAGATGGCCATGCGCCGGTAGGTCTCCTCGTGCGCGGTGTAGGCGTAGACGTCGGCATGGGGTCGGTACTTCGATAGGAGCCGCGCCGTCGACCCGGTCTCGGTGAAGGCGACGATCGAGTGGAGATGCAGCCGGTTCGACGTGTCGACGGCGGCCTGGGCAACCGCCGAGGCGAAGGGGGCCCGATCCGTCAGCGGTGGCTCCTCGAACGCCCTGCCGAACTCCGGGCTCGCCTCGGCTTCGCGACAGATGATGTCCATCGCGCGAACCGAGCGGGCGGGGTAGGCACCGATGGCCGTCTCCGCCGAGAGCATCACGGCATCGGTGTCCTCGAGCACGGACCGGTACACATCGCTCACCTCGGCTCGGGTCGGTCGCGGGTTGACGATCATCGAGTCCAGCATCTCGGTGGCCGTGATCGAGATCTTGCCGGCACGGTTCGTCCTGGAGAGGATATCGGTCTGGGCCCGCGGAATGTGCTCGAGGCTCAGCTCCACCCCGAGATCGCCGCGGGCCACCATGATCCCGTCGACGGCGGTGAGGATGTCGTCGAGGTTCTGATAGCCCAGCTCGGTCTCGATCTTGGCGATGATCGGGGTGCTCCCCACGTGGGATCGGATCTCGCGGATGTCGGCTGCCGAGGAGATGAACGACGCGGCCACGAAGTCGAACCCGAGTTCCTGGCCGAAGGCCAGGTCGTCCTCGTCCTTCTCGGTGACGACGGGGACGTTGGTGGCCGAGCCGGGGAATGCGGCCCCCCTGTGGTCGAGGAGATCGCCGCCGAGGATGACCCGTGCCGTGGCGCCCTCCTCACCGACCTCTTCGACCTCGAGCGAGATGATGCCCTCGGAGAGCACCACCTGGGCACCCGGCTCCAGATCCACGGAATCCAGATAGGCGACGTGACAGTGCTCCGCATCCCCCTCCCCCTCACCGGGCACCAGGGTGACGATCGAATCGGGCTCGAGACGGACCGTGCCCTCCGGGAAGGTGCCGACGCGGATCTTGGGCCCCTGGATGTCCTGAAGCGTGGCGATCGGGAGGCCGAGATCCTTCGCGACTTCCCGTACCCACATGAATCGCTTGCGGTGGCTGTCGTGATCTCCATGGGAGAAGTTGAAGCGGGCGACGTTCATCCCGGCTTCGATGAGCTCGCGCACCCCGTCCTCGGAGTCGACCGCAGGACCGAGCGTGGCGACGATCTTCGTCTTTCTCCGCATGCGATCACGATATACCCCGGCGGCCCGAAGTCGGCAGATCATTTGCCGTGGAGTACGCTCTGGCTCTGCCTCACGGGCGACTACGAGGCGAGGAGGAACGAATGCGAAGACACCTGAGGCTGCTGCTGCCGATCGTCGTCCTGGCGATGATCGCTGCGGCTTGCGGAGACGACGAAAGCGATGGCGGCGGTGATGCGTCCGCCGGCGATCTCGGTGGCAGAGAGGTCACGATCGCGGTCGAGAACCTGTACCCGCCGTTCAACTACATCCCGGAGGGCTCCGACGAGGGCGCCGGCTGGGACTACGACGTGTGGCGGGAGATCTGCGACCGGCTCAACTGCACTGCCGTGTTCGTCGAGGCGGCGTGGCCGGACCTGATCATCGAGACCGGTCAGGGTCAATACGACACGGCCGGTGACGGCATAACGATCAACGAGGAGCGCAAGGAGTCGGTGGCGTTCTCCGACCCATACATGGTCGTCGAGCAGAAGCTGATGATCCGTCTGGACGAGGATCGTTACGGATCCGTGCAGGCGTTCCTCGATGATTCCGATGCCCGGTTGGGTACACAGGTCGGCACCACGAACTACGAGCTGGGTGCCACCATCCTCGATGGCTACGGCGGCGAGGATCGGATCGATGCGTTCGACACGTTCCCGGTCGCCGTGCTGGCGCTGGTGAACGGGGATGTCGATGCGGTGATCATCGACGACGTCGCAGGCCAGGGCTTCAAGGGGGTCAACGCCGATCAGCTCAAGCTGATCGACGAGCCACTCCAGAGCGACCCCCTCGGGTTCATCTACGCCCACGACAGCGACCTGATCGATCCCGTCAATCAGGTGATCGCCGACATGGAGGCCGACGGCTTCCTCGACCAAATGGCGGTCAAGTGGTTCGTCGAGTTCGAGCCACCGGAGTAGACAAGCCCAGACCATTGCAGAACCGGGCCCGGAATGGGCCCGGTTCTCGCGTGGGCCCGATCTGCCATCCTGTCCCGGCACAACGCTCAGGAGGACACCGTGACCGCCGTCGATGAAGAACAGCTCCAGGTAGGGCCACCGGGAAGCGTCAGCAAGTTCACCTGGTCGGGCGTGCCGTACTGGCTGATCGGCATCATGGTGTTCGTCGCCTTCATCGCCCTCCAGGTCGTGACCCAGCCGCGCTGGCGCGACGGCTTCGAGTTCATCGTCAACGGGCTCTCCCTGACGCTGCTCGTCACCCTGGGTGGCTTCATCATCGCAATGGTCCTCGGACTGCTGATCGGGCTGGCCCGCCTGTCGAGCAACGTCGTGCTCCAGAACGTCTCGCAGCTGTACATCGAGCTGATCAGAGGAATACCGGTGATCGTGACGATCCTGATCGTGACCATCGTGCTCTTCGGGCAGGTGTTCGAGCGGCTGCCGGAGGACTTCGAGCGGTTTCGGCCAAGCTTCGCCATTCGGGGAACGATCGCCCTCGGTTTGATCTACGCCGCCTTCATCGCCGAGGTGTTCCGTGCCGGGATCCAGTCGATCTCGATCGGCCAGCGTGAAGCCGGCGCCTCGATCGGCCTGTCGAGGCGCCAGGTGATGCGAAAGGTCGTGTTCCCCCAGGCGATTCGGAACATCATGCCCGCCCTCGGCAACGACCTCATCGCCCTGCTCAAGGATTCGGCGCTGGTCTCGATCATCGCGGTGCGCGAGCTCACCCAGATGACCCGGCTCTGGACCGGGCGGTCGTTCGCCTTCATCGAGGGATACGGAATCCTCACCATGTTCTACCTGATCCTCGTCATCGGGCTCAGCCTGCTCCTGCGCTGGTACGAGAAGCGGATCCAGATTCCCGGGTATTGAGGGCCGATGAACCCCACGGCGATCGTCCCCATCCGATCGTTCGAGGGCTTGACCAGGCTCGCCTCCGCCCTCCCGGACGATCGCCGAACCACGCTCATGATCCGCCTGGCACAACGAACGACCGAGGCCCTGCGCGCCGCGGGCGCGATCGTCGTCGTCGTGAGTGGCGACCCTGCGGTGCGCCGGTGGGCATCGGACCGGAAGACCCGCATCATCGACGAGCCCGAGCCCGCCGGTCTCAACGCCGCCGCTGCGGCCGGGCTCGATACCACGCGCGGCCCCTGGATGTGTGTTCACGCCGATCTGCCCCTCATCCAACCGGGAGACGTCACCGCCGCGATCGATGCCCTCGACGCTCACCGCTATGTGCTGGCACCGTCCCACGACGGCGGCACGAGCCTGATCGCCGGCTCCCGGCCGATCTTCGAGTTCGCCTACGGACCGGGAAGCTTTCGGCGCCACCTGTCCATGGTCCCGTCGGCGAAGGTCCTGGTCCGCGCCGGGCTCGCCCTCGACCTCGATCGGGCGAGGGACCTTCCGACCCTCAGAAACCTGCAGACTCCCTGACGGAAGACTTCCCCGGTCCGTCGCTAGGCTGAGCCGTCGGATGAACGCATCGAACGTCGCCATCATCACCGGCGGCACCGGATCCGTGGGCCGCGAGCTGCTGCCCCTGCTCGTCCGCCGCAGCTTCAAGCTCGGTGTGACGTACCTCGTCCCCGAGGAGGCGACCGAGCTCGAAACGCAGCTCGAGTCGGGGATGGACCTCACCGAAGATGAGCTGCTGCTGCGCCGGGTCGACGCCTCGGATGCCAAGGCGATGGACAAGTTCGTCCAGGAGGTGGTCGACGCCTTCGGGGGCCTCAACGTACTCGTCTGCCTCGTCGGCGGCTGGTCCGGCGGTCGCGATGTGGACGAGACCGACGACGTCCGCTTCGACCGGATGATGGATCTCAACCTGCGGTCGGCCTTCAACGCGGTGCGCGCCGCCATCCCCCACCTGAAGGAGGCGGATTGGGGCCGCATCGTCTTGATGGGCAGCCGCCATGCGATCGAGACCCCCGCAGGACAGGCCGCGTTCAACATCGCCAAGGCGGGCGTCGGGGCCCTGGGCCGCTCGGTGGCCACCGAGCTGTCGGACACCAACGTCACGTGCAACGTTCTGCTGCCGTCGGTGATCGACACCCCCTCGACGCGGGCCGCCCTCCCCTATGCCGAGTATGTGAACTGGCCGAAGCCGGAGGAGATCGCCAACGTCATCGACTTCCTCACCGGCCACCGCTCGGTCGTGATCGACGGGGCAGAGATCCCCGTTTGGGGTGCGGCCGAGATTTGAGCACGGACTACGACGTCCTGGTTATCGGTAGTGGTTTCGGTGGGAGCGTCACCGCGCTGCGGCTCACCGAGAAGGGCTACCGGGTCGGCGTCCTCGAGGCCGGTCGCCGCTTCGGGCCAGGCGACTTCGCGGACACGACGTGGGACCTGCGGCGCTGGCTCTACCGTCCCCGGCTCGGCCTCTACGGCATCCAACGGTTCGACCTGCTCGGCCACGCCCTCGTCCTCTCCGGAGCCGGGGTCGGCGGCGGGTCGCTCGTCTACGCCAACGTGCTCTACGAGCCCCACGACGCGTGCTACGACGATCCCCAATGGGCCGAGATCACCCACTGGCGTTCCGAGCTCGCACCGTTCTACACCCTGGCCAAGCGCATGCTCGGCGTTGCCGAGAACCCGGCGGACACGCCTGCCGACCACGTCATGCGCGTCGTCGCCGACAGGCTCGGCGTGGCCGACACCTTCCGGCCGACCCCGGTTGGTGTGTTCCTCGGTGAGCCGGGAGTCGAGGTCGACGACCCCTATTTCGGCGGGGCGGGGCCGAAACGGGCGGGATGCACTTTCGTCGGGGGGTGCATGATCGGCTGTAAGCAGAACGCCAAGAACTCCCTCGACAAGAACTACCTCTACCTCGCCGAGGCCAACGGCGCCGTCGTCCACCCCGAGCACGAAGCCGTCGACCTTCGCCGCGTGGGCGAACGGTGGGAGGTGACCACCCGGCGGCCGGGACCTCGCAACGGCGCCGAGCGGCACACCTTCACCGCCGACCATGTCGTCTTCTCCGCGGGGGCGCTCGGTACGACTCGCCTCCTGCTCCGGCTCGCAGAACGCGGCCGGCTGCCCGGGATCTCGGATCGCCTCGGCCACCAGGTGAGAACGAACTCGGAGGTGGTGCTCGGCGCCACCGCCGGCAGCACCGACGTCGACTACTCGCGAGGTGTCGCCATCACCTCGTCGATCCACCCCGAGCCCCGGACCCACATCGAGCCGGTGCGCTACCCGGCGGGGAGCTCGACGATGGGACTGCTCGGCACCGTGCTGACCGACGGTGGCCCCGGGATGCCACGGCAGCTGCGCTTCCTGGCCAACATCCTGCGGCACCCCATTCAGTTCCTCAGGTCGTTCTCGTTGTACCGGTGGGCACAGCGGACCGTGATCCTGCTCGTCATGCAGAGCTACGACAACAGCCTCCGGGTGTTCCGCAAACGCGGGTTGTTCGGATCACGGCTCGTTGCCGAGGGCGGATCCCATCCGACCTTTCTCCCGGTGGCGAACGAGGCGGCGCGGATCGCCGCCGAGGTGATGGATGGCCTACCCGGCAGCTCGCTCAACGAGGTGCTCCTCAACCGCCCGATCACCGCCCACCCGTTGGGCGGGGCGTGCATCGGCGCCGATGCGGACGCCGGCGTGGTGGACCCCTACCACCGGGTGTTCGGCCACCCCGGGCTCCACGTCGTCGACGGTGCCGCCGTCGCCGCCAACCTGGGGGTGAACCCATCGCTCTCGATCACCGCGATGGCCGAGCGCGCGATGGCGATGTGGCCGAACCAGGGCGACGACGATACCCGACCCGCGCTCGGCGAGCCCTACGTCGGTGTCGGTGCGGTGCGGCCGCGACGGCCCGCGGTGGATCCCGCCGTGCTCGGCGTCGATGTCTGGGCCTAAACCCTTTCTTGCGTAACGTGAGCCCGTATCCGGGCCGTGGCTACGCAAGAACGGAAGGGCTACCAGCCGCAGTAATTGTGGCGGCGCCGATGATGGGCCCGGCGCGGCTGGGTTCGCTGCCTCGCCGGCGGCTCGGGCTCCGCCGGCAGCGTCCGCCCGTCGAGCGCGGCGGCGGTCGCTTCGAGTTCGTACCGGGCGCGATAGAGCGTCCTGGCCACGGCGTCCCGCTCCCGGCGCCGCACGCCGCGGTCGAGCACCTTCGAGGCCTCGGTGTAGTAGGCGCCCGCCGCCTCGTAGCGGGCCTTCGCCTCGCGATTCCCCCTCATCCGGACGTCGTCGTCGACCTGGAGCAGGCTTGCGGCGACGTCGGTGCGGAGGTTGGCGAGCTCGTCGCTGCCGATCGTCGGGGTCGGCTCGAAGCGATACCCCTGGCGCACCACGGCGAGGGCAAACCAGAGCCCGAACCCGATGAGCAGGAACGGGATCACCTTTCCTCCGGTGAAGATGAGGAAGAAGAGGATCAGCAACACGGGGAACCTGAACGGCATGGATCCAATCTACCAGATCCGAAACGTGGTATCGCCGATATATCGCTAGGTGGTGGATCCGCTACGCAGAGAATCCGGGCGGGAAGTATGGCCCTACCGTGAAACCCTGATCTTCCCGACACTGTCGCCGACCGAGCAAATGAGCGTCGCGATGGCCACCGAGATCCCCGAGACGATGGAGGCCCTGCAGCTCCTGGCCCCCAACGAGTTCGACGTGGCCACCGTAAAGGTCCCGGACCCGGGACCGAACGAGGTGTTGTGCCGGGTCCACTCGGTGGCGATCTGCGGGACCGACAAGGAGATCGTCTCGGGGAACTTCCTGGCGCGGGGATGGCCGCGGGGCTATCCCTACACCCCCGGCCACGAATGGTCGGGTGAGGTCGTCGCCCTTGGCGACGGGGCAGAAGGGTTCGGGTTCGCCGTCGGCGACCGGGTCGCCGGCACCGCCCACTGTGGATGCGGCATCTGCCGGATGTGCGTCACCGGCCGGTACAACCTCTGCTTCAACTACGGACGCGAGGACCTCGGCCACCGCCACTACGGCCACTACTCGACCGGGGCGATGCGCCGATACCACAACTCGTCGATCAAGAGCGTGTTCCCGATCCCGGACTCGATGACGCTCGAAGAGGGAGCGCTCGTGGACTCGTCGTCGATCGCCCTCCACGCCGTGAAGCGGGGACGGGTCGAGGCCGGCGACACCGTGGCGATCATCGGACCGGGCGCCCAGGGCCTCCTCGCCGGCATGGCAGCCGGGATCCTCGGTGCGGCCCGGGTGATCGTGGTCGGACGGGGGGAACGGCTGGCCAAGGCCGAGGAGCTGGGCATGGAGATCATCGACAACTCGACGGTCGACGGCGTCGAAGCCGTCAAGGAGCGCACCGATGGCATCGGGGCCGACATGACCGTCGACACCGCCGCCAGAGGCGAGACCCCCCGAGAGGCCGTCGATATGACCCGCAAGGGCGGCAGGGTTGCCCTCATCGGCGTCCCCCTGGAGCCCTGCCTGCTTCCGCTGCAACGCATCGTGTTCGAGGAGATGGACGTCTTCGGCGTCAGGGCCAACCCCGGGACATGTGAGGAGGTCATCCCCCTCATCGCCGCCGGCAAGATCGACGTCGAGGCCGTCACCACCCACGCCTTCCCGATGCGCGAGTTCGACAAGGCCTACGAGACCTTCACCCAGCGCATCGACGGCGCCCTCAAGGTGCTGGTCCAACCATAGACAGGAGAGCCCATGACCACCGCGACGTACACCCCACCCGAGTTCGAGTCGACGTCGGTGGGCCGACTGAAGCAGGAGATCTGGGAAGCCGAGGCCGACGAGATCGACCGGATCCTGCAGGACGAGTTCGTCATCCCCTCCCCCGGTGAGATCGAGTTGCCCGGGTCCTACATCCAGATGACGCACCCGGACGTCCTCGCCGACCGGCGCACCCGCAACGACATCGTGCTCGTCCCGCTGGGATCGACCGAGTTCCACGGCAGGCACTGCGTCAGCGCCCAGGACACGCTGCAGGTCACCCGGCTGGTCGAGGGGGTGCGGCGGGCCACGGCGAGGGAGGGTCGGGACGTCGCCCTGGCCTGGTCCCCCTGGGCGTACGGCAACCACCCCAAGCACCACATCGGGCTGATCGGGACGATCCCGATCAGCCAGAGCGTGCTGGAGATGCTGCTCGTCGATGTGATGTTCGGGCTCTGGTCGATGGGCTACCGGAAGATGATCTTCGTCAACAACCATGCCCAGCACTGGGTGATCTCCGGCGCCATCGACCGCTTCGCCCTCCGCTACCCCGAGCTGCCGTTCTTCGCCATGGCCGTCGACTGGTGCTGCGCCATGGCCGAGTTCTTCCGCACCGAGGACCGCGGCGGGCCCTTCGAGACCGACTTCATCCACGCCGACGAGTCCGAGACATCGCTGGCGCTGCTCCTCGCCCCCGAGACCGTCGACATGGACAAGGCGGTCGACACCGAGCCCCGCGGCTACCTGCCCGACGTTCACTTCAACAAGTCGGCCCAGCAGCGGAGCCGGCCCAACCTGTGGTGGGCGGTGCGCAACAACACGCCCCTGGAGATCATCGCCACCCCCGAGGGTGTCGTCGGCAAGGCCACGCTGGCCTCGGCGGAGAAGGCGAAGCCGGCGGTGGCCGGGGCGCTGCGCTACCTGATGCTGTTGATCGACGAGCTGCTCGCGGTGTTCCCGCCGGGCACCGCACCGCCGATCGAAGAGGTGACGTTGTTCGACGAGTCCGAGATCGAGGGCTACCTGAAGCAGCCGGGCGAGGGCGGGTACCGCAACCCGTACCGGCTGTGGCGGCCCTTCCAATGAACGGGAGGAGACCATGGCAGAACGACTGAAGTACTTCGTCGGGGGCAAGTGGCTGGACAGCGCCACCGACGAGTACATGCCGATCACCAACTCCAGCACCGGCGCCGTCATGGCCGAGGCGCCGAAGTGCACCGTGGAGGAGGTGAACTCGGCGGTGGAGGCGGCGGCCGCCGCCTACCCGATGTGGCGCGACACGCCCGTGACCGAGCGGGTCCAGGTGATGTTCCGGCTCAAGACGCTGCTCGACCGGGACCTCCACGAGCTCTCCGAGCTCCTGTCCACCGAGATGGGCAAGTCCTACACCGAGGCCCGCGGCGACGTGCTCAAGGCCATCGAGGTGGTCGAGCTCGCCTGTGCGGTGCCGGTGACGATGCAGGGCGATTCGCTGATGAACGTGTCGACCCGGTTCGACACCGTCACCTATCGCGAGCCGCTGGGCGTCTTCGTCGGCATCGCCCCCTGGAACTTCCCTGCGATGATCCCGATGGGGTGGATGGCGCCGCTGGCGATCGCCACCGGCAACACCTTTGTCCTCAAGGCCGCGAGCTTCGTGCCCCAGACGGCGATGCGCATCGCCGAGCTGTACCAGGAGGCGGGCCTGCCCGACGGCGTCCTCAACGTCATCACCTGCTCCCGGCAGGAGGCAGAGCTGCTGCTCGAACATCCCGAGGTCCGGGGCGTCACCTTCGTCGGCTCGGAGAAGGTGGGGCGCCACGTCTACGCCACGGCTGCGGCCAACGGAAAGCGGGTCCAGGCCCTCACCGAGGCCAAGAACCACGCCCTGGTGCTGCGCGATGCCCCGATCACGGCCACGGCCCAGCGGATCATCAACTCCGCCTTCGGCTGCGCCGGTGAGCGCTGCATGGCGCTGCCGGTGATCGCCGTCGAGGACGTCATCGCCGACGAGCTGGTGGCGACGATCGCCGAGCTGGCAGCCGGACGGCGGATGGGCCCTGCCTGGGAGGAGGAGACCGAGCTCGGCCCGCTCGTCAACCGGGAGCACTACGACTACGTGTCGGGATGGATCGAGAAGTCGATCGACGAAGGTGCCACCCTCGTCCGTGACGGCAGGGAGGACACCGTCGCCGGGTACGAGGACGGCTACTTCATCGGCCCGACGGTGTTCGACCACGTCACCCCGGACATGCAGTGCGGCTGGTACGAGGTCTTCGGGCCGGTGCTCTATGTGAAGCGGGTGGGGAGCTTCGACGAGGGCGTCGAGCTGATCAACGAGAGCAGGTACGCCAACGGGGCAACGATCTTCACCAGGAGCGGCTACCACTCCAGGGAGTTCGCCCGGCGGATCCATGCCGGCATGGTCGGCGTCAACGTGGGGATCCCCGTGCCGATCTCGGTGTTCCCGTTCACCGGGCACAAACACAGCTTCTACGGCGACCTCCACGTGATGGGTCGCGATGGCGTGGCGTTCTTCACCGAGACCAAGGCGGTGACCAGCTACTGGTTCGACGAGGCCGACCTGCGCGGCGACAAGGTCGGAACCTGGGAGGGAACGATCACCAGGACCTGACGTGTTCAAGACCAGCATGGCCATCTCGCCGACGCCGGCCGAGTTTGCCGCGCTGTTGTTCGCCGGCGATTGTCCCGGGGCGCTTGCCGCGGCCGCCGACCTCGGATACGACGCCATCGAGATCAGCGTGCGCGATCCGGCCGACCCCGCGGTCGTGGCCTGTGTGGAGGACGCCAGGCAGCACGGTCTTCACGTCTCGGCCGTCGCCACCGGCCAGTCCTTCTACTCGGACGGATGGTCGCTGCCGGATTCGCGGCTCGAGGACCGGATGCAGCGGATCATCGACATGGCGGCGTCGCTGGAGGCGCTGGTCGTCATCGGCGGCGTCCGGGGAAGACTCT
>CAZCBO010000013.1:0-22479 GCA_964496825.1 uncultured Acidimicrobiaceae bacterium
GACCAACGACGGGTACGCCGCGTTCGTGGACGCCACCGGATACGTGACGGTCGCCGAGCGGGTCCCACCGGCCGAGCTGTACCCGGGGGCCGATCCCGACGACCTCGTTCCGGGGTCGCTGGTGTTCACGATGACCGACGGGCCGGTGAACCTGCGCGATTACCGGAACTGGTGGGAATGGACTCCGGGAGCGCAGTGGCGGCATCCCACCGGGCCCGACTCGGACCTCGAGGGGCTCGGCGATCACCCGGTGGTGCACATCGCCCATGAAGATGCCATGGCCTACTGCGCCTGGGCAGGGGGAACGCTGCCCACGGAGGCGGAGTGGGAGTATGCGGCGCGGGGAGGGCTCGATGGCAAGCGGTTCGCCTGGGGTGACGACGACCCCCAGGAATCCGCACCGCTGGCCAACACCTGGCAGGGCCGATTCCCCTACGAGAACACCGAAGTGGACGGGTACACGAGGACCGCCCCGGTGGGCTCCTACCCAGCGAACGGGTACGGGCTCTACGACATGGCGGGCAACGTCTGGGAGTGGACCGACGACTGGTACACGGACGAGCCCGGCGCACTCCTCGAGGAGGCCCATACCTGCTGCGCCCCACCGGATCCTCGCGGCGCCACGGTCGAGGCGAGCTTCGACCGGCGCCGGCTGGAGACGCCGATCCCACGCAAGGTCCTCAAGGGCGGCTCCCACCTGTGCACCCCGCAGTACTGCTACCGCTACCGTCCGGCGGCGCGGCAAGCGCAGATGATCGATACCGGCATGAGCCATCTCGGGTTCCGGCGGATCGTCCGCGACCGGGGCCGACCGTGATCAGGCGCGGCTTCGGATCGGCAGCGATTCCAGCAGATCGGCGACGAAGCGTTGGGTTGGCCCGCGGTCGGGGGAGCTGTCTCTGACCTCATCGCCGCTCGTCCAGGTGAGCGTCCCGGACGACGGGTCCTTGGTGAGCCGCCAGGCGTTGCCGGGAGCAGTGACGACTCGGTACCAGGCGGCAACCGCATCGCCGAGCCCCGGCGACTCGATGAACAGGCCACCCTCCGGGTTGACCACGAGGGCCCTCGCATCGAAGCCGACCGATCCGACGAAGACCTGCGACCGATCGCCGACCAGCCCGCTGAGGCCCATCGCCACGTACTTCCCGTGGGCCGGTGGGGTCTCGGCCGCTTCGCGTAGGGCCGCCATCGGCCGGCCGTCGACCTCGTAGAGCTCGGCGCCCGCTTCGAGGATGGTGCCGATGTGCTTCCGATAGTGCGCGTAGACGGCAATGTGGTTCGTTGCCCCCATCGAGCCCGTCACCACCGTGACCGTGACCCCGTCGGCGACCAGGCGCTCGAGGCTGGCGAGCAGCTCGGCGACGGGGACCAGGCAGGCGGCGACCACGAGGAGTTCGTCGTGAACCGGGGTGGCGGTGAGCTTCGCCACCCCGGCACGATCACCCTCGATCCACCGGGCGGTCCCCGGATTCCACCGTTCCGGGAGGTACTCGAATCGCTCCGCCCAGTCCTGGGCGTTGATCGAGATGCGGCCCAGCAGCGCACTGTGCTCGAGCCGCTCCTGACCGAGGGCGGCAAACCGAGCGAGGTTGGACAGCGTGGTAGCACGGACGAGCCTGGCGATCGAGATCGAGGGCTCGCTGATCCAGTTGGAGTCGAAGGCGTCGCCCAGGTCGGCGACCACCGGGCCGGCCGCAAGGACCTCGAGATCGAGGAAGTTGAACCGGTCGTCGAGACCGAAGTGTTCGTTGGCGACATTCCGCCCACCGACGACGGCGAACCGGCCGTCGGCGAGCAGCAGTCTGTCGAGCATCGGTCGGGCATCCGCATTCCAGAAGTTGATGGCAACGCTCGTGTGCTGGTCGAGCTCGGCGAGTTCCCGCTCGTCGACATCGAGGTCGAACTCGTCGACGAGGAACCGCACGCGCACGCCCCGCGCCGCCGCCTCGATGAGGCGGGAGAACAGCAGAGCGCCGGCCTCGTCACCCTTCCAGATCGAGTACTGGAGGTCGAGGGACTCGGTTGCCGAGTCGATCAGGGCCAGCCGCCACAGGAGGGCATCCTCGGCACGCTCGATGAGTACGAAGGCGGACTCGTCGGCATCGCCGCCGATCCGCGCTGCGGTGTCGGCGAGCAGGCCCTCGGGCGCCGCGGGAAGGGCCTGGTCCATGCCTCGGGAAGCTGCGGTCACCTCTCCAGGACCGTCCGCAGCGCCCCGAGCAGGATGTCGATCTGTTCGTCGGTGATCACCAGCGGCGGGCACATCAGCAGGTTGTCCGGTGGCAGCGCCCGGACGATCACGCCGTGGTCGAGCATCCCGTCGCGGGCGATGGCGGGGTCGACTCCCTCCGGCACCGACACGCCCCACACACCTCCCTCCCCGCGCACATCGCTGAGCAACCCATCGGCCTGCATCGCACCGAGGCCGGGGCCGAGCCGGTCACCGATGGCCCGGGCCCGCCCGAGCAGATCCTCGCGTTCCTGGATCTCGAGCGCCTTGAGGGCGGCAGCGGCGCCGAGGGGATGACCCGAGTAGGTGTAGCCGGTGCGCAGCACGAAGCCCTCGTTCGCCTCGAGCGCCTCACGCACCACGGGGCCGACGATCACCCCGGAGAACGGCACGTACCCCGAAGTCACGGCCTTGGCGAACGTGATCATGTCGGGGGTGACGTCGTAGAACTGGCTGGCGAACCAGGTTCCGAGCCGACCGAACCCGCTGATGACCTCGTCGTGGATCAGGTAGGCCCCGTGGGCGTCGCAGAGGTCGCGAAGCTGCTCGAGGTAGCCGAGCGGCGGCGGCCGAACTCCGCCGACGCCCTGGACAGGCTCGGTGATCACCGCGGCGACCTCCTCGCCGTGGTCGGCGAACACCTGCTTCATCGCCTCGGCGTCATCGGCGAGCACGTTCATCACGTCGGGCACGAGCGGACCGAACCCCTCCCGGTTGGCGGGGATGCCCTGGAGCGAGGTACCGCCGTAGTTGGTGCCGTGGTAGCCGCGCTCCCTGCTGACCACGATGGTCTTCTCGGGATGGCCCGCCTCGCGTTGGGCGATGCGGGCGATCTTCATGGCGGTGTCCACCGCCTCCGATCCAGAGGTGGCGAAGAAGACCCTCGCTTCCGCGTAGGGGGAGAGCTCGGCGATCAGCTCTGCGGCCGCCTCCGCCGGTTGGTTGCTGAACGGATCGAAGGTCTGGTACCCCGCCAGCGTCCTTGCCTGCTCGGCGATGACTTCGGCCATCTCCTCGCGGCCGTGGCCGATGTTCACGTACCACAGCGAGGCCATGCCGTCGATGAACTCGTTGCCGGCATCGTCCCACACCACGGCACCCTTGCCGCGAGCGATCGTGACGAACTCGTCCTTGCGCGGCGGCGCAAACCCGTGGAGGAACGCTCCAGGCATGCCGTCTCTCCGTTCTTGCGTAACCAGGGCCCGTATCCGGGCTCACATTACGCAAGAACGTTGGGGGGTAAGCCATCCATCCCTTGACAGCGGCCCGGCGGCGGCCAAGCTACGAGCTGAGGTGGTGATGAGCTGGACCGAAGCCGACATCCCCGACCAGAACGGGAGGACCGCGGTCGTCACCGGCGCAAACGGTGGGCTCGGGTTCGAGACGGCACGGGCTCTGGCCGCCAGAGGGGCCACGGTCGTGATGGCCTCCCGCAACATGGACAGGGCCAAGGAGGCCGAGCGGGCCATCCTCGAGGAGACGCCGGATGCCGGGCTCGATGTCCGGCATCTCGACCTGGCTTCGCTCGCTTCGGTGGAGGAGTTCGCCGAGGGGGTCCTCGGCGAGTACGACACGATCGACCTGCTGGTCAACAACGCAGGGGTGATGGGGACGGCCCGGATGGAGACCGCAGACGGGTTCGAGCTCCAGTTCGGCACGAACCACCTCGGCCATTTCGCCCTCACCGCCCGGCTCCTGCCGGCCTTGCTGCGATCACCGCGGGGCCGGGTCGTGGCCGTGACGAGCACCGCCCGCTACCTCAGAGGAAGACTCGATCCGGACGACCCGAACATGCGGACCGATTACGACCCGTGGAAGGCCTATGGAGTCTCGAAGACCGCCAACCTCCAGTTCGCCATCGAGCTCAACCGGCGCCTGGCGGCGGCCGGAGCCCCGGTGGTGAGCCTTTGCGCCGACCCGGGCTACACCAACAGCAACCTCCAGCAGGAGAGCGCCAGGCTCAACCCCGGCGACCGTGCTGCCCGGTTCTACGCCACGACGGTGCGGTGGGTGGGGATGGATCCCGCCCGTGGTGCCCTCACCCTGCTGCGCGCCGCGACCGATCCCCGGGCGGGCGGCGGGGAGCTGTACGCGCCGCGCTGGTTCACCGCCGGTCCGCCGGTGCGCCGGGGCGTCGCGTCGCGGTTCTCCGACCCCGCGAAGCTCGAAACACTCTGGGCGGTCTCGGAGCGGGAGACGGGGGTCGACTTCGACGTCGAGGGGTTGGTCGCCGACGCGTGAAACCCCGGACCGGTCGGGGCCCGGGGTTTCCTTGGAACGGACTACGCCGTCAGTGTCCCTTCCCTGCCGCGGAAGAACAGATCGGATCTGTCGTTCCCGTACAGGGCCCAGAGCACGAAGATCGCGATGCCGGCCTGGATCAGCGCATTGGTGTTGATCCCCCCACCCAGGTGGGTGAGCAGGAACCACGCGGAGGCTGCCAAGCGGAGGCCGAAGACGATCGCCACGGCAATCCGCGACCAAGCCCAGCCGGTCATGACACCCCAGGCGACGAGGAAGAGCAGCACGGCGAGCACTGCCTCGACCACCGCCGCGGTGATCAGCTCGTTCTCGGTCTGGCCGAGAACGCTCTGGTAGTCACTTTCCTCGGCGTTGAGGAACAGCACGACCGCGCTGACTGCCGCGATCGCCGCCTGAATGAAGATCACGATGCCGACGAACGTGACGACGCCGGGCCGCTCGTAGCTGACCGAGATGTCGACGCGCTCCGCACCCGCCATCGCCGCCTTCTGTTGCTCCGTCAACTGCGGCATATCGGGTGAATCCGTCATAGTCCTCCCTTCCCGTAGCCACACCGGAGCCTACTGTCGTCGTTTCCCGCCTGCGGACGCAGGGTCACCCCGGTAGGGTCGCCGTGATGGCGATCACCCTTCCCAACTGCGCGGAGCTGGGCACGGACCTCCTCCGTACCCACGCCGGCCGCTGATGCGCGCCGTCGTCTGCCGGGAGTTCGGGCCGGTCGAGAAGCTCGAGTTCGGGGAGCTGCCCGAACCCGTTCCGGGGCCGGGCGAAGTGGTCATCGATGTGTCGATCGCGGCGATGAACTTCCCCGACACGATGCTCATCGAGGGCACGTATCAGGTGCGCCCCGACCCGCCGTTCTCGCCGGGCTTCGAGGGTACGGGAATGATCTCGGCCGTCGGCGCCGGGGTCGAGCTGGCGGTGGGGTCGCCCGTGGTGGCAGCAGCCTTCCACGGGTCGTTCGCCCAGAGGTGGCTCGTGGCCGCCACCAACGTGCTCCCCTTCCCCGCCGGGCTCTCCGAGGAACAGGCGGCGGGGTTCACCATCGCCTATGGGACTTCGTGGTACGCCCTCCGGCTGCGCGGCGAGCTCGCCAAGGGCGAGACGCTGCTCGTCCTCGGAGCCGCCGGGGGAGTGGGGAGCGCCGCGGTGGAGCTGGGGAAGCGGCTCGGGGCCACGGTGATCGCCGCGGCATCCACCGCGGAGAAGCTGTCCTTCGCCGAATCCCTCGGCGCCGACCACACCATCAACTACACCGAGGAGGACCTCAGGGCGGCGGTGCGTGAGCTGACCGAGGGCGATGGTGTCGACGTCATCTACGACCCGGTGGGAGGCGAGCTCTCGGAACAGGCGTTCCGGACGATCGCCTGGAACGGGCGCCATCTCGTGATCGGCTTCGCTGCGGGGGATATCCCCGCCATCCCGCTCAACCTCCCGCTGCTCAAGGGCGGGTCGCTCGTCGGCGTCTACTGGGGAGACTGGCTGGCCAAGGAGCCACACCAGGCCGCCGAGACCGTCGCCGAGCTCTACCAGCTCGCCGCCGCCGGCGAGATCGACCCCAGGATCAGCAGCGTCCACGCCCTCGAGGACTATGCCGACGGCTACGCCGCGCTGTGCGACCGCTCGGCGATGGGGAAGGTCCTGCTGCGGGTGTGACCGCGCTTGCGAGCCCAGGGCTCGCAGGGGGACATATGACGCTCATGGCCCGCGGAATGCGGGTCATCGAAACGTGTCACACCCACCTGCGATGTTTGGGCGATGAACGCCGATCGACTCGTCCACGACCTGAGCGCGACCCAAGGCGGCGTCGTTCGTCTGGACCAGGCCCTCGAGTGCGGTATGACGCGCCATCAGATCAAATACCGCGTCCGCAGCGGTCTCTGGTCCCCTTTGGGCCGAGGTGCGTATCTCGTCACCGCCATGGTGAGCGTCGCCGACCGCCTCCGGGGGGCGATTGCCGCCCTTCCGGGAGCCGTCGTGGCGCACGAGGCAGCGGCCGAGATCTACGGCTTGCGCTACGTTGAAGCGGGTCTCGCCACCGTCCTGGTCCACAGCCAGACGACCCACGAGTTCCCCGGCGTCACGGTTCGTCGCTGCCACGACCTCAACCCGGGTCACGTCACGACGATCGACGGGCTGGCAACGACAACGATCCCACGGACGATCGTCGACCTGGCGGCCATCGTCACCAAGAAGAACCTGGCCGCCGTCGTCGACGACGCGGTGGCCGCCGACAAGGTCTCGATCGCCGAGGTGGCCAAGGTGGCAGCCGAAATCGGACGCTCCGGCAAGCCGGGGACGAGGAACATGCGGGCGATCCTCGAGGAGCGGTCTGGACCCGGACTCCGGGGAACCGGCTTGGAGCGCAAGGGGAATCGCCTCCTCCTCACCATCGATGGAGATCCACCGACCTTCGAGTATCCGATCCCCTGGCGACCGGAGAAGCGGATCGACGCGGCGTATCCCCCGGAGCGGCTGGGCATCGAGTGGGATTCGCGGCGGTGGCACACCCAGGTCGCCGCGTTCGAGATCGACCGCATCCGCGATCGTGAGGCCATCCTCCACGGCTGGCGAATCCTCCGCTTCACCTGGGTAGACGTCACCGAACGGCCAGACCTAGTCATCGCCACGGTTCGTGAGACGCTGGGACGCTGACCGCCTCGACCATTCCAACTCTGTGGGCTGGGAGGGGCACATAGTCCCCCTACCGGCCCTGGGCCGGTATGGGTAAAAGCCCCCTGTGTTGGCGCCGATAGGGTACTTAGGAGATTCTCATTCGGAATGTGTCGGACTTCGGCTACGTTGGTGCGATGAAGATGGGTATGCAGCGTCGGATCGTCGTCGTCGTCGCAGCCCTGGGGCTGCTCCTCGCCGCCTGTTCCCAGAGTGACACCGGGAAGCAGTCGATCACCGACGACGCCAACCTCACCCGGATCGACCTGCCCGCCGACTGGGAGCACTACTCCAACTCATCCCTCTCCGGCTTCTCCGATACCCCGTTCGTCGTCCAGGCGCCGGGGATCGAGATGCCCGTCGTGTCGCGATTCGCCTTCGACGGTGCGCCGATCACGTCCGCAGACAACCTCTTCGTCCCGGTCTCGGAGGCCGATTTCCCGGTTGGGAGCTCCGTGGTCCGCCGGATCTCCCCCGAGACGCGCGACTTCATCTCCCGCTACCTGCTCGCCGAGGTCGTCGTGCCCTATCACAGCGCATCGGCCTCGGAGGAGCTGTTCAAATCGGACATCGATCTCGGCGACGATCACGCAGGCATCCAGATCGCCGTCGTGTATCGCGACCTCGAGACCGACCGTGACGCCGGGGTCATCCTGATCTCTGCGACCGACCCCGAGGTGACGACGCTGTACCAGGTCGCCATCGGCTGCAGCCTCGAATGCTTTCAGACGTACGCCCCGACCATCAGAGAGACCGTCGACTCATGGCTGGTGAATACCCGTGGCTGAGACAACCGTTTACGAGGGTGTGAAGGTCGAGAAGGACCGTCGCAACCCTTCATCGTTCTTCGACCGGATCAAGGTCCTGTTCATCCTCAGCATCTTCTTCTTCATCCTGGTGACCTACAACCTGGATCCACCCTTCACCGGATGGAGCGAGGCACTGGACATCGCCCTCGACAACATCATCGGGAAGGTCCTCCTGGGTCTGATGATCTTCGAGGTGGTGCGACAGGTGCACTACTTCGTCTCGGAGAAGTGGGCCGCATACAACCATTTGTGGTCGCACCGGATCTTCGGCGGCACCGAGCGGACCACGCAGCGGGCGATGTCCGACTGGACACGGTTCCGTCTCGCTCGCCTGTTCAAGATCTTCATCTTCCTGCTCACCATCGGCACCGCGGTGATGATCCTCGTCGACGGGGTCGACAACCCCATCGACGGTCTGCTCGCCATCCCGGGCCTGATCGGCCAGTACGCCTTCTTCATCATCTACTTCATGTTCATCATGTCGGCGGTGGTGATGCAGTTCGTCGCCATCTTCTGGTTCCTCAGCCGCGGCGGCATCGACATCGTCTTCCCCGAGGACATCGAGACCCGATTCAGCTCGGTGTGGGGCCAGGATCACGTCCTCGACCTCGTCAAGGAGAACGTGGCCTTCCTCGAGCGTCCCGACGAGATCGAGGAGAAGGGCGGCTACATCCCCGGCGGCATCCTCCTCTGGGGCCCGCCCGGCACCGGCAAGACGCTGATGGCCGAGGCGATCGCCGGCGAGGTCGGCAAGCCCTTCGTCTTCGTCGACCCCGGCGCCTTCATCCAGATGTTCATGGGCGTCGGCATCCTCAAGGTGAAGCGGCTCTTCAGGAAGCTGCGCAAGCTGTCGCTGCAGCACGGCGGGGTGATCGTCTTCTTCGACGAGGCCGACTCGCTGGGCAGCCGCGGCGGCCTCGCCGGCCAGGGAGGGCCGTTCCAGCCCTATGAGGCGGCGGGAGACGTGCTCGGCTGTAACGGCCTCGGCTATCTCTCCAACGCCAGCCGCTACCAGGTGCTCGACTCGATGGGCTTCATCGACCGGTCCTCGGCGCCCGAGCCACCGCCGCGGTGGTACGACAAGATCATCATGGGCGCCGGCATGGGCGGTGGCGGCGGTATGGGGACGCTCCAGGCGTTGCTGACCGAGATCTCGGGCTTGAAGAAGCCGAGGGGCCTCTCCAACCGGATCCGTCGTTCCCTCGGGATGAAGCCGAAGCCGCCTCCGAAGTACCGGATCCTGATCATGATGGCCACCAACATGCCGAACGCCCTCGACGAGGCCCTGCTTCGACCGGGCCGAATCGACCGGGTCCTCAAGGTCGGCTACCCCTCCAAGGAAGGCAGGGTCGAGACCTTCAACGGGTACCTGAAGAAGGTCAAACACACCCTCAACGAGGAGCAGGTCGACCGGCTGGCCACGATGACGCCCTACTACTCGGGGGCCAAGATCAAGGACCTCGTCAACGAGGGTCTGATCCTCGCCATCCGCGACGACCGTAACGCGATCGAGTGGGATGACATCTGGCGGGCCCGCTCCCTCAAGGAGCTCGGTCCCCCGGAGGACGTCGAGTACATCGAGCGGGAGCGGAACGCGGTGGCGATCCACGAGGCCGGCCATGCCGTTGCCGCCCACCTGCTGCGCTCGCACCGGATGATCGACCTGGTCTCGATCGAGAAGCGCCAGACCGCCCTCGGCATGGTGGCATCACTCGACATCGAGGACCGCGTCACGCAGTGGAACACCGAGATGGAGATCGACGTCAAGGTCTCGCTCGCCTCGCTGGCCGCCGAGCGCATGTTCTTCGGCGGCGACAGCTCGTCCGGCGTGTCCTCAGACCTGCGGTCCGCCACCAATCTGACGGCCCTCATGGAGGGTGTGTTCGGCATGGGCGAGGGACTGACCTCGCTGGCCGGGCTTCCCGAGCACGTGATCGCCCAGACGCCGGACCCGACCGACAAGGTGGTCGGCCGGATGTCGGATCGGATCGAGAAGCGGCTCAAGAAGATGTACGACGAGGTCTATGAGCTGCTCGAGCAGCACCACGACGACCTGGTGCGGCTGTCGCTGGTGCTCGAGGAGAAGAAGACGATCTCCGGTGACGAGGTCGCCGAGGTCATGGGCTCGGAAGCCGGGTCGTGGACGGCGCACAAGCCGGTTGGCTTCGCCGCGGCCGACATCGATCGCTTCCGGGGCAGCGTTGCCGCCAACAGCCCGTCGGGCAATGGTGGCGAGCGACGCGGTCCCCGCGGGAACGGGGAGCTCGAGCCGGCCGGTGCCGGCGCCGAGGCTGCCGCCGAAGCCGACTAGCCCACGAAGCCCGGCGGCGCCACCTGCTCGGCGCTGCAATCCACGGCAAGGGGACGCATCGACACCCGCTCGCCGCCGCTGACCAGATCGAGGGACTCGGAGCCGATCATGATGAAGTGCTCCCCATCGCCGACGGGTGCGAACTGGACCGCTTCATCGGCAAAGGGGATCTCGATCACGTCGAGATCGCCGGTATCGACGTTCCACAGCAGGATGCCGCCGGTCTGCTGGTAGGCGACCTCGTCGTCGGTGTGCCACCCGATGACCGCTGCCCCATCGGGAATCTGGCCTCCGGCCGGCGGCACGACGAGCAGCTGCTCACCATCGACCCCGAGCAGGGAGAACCGGAACACCTCGATGTTGCCCTCGTCGTCGAACTGCACCGTCCCGACCAGCGTCCGCTCCTGGTTGGGTGAGGACACCGCGAAGATCGGAATCGGGTTGTCGGTGCGCTCCGCGTCCTGCGGCGACCAGAACCACTCGATACCGCCCGATCCCGGGTCCACGGCGAAGATCGCACCGCGGGGCCCTACCTCCGTACTCTGATCCGCATAGACCAGCACGAGGCCTCCCTGGGCACCGAGCACCCAGCGGCCGTCCCAACCCTCCACAACGAAGTCCACGCCCGATCCGGCGGCCGTGACGTTGACAACCCGGTCGGGCTGTCCATCCTCGAGAACATAGATCCCTCCCGCGGAGGGCACCCACGCCAGTTCCGGTGTCGCCCGGCCCAGATTCACCCACGACCCCTCGACCGCATCGACGGCGTAGAGGGTGCCCTCGACCGATACGACCGCGGTGAGCGGTGAGGCCAGCTCGCCGGAGGCATCGACGGCCTGGGCTTCCTCGAGCTCGACCGCGGTGGTGATGCCGACCCCGAGCATCGGAGCTCCCGAGCCGTCGCTGTGCTCGATCAGCTCGATGTCGGCATCGATCGGCTCGCCGCGCCGAACGACATGGATCGTGAGGGTGTCGCCGACTGCCTTGGACCGGATCGCGCCGATGAGGTCGGCGGATTCGACCACCGGCTTCCCGTCCGCCTCGGTGATGACGTCCCCCGGCTGGAGTACCGCGCTCGCCGGCACGCCCTCCTCCACGTTGACCACCTCGGCCCCGGTGCCGCCACCGATCGCCAGGAGGCACCGCGTTGCCTGCAGGCCCTCTGGGACGGGCACCTGACCCTGGATGCTGTCGGGAACCGAGATCGGAGGCGTCTCTCTCCCCCCACCGCACCCCGCCGCCACCAACCCGAAAACGAGGAGCGCGGTGATCGCACGACGACGCATGACCTGAGCGTATTCCTCCGAGCCGCCTAGGGCGACGGTTCGTGGCAAGCGCCACACCGTGCATCGGTAGGGTCATCCGCGGCTAGAGAGGAGCCATGGCGACCAAGAAGGCGCAGTGATGATCGGCATCCTCGGGGCGATGGTCGAGGAGGTTCGGCTCATCGGCGAGCTCCTCGACGAGGGCGATCGCACCGAACTCGGGGGCCGCGAGTATCTGAGCGGCACACTCGGCAGCCACGATGCGGTGGTCGTCATCTCCGGGTTCGGCAAGGTGGCGGCCGCGTCGACCGTGACCACGATGATCGACGCCTTCAATCCCGACGCGGTGGTGTTCAGCGGCGTGGCCGGGGGTCTCGACCCGACGGTGAGGCGCGGCGACGTGGTGATCGCCGACGAGCTGGTCCAGTACGACTTCGACGCCAGCCCCATCGTGCCCCGGTTTGTGATTCCGTCGCTTCAGATCGATCGCATCCCGGCGGATCCGACGTGGACGGGAGCGGTCGCGGCAGCGGCAGTGGCGGCTGCCGGTGTGTCCGTGCACCGCGGTTTGGTGCTCTCCGGCGATCGCTTCATCGACACCGCCGCCGAGCGCGACGAGCTGCGAGCGCTCTTCCCCGACGCGCTGGCGGTCGAGATGGAGGGTGCTGCGGTTGCCCAGGTGTGCGCGGAGCGGAAGGTGCCGTTCGCCGTGGTCCGTGCGGTGGCCGATAGCGCAGACGAGGAGGCAGCGGCAGACTTCCTCGAGTTCATCGAACAGCGGGCAGCCCCGCTGCTGGCCGGGATCGTCGCGACGGCGCTGGAGTCCTAGGCGAAGTGCTCGATCGAGGGCCCGCCGTCGGTGTGCGGGCCAAGCGCCCCGAGGAACTCGGGGCCGCGGGAGGCCTGCCACGCCTCATGGGCCTCCACCGAATCCCAATCGGCCGTGATCAGGAACTTGCCGGGATCCTCGACGCCCCGCCGCAGCTCCATGCCGTTGAAGCCCTCTACGCCTTCGAACAGGCCGCCGACGCCATCGAGGGCTGCGAGGAATCCGTCGGGATCCGAGGTTTCGAAATAGACCGTCGCCAGTACCACTGGTCCTCCTCTCGCTAGGGCGCCTCGGAACGATCCAGGTCGTCCATCTCGAACTGGAGCTTGGCGACGGTGGTGTTGCGCACCGCGTCGCGGACGATCTGCTCCGCACCCTCACCCTTGGGCTCGACCTTCTGCTTGGGCAACCGCAGGGCAATGAGCGCACCGAGTAGCGCCACGATGCCGCCGACCAGGATCGCCGCCTGGAACCCGTTGACGGTGGCTTCGTCGTAGATCGAATCCACCTCGGTCTGCACCTCGGGCGGTGCCTGAGCGAGTTCATCCTCGAAGGCGTCGGGGTTCGCCGTCTCGAGCGCATCGTCGAACGCCTCCTCGAGCGCAGCTCTGTCGTCCGCCGGGATCGCATCGCTGGCTTCGACCAGGTTGCCGATCGAGAGGAGGGCAACCGTGAGGATGACCGAGCCGATCACCGCCGTGCCCAGCGCCATCCCGAGGTTCTGCGCCGTCCCCTGGAGGCCCGACGCCTCGCTGGCCTCGTTCGGCTCGACGCCGCTGAGGATGAGGTTCGGCAGCTGACCGGCGATGAGCCCGATCGCGACACCCGCGATCAGCAGACCCCAGGCGAGGTCGGAGCTCTCGGTGGCCGTCTCGAGGGAGCGCGAGAGGATGAACCCACCGATGAACAGCAGCACCAGTCCGCCCTGGATGATCCATTTCGGGTAGATGCGCTGGCCGAGCGAGGGGGTCGTCATCGACGTGACCAGCACACCGATCGACAGGGGCAGCAGCGTCAGGCCCGTCTGGAAGGCATCGAAGCCGAGCACCGCCTGGGTAAACAGCGGGATGAGGAAGAGGATCCCGGCTTGGGCGAAGGTCTGCGTGGACAGCACCGGAAGCCCGGCGTTGAGCGAGCGATGGCGGAAGATCGAGGGATGGACGAGCGCGGGCTCTCCCGCTGCCTCCCGCCTCCGGATCCACCGGATGAAGGCACCGATGAAGAGCACTCCGATGGCCATCAGCGTCCACACCAGCAGATCCCGCCAGCCCCGGCTCGAGGTCGACAGGACGCCCAACACGAAGAGGCCGAGGCCGAGGACGGAGAGGATCACGCCGACCACGTCGAGCTTCGGCTTCGGAATCACCGGCGGGGCGTCTCGCAACATGCCGGAGGAGGCCAGCACCACGACCACGATCACGGCCTCGATGGCAAAGGCGACCCGCCAGCTCGCGTTCGTGGTGAGCCAGCCGCCCACGAGCGGGCCGAAGGCGGCGCCCGCGGCCGCGACACCCCAGAGCACCCCGTAGGCGGAGGCCCGCTTCGCTCCGGCGTAGTTGGCGCGCACCAGGGTGTTGATCGCAGGAACGATCAGCGCCGAGCCGAGCCCCTCGAGCACCGACCAGCCAATGATCAGCATGCCGATCCCCTGGGACAGCGCCGTGATCGTGGTCCCGATGCCGTAGACGACCAGGCCGATGCGGAAGGCCCGCTTCGAGCCCCAGATGTCGCCGAGCTTGCCCCCGGTGAGCATGAACGAGGCCATCGTCAGCGTGTAGAGGGTGATCGCCGCCTGGACACCGCCCACCGTGGTGTGGAGGTCCTCGACCAGCGCCGAGATCGAGACGTTCATCACCGTGGTGTCGATCACGTAGACGAACATCGCCGCCGAGAGGATCGCGATGACGATCGGCCCCGCCGAGGTCGCGGTCGTCTTGGCGTCGTCGGTCACGCACCGCACCCTACCGGGCGGAACCGGCGCGTCCCGATGCACAGTGACCCGTCTATGCCGGGCGACGTGGGAACCTTGGGCCGGCAGAAGGAGCGGGCGGATGATCAACGGACGAATTCTGGCCGCGATCGCGGCGGCGGCGATGCTCGCCCCAGCCTGCTCGACTTCCGCACCACAGGACCTGCCGGTGGTGGGCGATTGGGAGCTCGTGTCGGGCAACGACGGCGTCGAGGAGATCCCGATGGTGCCCGGATGGCGCATCACGTTCAACAGCGACGGGGAGCACTTCGGCGGCACGGCGGCGTGCAACGGCTACGGCGGCACGATCGTCAGCGACGGCAACACCCTGTCCTTCGAGGAGCTGGCGTGGACGGAGATGGCGTGCCGGCCCGATGTGATGGCATCCGAACAGGCGTACCTGGCGGTCTTCCAACGGGTCGATTCCACCTCCCGCGACGGCGACGTGATGCTGCTGTCGGGAGAGGATGCCGAGCTCTGGTTCGTCGCGGTGGAGCCGGTTCCCACCGCGGAGCTGATCGGCACGATCTGGGAGCTCGACGGGCTCGTCAGCGGAGAGGCGGTCTCCTCGGTGCAGGGAGAGGATCTCGCACTCGTGTTCGACCAGGATGGAACGTTCAGCGCGGGAACCGGCTGCCGCACGCTCACCGGCACCTACATCGCCGTCGGTGACGAGATCCAGACGCCGGACCTGTCGGCGGAGGGTGAGTGTCCCGTCGAGCTGTCGGCCCAGGACAGCCACGTTGTCACCGTCTTCGAGGGCGGCTTCACCACCGCCATCGATGGGAACCGGCTCACCCTCACCATCGCCGGCGACGAGGGCCTGGTCTATCGGGCCGCCTAGGTCTGGATCACGGTGCGCTATTTTCGTCGCCTCGCAAGGAGGACTTCGTGCCGGCACATCGCATCGAATGGATCACCGAGGCCAACGCTGCCCTGCTGTCGTTCATCGAGATCTGGGATCGCCACCGCCACCATCCGGAGGTAGCCGACTTCGCCTTCGGGAATCCCCAGGAGCTCGCCGTCGCGGGCTACGGAGCCGCGCTGGCGGCGGTCACCGAGCCGGCCGACAAGCATCACTACGAGTACAAGCGATCCGAGGACGAGCCGCGCCGCACGGTGGCGAAGCACCTCGAAGCGTGGCGCGGTCAGCCCTTCGAGCCGGACGACATCGCCATGACACCGGGGGCGTTCGGGGCGATCGCGGTGACGATGATGACACTGGTCGATCCCGGCGATGAGGTCATCTTCTCCTTGCCGCCGTGGTTCTTCTACGAGTCGATGGTCGTATCGGTCGGCGGCGTGCCCGTCAAGGTGCCGGTCCGTGACGAGGACTACGACCTCGATCTCGACGCCATCGAGGAGGCGATCACCGAGCGCACGCGGCTGGTGATCGTCAACACCCCGCACAACCCGACGGGCCGGATCTACCCGCCGGCGACGTTGGAGCGGCTGGCCCGAATCCTCGCCGGGGGCTCAGAGCGGAACGGCTCCCCGATCTACCTGCTCTCCGACGAGCCGTACTCGCGACTGGTCTTCAGCGATGCCACCTTCACCAGTCCGGCCGAGTACTACCCGCACACGCTCATCTCCTACAGCTACGGCAAGATCCTGCTCACTCCCGGCCAGCGGATCGGCTGGCTGGCCCTGTCGCCGGATATGCCCGACCGGGAGGAGATGCGGAGGGCGATCTTCATGGCCCAGGTCGCAGGAGGGTGGCAGTTCCCCAGCGCCGTCATGCAATACGCCATCGACGACCTGGAAGGGCTGTCGATCGATCTCGGCGAGCTGGAGCGCAAGCGGGACTGGTTCGGCGACGAGCTGAGCCGCATGGGCTACGCGCTCCGTCGACCCGAAGGCACCTTCTACCTGTGGGTTCGCTCGCCCGTCCCGACGACGTCGCCTTCGTCGAACGGCTCGCCGAGGAGAAGGTGCTGGTCCTGCCCGGCACGACCTGCGAGTCACCGGGCCACTTCCGGATCTCGCTCACCGCAACACCCGCCATGATCGAGCGTGCCCTACCCGTCTTCGCAGCGTCGGCCGGTGGGTAGCCTGACCGGGCGATGAACCGGCTCTATCGGGTCTCACGCAGGGTCTTTCTCACCGAGGTGAGCCGCAGCGTGTTCGCCATCGCCATCCTGGGCACCGGCGTGGTCGCCTGCAGCTCAACCAGCGGTGAAGAGACGAGCACGACCTCGGTCACACCGAACACCGGAACCGACCCGACCACGACGACGACCGAGCCATCCAGGACGGCCGCAACCGAAACCACCGGGGCTCCGAATGGAATCACCGTGCAGCGGGTGAACCTCGGCAACGTTTCGGCCTACGTCGTCGTCCGGGGTGGAGAGGCGGCGATCGTCGACACGGGCAACCCGGGCGACGTGGGGGACATCGAGGCCGGGCTCAGCGAGATCGGGCTTGGCTGGAGCGATGTTGGGAACGTCATCCTCACCCACAAGCATCCCGACCACATCGGCAGCCTGGGCCCGGTCATGGATGCGGCCGCGGAAGCGAACGGCTACGCCGGGGCGGATGACATCCCCTCGATTTCCGCGCCGCGCTCGCTGACTGCCATCGGCGACGGCGACACGGTCTTTGGTCTCTCGATCATCGAGACGCCGGGCCATACACCGGGCTCGATCAGCGTCCTCGACCCGGTGGCCAAGGTCCTCGTCGTCGGCGACGCGATGAACGGCGCCGACGGTGGGGTGGCGGCGGCCAACCCCCGATTCAGCGAGGACATGACCGCGGCCGACGACTCCGTCAAGAAGCTCGCCGCGCTCGACTTCGACTCCGTGTACTTCGGGCACGGTGAGCCGGTCGTAGGCGGTGCCTCCCAGCTCGTTGCCGAGCTGGCCGCATCGCTCTGATCACTCGGCCGGCGGCGTCTCCTCTTCGACGACACCGACGAGGTTGCCCGCCGGGTCGGTGAAGAGACCGTAGGTCACCATCCCGGGGATCACCGTCCTCGGAACGACGGTGGTACCGCCGGCACCCTCCGCCTTCGCCAGATGCTCGTCGACGCTGTCGACCTGGATGTAGATGGTCTGGTACTGGGGCATCTCCTCGCCGCCGCGACCGACCGCGCCGCCGATCCCGGTCTGGTCGCCGTCGACCATGTTGTACCCCTCGAACCCGGGTGTCGGGGCAAGCTTCCAGCCGAACAGGTCGCCGTAGAACGCGGCGAGCTTGTCGCCGTCGGGTCCCATCAGCTCCCAGTGCACGATCTTGGGTTGTGCCATGTTCGCCTCCTCGTCGAGCCGGGACGATCCCGGCGCTCACCGGTACAACGAACGACGTCTGCGGACTTCGACAGCGCTACGCGAGCACCTTGGCCGACTCGATGAGGACGCGGAGGTCCTCGACGAACCGCGCCGCGGGTGCGCCGTCGACGACGTTGTGGTCGACGGTGATCGTGAGGTCGAGGACCTCACGGACCTCCACCGAGCCGTCGACGACGACGGGACGCTCGCTGATCCCGCCGACGAGGACCGACAGCGACAGGACCGTCGGAAAGCCGATGCCGAAGCCTCCTCCGCTGCCGAACATGCCTACGGAGGTGACCGCCACCGTGCCGGCCATCTGTCTCACCCGGGGCGAGCGAGCCATCGCCGCGTACATCAGTGCGAAGGCGCCGGGAACCCGGCGGAGCAGGGGGTTGCTGCGCGCCAGCATCCGCCCGCTCGGGCTGCTGGCGGGATCGGCCTTGACCCGGCGGATCTCGGCACTGATTTCGGCGACCTCCCGGAGGTCGGCGTCCCTGACCAGGTGAGCCATCGGGAAGGATCCGTCTGGGCGCCTCACCTCGACCATCGTGACGATGTCCACGAAGTGGTGCACGACGAGGCGGCCTCGCCAGTCGCGGTAGGCGTGGACCTCGGGGTGGGCGGCGGCGGCCCGACCCACCGAGGCAACGACGAACGCGGTGAACGACAAGGGCTCCGGTGCCGCGTTGAGGCGCCGCCGTGCCTCGGTGACATCGAGGCTCAGCAGGCCGTGGATCGGGCTGATGCGCCGTCCGGCGCGCAGCGCTCGGGTCACCGCTCTCCGGTTTGCAGGAATCGAGCGGGTCTCGGTGCGACGGGGTCGGTCGATCACTCGGGCACCTTCAGGAACTGGAGAATCTTCGCATCGGCATGCTCGGCCTGTTCCATGTTGATCAGGTGGCCCGCGCCGGCGACGAAATCGGTCTCGACGCCTGGCACAAGCTCGGTGGCCCGCTGCAGGGCATCCGCCGGATCGTAGATCCGCTCGTGGTCACCGATCATGACGAGGACGCGAGGTTTGATGCCACGCAGGTCGCCGTCGGAGAAGGCGTCGGGGATCAGGGCCCGTTCCTGGTAGCGAAAGTGCTGCAGCGCCAGCTCGGCCACGCGCACGAACCGATCGTCCAGCTCGAAGTCGGCGCCGAAGTTCACCTTGATCGTGGGTCCGGCGGTCCAGGCGGGCAGCCAGGGTCCGATGCGGATCATCCACTCGATCGGCTTTCGGAAGGGAAGGAACGACGCCGCGGGGGCGAGGAGAGCGATTGAACGAACCCGTGAAGGCTCGGCGATGGCGACGTTGAGCGTCATCCATCCGCCCTGCGACGAGCCGACGATGTCGGCGTGCTCGATGCCGAGCCCATCGACGACGTCGACGAGCCACCGGGCGTAGTCCGCCCGATCGGCGAGGGGTGCCGTCTGGGTTCCCCTTCCCGGCGCGCCGACGAAGTCGAGGGCACACATCCGGACCTCCTTGGTGAGCCGGGTGGCGTTGGGGAACCACTGGAGTGCCCCGGTCCCGATCGCCGCCGGCAGGAAGAGGATCGGCGGTGCATCCTCGGGCCCGCTGACGACGGCGTGGGTCTCGCCGAACCGGGTCGGGATCAGCCGCGACTCGAAGGGGACCGGCCAGAGGGTCAGCGCCTTGTCGTAGGCGCGCAGGTACGCGCCGCGGCCGGCTTCGGACCTCCAATGTGCGAGCTTCAGCGCCATGTCCTTCCCAAGGTTGGCCGCCGGGCACGCCTCCGGCCTAGGGCCGTTTGGCCTAGCAGAACAGCTCGATCTCTACCCCGAGGTAGAGCGCTTCCTCGGCGATGGGTCCACACCCTTCGTCGATGAATGGAACGTCGGCCACGATCGCCTCGAAATCAGCAAACGAGTCCGCCGCCGCAGCAGCGGCGACGATCTCGGCCTTTCGTTCCGCGAGGGTGCCGAGCACGGTGATGAGGTTGTCGTGGATCTGCCGAAGTGATTGCGGTGGATCGATTTCGGAGGCAGACCGGTAGCTCAGGGTGACGCCGCTGAGGAGCACGTCCAGGGCTTCAGCAAAGGCCGTTGCGTCGTACGCGTCACCGCTCAACGCCGCCTCAAGCGCCGGGTCGTTGAAGACCGATTCGAACACTTCCTCCAGATTGGCCAGCGCCGCCTCGACGGCCAGGAAGTAATCCTTCTCCTCAGCGGTAGCGTCTCGGCCCGCCTCTACGGGGGACCCGGCGAGCGTGCTGAGGAAGTCGCCGTAGAACGCCCTCGGGTCGGGTACGCCGGTCGCTACCTGCACCGGGTGACCTGCGTCGTCGCGCATGGTCCGACCATCGTCGTCCCCCCGGGCAACGGTGATCGCGATCTCCTCCGTGTCCACCACGGACTCGCCGGCGGCCACGGCAGCAGCCAGCTCGTCCCAGAAGTACCAGAAGCCGCTGTTCACCTGGGGAAAGAGCCGGACCAGCTTCTGCACGTAGACGATGGGATCGCTCGGCTCGGCTTCGTCGAGCAGGCGTTGATAGAAGCCGGGCACCGGCACGTCGCCGGTGGCGTCGAGGGGAACGAGGGTGATCGGAACACCGGAGGAGACCACCTCGGCGGCAGACGAGACGTCGATCCACAGGTTCCACTCGGCGTTGCCTTCGAAGACGTTGCCGGGAACGTCGACCGCTCCGCCCATGATCACGACCCGATCGAGATGCCCGGCGAGGTCGGGATGGCGGCCGAGGGCTCGTGCCACGTTGGTCAGCGGGCCAACGGCGTACACGACGACCGGACGGTCGGCGGCGACGGCCGCCGCGGCGATGAGGTCCGGCGCAGAGAGAGCCGATGGTGCGGCGGTGGTTTCCGGAAGGCCGAAGCGGAGGTTCTCGTGACCGGCGAGGAAATCGGCAGGCCAGGAGCGCGCCGAGGTCGGGAGGTCGGGATCGCAGGCGACGGGGATGTCCTCGCGCCCGTACATGGCGAGGATCCCCAGGGTGACCTCGACGCCCAGCTCGCAGCCGGCCTCCCCGGTCGCGGGTAGCGTCACCGCGACGACCTCGACGTCGGGGTGGGCCAGGAGGTACATCAATCCGCCGACGTCGGACACCGTCGGGCTGTAATCGACGATGACCGGTGTCGGGCCCGGGACGACCGGTGCCGTCGCGGCCGTCGTCGAGGGGGCATCGGTCACGATCGTCGTCGTCGCACTCGACTCGCAGGCAGCGAGCACCATGGCGAGGATCGTGTACCCGATGGCGACGCGTTTCATGGGGCCGGGAGGCTACTCGCCCGGGTAGCGTGACCACCTCGGTGGAAGGAGCACGTGTGACGATCGACCGGCTCATGAGGCTCGGCGACGACTTGGCGGAGGGTGATCTCGACGCGCTCGGCGGGGCACTGGCCGATCACTTCTACACCTACGAGCCGGGACCCGATGAGCCGACCGCCGCTGAGCGCATCGGGGCGATCGTGGCCGAGCTCAGGGCGGCGATTCCCGATCTCTCGATCGCCCTCGACGACATCGATCAGGCCGGCGACCGGTTCACCGCCACGCTGACCGTGTCGGGCACGTTCCAGCATCCGTTGTGGGGTGCCCCCGCCAACGGTGCTTCGATCACGTGGACGAACCCCATCTCGATCAAGCCCATCGGCGATCGGTTTGCGGTCCGGTTCGAGGAGGTTGCGCTCCCCGACGTCATCGGGATCTTCCGTCAACTCGGCTTGGTCAACGCCCCCGACGAGATGGATCAGCCGTCGAAGTACCCGGTCGTCTTCCCTGACTTCCTGCTCAAGGTGCTGTACACCGGGCAGGCGGCCGACAAGGAGTGCCGTCACCTCGACCAGATCCAGGTCGTCGAGCCGAGTACGAGGGTGTGTGCGCCCTGTGTCGCCGAGGGGACGATGTGGCCGGCGCTGCGGATGTGCCTCGTATGTGGGTTCGTCGGCTGTTGCGACACGTCGAAGAACAAGCACGCCAACCAGCATTACGAGGAGACCGGCCATCCCCTGATACGGTCGATCCGGATGGACGAGGGCTGGGTATGGTGCTACGAAGACGGCGCGTTCTTCGAGCCGACGCTCCTCGACCGGTACCGCTGATGGCCCACATGATCTACCAGCAGTACACGACGGCGGTGCGCGACGCCTATCGCGACCGGCCCGACGTCGTCGAGCGGCTCGAAGAGGCTCGCTCGTTCCGGCAGTGGCTCGAATCCCTCGACCTCGAACCCGGCGTCAAGGGCACGCTCGTCGAACAGGCCAGGACTCTCGAGGAGGCGTTCGAGCGCCTCGTCTAGCCGCGTGCGTCCACGCGTGATGTGGGTCTCGACCCACGCCACGAAGGGTCTATCGGCTATGCCCGATGGTCTCTACCCCGGACGGCCACCGCGCCATACGGTCGCGGTGGAAGTTGGATCGACGGACGGATGGAATGACCGACGGGCTCACCCGGCGCACGTTTCTCAAGATCTCTGCCGCGGCGGCGGCCGCTCTCGCCCTGGTGGCGGCGGGCGGAAAGTTCGTCCGCGACGGGATCGGGCGCCTCAACATTCCGGTTCCGTGGCACCGCAAGGGCACGATCACCACCACCTACAACTACTGCGACATGTGCCCGTGGCGGTGCGGGGTCATCGTCAGCTCGGTCGACGGGGTGGTCCACAAGATCGACGGCAACCCGGCCGACCCGAAGAGCCGGGGGATGCTGTGTGCCAAGGGGCAGGCGGGCGTCTCCTTCCTCTACGACCCGGACCGCCTCGGGACCCCGCTGATCCGCACCGGTGAGCGCGGCTCGGGCGAGTTCCGCGAGGCGACCTGGGAGGAGGCGCTCGACACGATCGCCGCCGGCATGCTCGCCATCGCCGAAACCGACGGCCCCGAGTCGGTCGCCTTCTTCGGCCACA
>CAZCBO010000014.1:0-1726 GCA_964496825.1 uncultured Acidimicrobiaceae bacterium
TGGCGATATAGCGCTGGAGGTACCACTGGCTCTGCTCGCGCTCGGTCGGCTTTGGCAGAGCGACGACCCTGACGACTCTCGGGTTCAACCGCCGAGTGATGGTCTTGATCGTGCCGCCCTTGCCCGCCGCATCACGCCCTTCGAAGATCACGGCAACCCGGAGGCCCTGCGTCCTGATCCAGGCCTGAAGCTTCGCCAGCTCCACCTCGAGCCTGGCCAGCTCGAGCTCGTATTCCTTCCGCTTCACGGCGGCGAGGCTACTTGAGCAGTAGGCGGTGAAGGTGCGCTAGCTGGCCTTACGACGGGCCTGGTCGCGAAGCCGCCGGCGCAGGCGGCGCCGCTCGTTGGCGTCCAGGCCACCCCAGACACCCTCGGCCTGGTTGGTGGCAAGCGAATACTGGAGGCAGATGTCGGCCACGACGCAGTCGGCGCAGATGGCCTTGGCCGGAGCCGCCGCCTCTTCGGATTCGTCGGCCGGGAAGAAGATGTCGATGTCGGCGCCGCGGCAGGCGGCGTCCTCGCGCCAGCCCTCTTCGGGTTCCCAAACGAGCTGGTCGTAGGCCAGGGTGGTCAGCGCGCGCCCCTTCTCTCGTATGCGGCTGAAACGCCCGACGACCGGACGGTGTTCCCACAATCGGGGAGAGGGATCGAGAATCCGGCCGGGACGTCCCCATCGACGATATTCGGTGGATGACGAGGTCCGCTAGATTGCGTGCCTCACCAAGGAATTCTCCCGGGGGACCGGTGGACCTCAAGGTCGAGTTCGAAGACAAAGAGCACACGGTTGCCGAGGGTACGACGGCGGTGATTGGCGCCGATGCCTCCGCCACCGTTCAGATCCCGCGCCCCGGGATCTCACGTCGTCACGCCATCCTCAAGCACAACGGCGACCACTGGGTCGTTCAGGACGCCTCGAGCCGCAACGGAACGTTCCACGGCGGGACGCGGATCCAATTCCTCGACGTGGATGGGGTCACGACGATCCGGCTCGGCCATCCGACGGAGGGGCCAACGATCGTCCTGACCCCCGAGACGGGCGGAAACTCGACCAAGGTGGCCACCGCGGTCTCGGCCCCGGTGCCCGAGTTCGACCTGCCTCCCACGCCGCCGGTGACCCCGCCCTCGGCGCGGCGGCCCGAGCTCGACCTGGACCCCAGGCTCGACAACCTGATCGATGCGCTCAACGACACGGTGTCTGCCGTCAAGGGCCTGACCTGGTCGGTGTGGGCAATGATCGCCGTCACCGCGGCACTGGTCGTACTCACCCTGTTCGTGGCGATCGTCGGCAACTAGAGATAGAGCCCGGAGTGCTGTTCTTCCTCGGTCGGTGGGGCCTCGAGCGCGCGCCGTCGTCGCATCTGCTCCAGTTGTGCCGCCGCAGACATCTGCTGAGTGAAGAGCGAAGCCTGGATCCCATGGAACAGTCCCTCCAGCCATCCGACCAGCTGCGCCTGGGCGACGCGTAGCTCGGATTCGGTGGGTGTGTCCGCCTCGAGGGGGAGGAAGATGGCATCGAGTTCGTCCTTGAGATCGTCGGAGAGCACGTCGCGCAGCTCGTCGATCGAGTTCTGGTAGATGGCGATGAGCCGATGCCGGCCCGGGTCGTCGAGCCCCGAGGCGCGGACCTCCTCCAACATCGCCCTCGTCATCGAGGCGATGCGAATCAGCTTCGAAGGCTCGGTGACGTAGGTGCCGTTGTCTTCCTCACCAGCCGCGTCATCGACGA
>CAZCBO010000014.1:1736-21998 GCA_964496825.1 uncultured Acidimicrobiaceae bacterium
CCTGTGGCGTGACCGGTTCCTCGGTCGGGTCTGGTTGCTCCATGACCTCAGCTTACGACGACCCGGCATACGTCGATCCGGTGTGTTACTCCGCCGGCCCGATGCCGACGGCCCGTGGGTCGATGGTTCCGACCAGCGTCCCGTCCGAGTCGACGACCGGGATGGGCGCGCCCTCGAAGAACGCGGCAAGCGCCCAGGCGGCGTCGAGGAGGTCGTCCTGGTCGAGGGCAACGGGCGGCTCCATGAGATGGGCAACGGGCCGATCCACCTCGGAGGTGAGCAACGCCGATCGCCTGGCGATTCCGACCAGGGCGCGGTCCTCGACGACGGGAACGACCCGTGCCGAATTCACCTTGACGGCATCCCCGGCCTGCATGCCGGCCCCCACGTACTCGGGTTCCTCGATATACCGGAAGCAGCGTGGTGGAGCAGCGCGGACGACGAGCGCGCCCGTCGGGGCGGCGTGGATCAGCTTCCTGCCCGGCCCGAAGAACTGGCGGTGGAGCCAGGATCCTCCCGGCTCACCCAGGACCAGCAGCGTCTCCGGATCGAGGCCTTCGACGATCGACGCGGCACCGCTGCCCGCAGGTTGTACCGACCGCGCCAGACCCGGGGCCTGAAGGGCGAGGTCATCGAGGAGCTCCCTGGCCGAGGCTTCGGTCGCCCCGGGCGCCGGGGCGGTGATCAGCCTTCCCGGGACGCCGAGATGCTTGGCCAGCCGGTGGGTGACGACGGCGGCGAGCAGCGAGTTCGGGCCCGATCCGACTGCGGCGGCGACGCCGTCGACCTTGCCGAGGTCGACCTTGTACGCGGCGACCGCGCTCACCAGGTCGAACGAGGTCAGCTTCTTCGTGACGAGGAGGTCTGCCCTGGCGTCGAAACAGGCCGCGCGGAGGTCACCCTCGACCCGGGTCGGCTCCTGGTCGCTGAGCATCGATGCCACCTCTGCTGTGGCCGGGCCACGAGTGAAGACGACTTTCCATTGAGGCTGCCCTCGCGGTGGCGACTCGTCGGTCGGCAGATCGAGGGAGCGATCGTCTTCCGAACCCCTGGCAGGTTGGTTGATCATGGAGCTCCGGTTGGGCGGTCCGGCCAGGCTATCAGCCACTACCGGTGAGATAGGCGACGTTTTCGCGCTCTTGGGAGGAACGAGATATCCCCTGCGAGCCCAGGGCCCGGAGGCGCGTATATGACCCTTGCGAGCCCAGGGCCCGGAGGCGCATATATGACCCCTGCGAGCCCAGGGCTCGCAGGTTCACGCCATCCACCGGCGCAGGTCGGCGACCGGCCAGGTGTTGATGACCCGGTCGCGCTCCACCCAACCGCGTCGGGAGTTGGCCACCCCGAACCGCACGTTGTCGTACTCGGTGGTGTGGTGGGCGTCCGTGGAGATCGCATACACGACGTCGGTGCGCGACCTAGCCCGCAGCAGGAGGTCCGCCGGCACGTCGAGCCGGTCGATGTGGCAGTTGATCTCGAGCGCGGTGCCCGTGGTCGCGGCAGCATCGAGGACCGCTTCGAAATCCAGGTCGATGCCGGGACGGTGCCCGAGGCGCCGTCCGGTCAGATGCCCGATCACCCGGACCGCCGGGTTGGCCATCGCAGTAGCGATCCGTTGCGTTTGGCGCTCTTCTGAGAGCTCGAAATGGGAGTGGACGCTGGCGACGCACCAGTCGAATCCCTCGAGAAACTCGGCGTCGTAGTCGACACCGCCATCCGGGTCGATGTTGAGCTCGGCGCCGTGGAAGATCGTGAGCTCCGGATACTTGCCGCGCAGCTCCTCGATACGGACACGCTCCTCCTCGACACGCGCTCGGGACAGCCCGTTGATCGAAAGATCCTCGCCGTGCTCGGTGACGGCGATGTACTCGAGCCGTCGGTCGGCGGCCGTCGCGATCATGTCCTCCAGCGAGCTGCGGCCGTCGCCCGACCAGGTCGAGTGCACGTGGAGATCGCCGCGCAGATCCTCCACCGCTACGAGATCGGGCAGCGTCCCTTCCTCCGCGGCCTCGATCTCGCCGTTGTCCTCGCGTAGCTCCGGCGGGATGTAGTCGAGGCCGAGGGCCCGGTAGATGTCCTCCTCGGTCTCGGATGCGACGGTGGTCTCCCCCTCCATCAGCCCGTACTCGTTGAGCAGCCAGCCCTTGTCGATCGCACGTTGACGGAGCGCGATGTTGTGCGCCTTCGACCCGGTGAAGTACAGCGAGGCCGAGCCGAACTGCTCCGCAGGCACCACCCGCAAATCGACCTGGATGTCGTCGACCCGCACCGACGCCGCACCGCTCCCGGCACGACCCGTCTCGCTGCCCTCGGACACAAAGGCGTCGATCACCGGTCCGGGATCGGCGGCGCCGACGAGCAGATCGATGTCGGCGACGGTGTCCCGGAAGCGACGCAGGCTCCCGCAGTATCGAACCGCCTCGACGCCGTCCTGGGCGCCGAGACGTTCCACCAGCCCCTCGGCGACGCGAAGGGCGCCCTGGATCGGGATCCGCCGTTCCTTGCCCGCCAGCCCGAGCCGCTCGATGGCCCGACCGATCTTCTGCTCGGTCTTGGCTCCCATGCCGGCCAGCTCGCGCAGTTGCTCACCGGCAACGGCCGCTTTCAGCTGTTCGACGGACTCGACTCCCAGCTCGTCGCGCAGCATCACGGCCGTTCGCGGGCCGACACCGGGGACCTGGAGCATCGCCACGAACTCGTCCGGATACTTGGCGCTCAGCTCGTCGAGCGTCTCGATGTGGCCGGTCTCGACGAACTCCCGGATCTTCTTGGCCGTCGAGTCGCCGACACCGTCGATGGCCTTCAGCTCCGCCAGGCTGAGATTCGAGACGTCCCGTGGATGGACTCGCACCGCGTTTGCCGCCTTCTCGTAGGCGCGAGTGCGGAAGGACTGGGCACTGCCGTCCTCGAGTTGGGTCAGGAGCATGAGCTTGGCCAGGGCGGCGGCGACTCGCTCATTGGCCCTCATTGTTCGAACGCGACAACCGAGTACGCCACGAAGAGCGCGAGGAGGACGGCACCCTCGAAGCGATTGATGCGCCTCCCGGTCGTTGAGAGGAGCCCTGCAACGAAGCCGATACCGAGCATGGCGGCGAGAAACAGCCCGGAGATCTCCTCCGCCGGGCCGTGAGCCAGGACCGCTGCGGCCCCCGCGACCCCGAGCGAGTTGAAGATGTTGGAGCCAAGCACGTTCCCGAGGGCGAGCTCCGGCTGGCGATGCCGGGCGCTCGCAGCGGCAGCGGCGAGTTCCGGCAGGCTGGTGCCGACGCCGGTGATGAGGCCGAGGAACACCACGGACAGGCCGAAGTGCTCCCCGAGTCCCAGCGCCCCGTCGAGCATGAAGCTGGCGGCGAGCACGGTGATGACCAGCGCGATGATGCCGACCACGATCTCGCGCCCCACCCTGCTCCGCCACTCGCTCGTGCCGGCCGGGTCGTCCGACGGATCGGCCACATCGTCGATGGCCCGGGCCACCGCAGCGGGATCGTCGGTGGCCCACCGGACCAGCAGAGCGACGGCCCCTGCAAGGAGACCGAGCAGGATCACACCCTCCCAGAAGGCGAGGGCGCCGTCGACCAGCGCAACGGTCAGCGCCGCCATGGCGGCAAACATCAGGACCCCCTCCCGGCGAATCACCTCGAGCCGTGAGACGAGCGCAGCGATCAGAGCAGCCGTCCCCAAGACGAGGGTGAGGTTTGCCACGTTCGAGCTGACCACGTTCGCCACCGCGAGGTCCAGCTCACCCTCCACCGCGGCCAACCCGGATACGACGAACTCCGGGACCGACGTGCCGAACCCGATGACGACCGCACCGATGATGACGGCCGACACGCCGAAGGCACGGGAAATCGTCACCGCCGAGCGCACCAGACGGTCGGCGGCGAGGCTGAGTGCGATCAAGCCCGCCACGAGACGGACGACGTCGAGCCACACCTGAAGGCCCCTTCCTGGATGGGCGGCGATGCTACCCCGGGCACGGGTGAGACCCGATGCCGCCACTAATCTCGCACTCCCATGGCCAACGACTCCGAACGGCTCCACCAGACCTGGCTCCATTCGGATCGGGCCATTCCCCGGCGTTTCGTTCGTCCGGCGCTTCAGTTCGCCGACACCGAGGCGGCCAGCGGGATCGTGCTCCTCGCGGCGACGATCCTCGCCCTTCTCTGGGCGAACTCGCCGTGGAGCGAGAGCTACTTCACCTTCTGGAACACCCACTTGACCGTCGAGATCGGGCCGTTCCACCTCGACGAGTCGCTCCAGGAGCTCGTCAACGACGGGTTGATGGTCGTCTTCTTCTTCGTCGTAGGCATGGAGATCAAGCGTGAGCTTGCCATCGGTGAGCTCAGCAGCGTGCGGAAGGCGGCCCTGCCCGCCATGGCAGCCCTCGGCGGGATGGTCCTCCCCGCGGTGATCTACGTGGCCTTCGTGGCGAGCTCGGGCGGCGACGCCCTCAACGGCTGGGGCATCCCGATGGCGACCGACATCGCCTTCTCGGTCGGCGTGATCGCGCTGTTGGGGTCCCGCGTTCCGGTCGGGGCCAAGCTGTTCCTGCTTGCCCTGGCGATCGTCGACGACATCGGTGCCATCCTCGTCATCGCCCTCTTCTACACAGAGGATCTGTCGCTCGTCTGGCTCGCCGTGGCGATCGGCGTCCTCGCCGCGATCTTTGCGGCCCGCCAGGCCGGTATTCGGTCCCTGGTCCTCTACGTGCCCCTGGCCTTCGTGGTCTGGTTTGCCTTTCTCGAGTCAGGGGTGCACGCCACCATCGCCGGCGTCATCCTGGGGTTGATGGTTCCGGCACGAGCCTGGTACGGCGACGCCGACTTCCGGCGGCGGGCGGGGTGGATCCTCGAGCGATATGACATGAACGCTGCTTCCCCCGACGCCAGGGAGCGCCTCAACCAGGACGCGCTCGAGCTGGAGGCGATCGCGCGCGAGTCGGTGCCACCGATCGAGCGCTTCGAATACCGTCTGCACCGGTTCTCGTCGTTCGTCGTCGTCCCGCTGTTCGCCCTCGCCAACGCCGGGATCCGCTTCTCGGACTTCGACGTGCTCGACGCCATCTTCAGCCCGATCGCCCTCGGAGTGTCGATCGGGCTCATCCTCGGCAAGCCGATCGGCATCGCGCTGGCGACCTGGGTCGGCCTCCGCCTCGGCCTGGGAGAACTGCCGCGCAATGTCCACTTCAGTCACGTCGTCGGGATCGGCATCCTTGCCGGCATCGGATTCACGGTCTCGTTGTTCATCGCCGAGTTGGCCTTCCGGAATGCCGCCATGGCCGAGATCCTCACGAACGAGGCCAAGATCGGGATCTTCCTCGGGTCCACGATCGCCGGGGTCGCCGGCTACCTGTTCATGCGCCGCGCCACGGCAGCGCGAAGCGAGATCCGGGAGAAGGTCGAGGCGCAGGCCCCGTAACCGGGAACGAGGTCGCCCGCCGGCCATGGGCGTTGGGCCGGTCCCTAGTCCCCCCGAAGCAACAGCGCTTGGATGCGGAGGATCTCCTTCATCGTCGCGATGTCGGACTGCATCTGGAAGTGCCAGAGCTTCACCACGGCGACGACCAGCATCGCCCACACGAACACCGCTCCCTCGAGCACGAGCCACTTGACTTCCACCGTCGGTTCGGCGGTCGCCAGCAGCACGATCATGATCAGGGCGATCACAAACATCAGGGGCACCGAGATCCAGGTGAGGTTCCCCACCGTCTTCATCCGCTCATCGAGGGCGTCCACGCGGTCCCCGAGCGGCATCTCGTCGAGCCCGGGTCGCAGCCCGGGCGCACGTCCGAAGGTCTCCTGGATCAGATCGGTGAAGTCGCTCACGATGGTCTCCCGGTCGGTTGGGGCACGATGCTATGCCGAGGAAGCCCTCGCACCGCGCCTCGTTCCGCAGGTGAAGACGATCCCGAGCTCCATCGCGTCGGTCATCCTTCCGAAGCGATTCGCCGCTCGGCGAGGGCGGCGTACTCCGGGTCGACCTCGTAGCCGACGTAGTGCCGACCGCTGCGCACCGCGGCGATCGCAGAGGATCCCGACCCGAGGAACGGATCGAGCACCAGGTCGCCGGTGAAGGTGTACAGCTCGATGAGCCGCTGGGGCAGCTCGACCGGGAACGGCGCGGGGTGACCGACCCGCCGCGCCGATTCGGGAAGGATGTCCCACACCGAGACGGTGGCGTCGAGGAACTGCTCCTTGCTGATCGTGTCCTCGCCCTCCCGCTTCCGGCGGAATGAGCCCTTCGAGGCGACCACGACATACTCGTGGATGTCGCGCAGCGTCGGGTTCTTCGCCGATTGCCACGATCCCCACGCCGTCGACCCACCTGCGGCCTTGGCCTTCTGCCAGATGATCTCGCCGCGCAACAGGAAACCGATGTCGCCGAGCAGGCCGGCAACGTAGTGGTTGAGCGGCAGGTACGGCTTGCGTCCGAGATTGGCGACGTTGACTGCCACCCGGCCGCCGGGCTCGACGACCCGGTAGGTCTCGGTGAACACTCGGTCGAGGAGTCCCAGGTACTCGTCGAGATCGAGGTCCTCGTCGTAGTCCTTGCCCACGTTGTAGGGCGGTGAGGTCACCATGAGGGCGACGCAGTTGTCGGGCAGCTGGTCCATCTTCTCCGAGGACTGGATGAACACCCTGTCGAGGACGCCGGCGGGAGCGTCGCCCAGCTCGCCGACGTCGGCCGTCTCGGGTGCCTGGGTCATCCGTCGGGCGTAGTAGGCCGAGGCGTCGTGGCTCTCGCGTTTGCCCGCGCCGAAGCTGGCGGTGCTGGTGGGCACGGTCACCTCCTGGTGCGGAACGGTACTCGATGGGTCGGTTCAGACCGGGGAGGCCTCGAGCCGTGCGATCGCACGGCGCTGTCATCGAGTTCGGACCACGAAGAGCCCATGGCGTAACCTTGCGGCATGAACCGCGGGAACCCCGAAGTGGACGAGTGGTTCGCAGGACAGCAGGACAACCCGCTGGTGGAAAGCCTGCAGTTGGCCCGTGAGGTCATCCTCGGTGCCGACGACCGGGTCGAGGAGTCGATCAAGTGGAAGACGCCGACCTTCGCCTATCAGGGCAACATCGTCAGCTTCACCCTCGGCGCCAAGAACTTCGTCAGCCTGATGTTCCACAAGGGCGCCACGATCCCCGGTGACCATCCCCGGCTGGAGGGGGAAGGCAGGGAGGTCAGGACGATGCGGTTCGACGATTACGACGACCTGGCTTCCCACAGGAGCGACCTCGAGGCCGTGATCCGGGCCTGGTGCGACTCGCGCTGACGGCTTGACGCCCCCCGACACCAGCGCCAGGCACCAACAGATTCAAATCCTTGCGCTGTCGATCCTGGTCCTGGTGGCCTTCGGCACGCTCTTCTACGCCTATTCGATCTTCATCACCGAGGAGGGCGCCGGGGCCGAGTACTCGATCTCGTTGCTCTCCCTCGCCTGGACGGGTGCCGTGCTGGTCGGCGGCGCATCGGCGTTCCTCGTCGGGCGTTACGCCGATCGGTACGGGGTCAGGGGAATCATGGGTCTCGGCAGCGTCATCGGCGCCGCCGGACTCGCGCTCCTCGCCTCCTCCCAGGCGGGGTGGCAGGTGGTGCTCGTCTCGTGGTTGCTGATCGGGCCCGCGGGGGCGATGACGTTCTACGAGCCGGCGTTCGTCGCCGTCGATCAGTGGTTCGGACTGGCGGGCAGCACGCGCTCGCTCGCGATGCTGACCGTGATCGGCGGTCTGGCCGGCCCCATCTTCATCCCGTTGACCGGGGTGCTCACCGTGAACCTCGGGTGGCGATGGGCGGCCGGCATCCTCGCCGGCATCCTGCTGGCTGTGGGGCTGATCGCCACCGTCTTCGTCTTCCCGGCCCACCTCGGAGAGCGGCATGAGCACCACGAGATGGAGCCGTTTGCGCTCCGTCCGCTGCTCCGGGAGCGTCGCTTCGCCCTCTTCACGATCGCGACGTTGCTCGTGTTCATGGCGGTCCAGGCCGTGATCTTTCACCGCATCGCCGTATTCGAGGAGGCCGACTTCTCGGTCACCGTGGTGGCTGGGTGGGCCGCGATCGCCGGGCTTCTCAGCCTCCCGGGCCGGTGGACCGCGCCCTACCTGTCGAACCGGATCCGGCCCGTTCTCGTGTCGGCGGCAATGAGTCTGATCATGGGCTTGGCGACGGCGATCGCGGTGATCGCTGCGGTCCCGTGGCACCTGGTGGCCCACTTCACGCTGTTCGGCCTCGCCTTCGGCGCCGCCGTGCCGATGCGGGCCGTGGTCATGGGACGCTGGTACTCGGGGCCGCGGTACGGCCGGATCATGGGCACGCAGTGGACGATCGTGGCCACGGCGGCAGCCGTGGGACCGCTGCTGGTCGGGCTGCTCCGCGATGGAGTCGGGTCGTACGCGCTGCCCATCGGCATCACGGCCGGCCTCTTCGTGGCCTCCGCTGCCCTCACCGTGGCCTCGGAGCCGGCCGGCTCAGCACGGTGAACCCGGGATCGTGCTACTCAGACACGGGTGAGCACAAACGTCACATCCTCGCTGGTGACGGTGAGCGAGTCGCCGTCGCAGGAGTACTGGGAGGCGCTGGTGATCACGTCCGGGATGTCGACGGGAGAGTCGTCGAGGGTGAACGTCTGACCGCCCGCCTCGACCGTTACCGAAACGCTCATGTCGGATCTCGTCAGCTCGACGGTGATCGTGTTCTCGGTAGCGGTCCAGGTGCCGGCCTCGGTCCCGTCCATGGAGATATCGACGGTTCCTTCTGCGGTCTCCACCGTGAAGCCCCACTCGTCGCGCTCACCGCTCAGGGTGCCGTCGCCGGCCATCTCGATGGTGTAGGTGCCTTTGATCTCGGTGATCAGGCCTTCTTCGCCTTCGTCGGCGAACACCTCGCGCAGGCCCTCCAGGAAGGCGGCGGAGTCGATCGCCCAGGTTCCCACCAGGCAGTCGGCACCGCCGGAGACGACGGCCGCCGTCGAGGTGGTGGTGTCGGCCTCGGTGGTTGTCGTTTCACCGGCGTCGGTCGTGGCCGTGGCCAGCGTGGTCGTGGTCGCGTTCGGGGCGGTGGTCGTGGTGGTCTCGTCTGACGAGCCGCAGCCGGCCACCGCGACCAGCACGACCAGGAACAGGATCATGGATCGGATACGCATTGCGCCACGATACTCAGTGTTGCGTGCCGGTCAGGCCAGAACGGCGTAGGCCCACAGCCCCCACACCAGCGCCATCAGCAGCGCCGCCACGAGCTGGGCGGCGGCCCCCTTCAGCATCTCGACCAGCGTCGTCCACGCCGTGCCGACCGCATCACCGACGTCTCGCTCGACGACGAGGGCAACGAGAAACGCCCCGAGCGCGAGCCCGAGGAAGGCGCCGACGACCGGGACGACGAAGAACCCGACGATGGCGAAGCCGGCGATGAGGACCTGACCCCACCGGGGGACGCCGACCCGGGTCGTCTTCCTGGCGGGGAGGTAGTAGACGATGCCGGTGCCGGCGGCCGCAAGCACGGTGATCAGGGCCATCGCCGCCCACGCCCAGGCGTCGAATCCGATGACGAGGCCGTAGACGAGAGCCGCCCCCCAGATCAGCCACAGCCCGGGAAGGATCGGAAGGATCACGCCGGCGATTCCGATGGCGATCACAACTCCGGCCAGGATCGTGATGACCCAGTCGGTCACTCGATGCTCTCGGCGAGCAGCATGGCCAGGTCCTTCACCAGGACCACCTCGTCCTGGCCCAACTCCTTGACGCCGTCGTCGAGCATGATGTAACAGAACGGGCAGCCGGTGGCGATGACCTCGGTGCCGGTGGCCACGGCCTCCTCGGTGCGCTCCAGGTTGACGCGCTTGCCGGTGGTCTCCTCGTACCACATCTTCCCGCCGCCGGCGCCACAGCAGAACGCCTTGGTGCCGTTCCGCGTCATCTCGACCCGGTCGCCGATCGAGTCGATGACATCCCGGGGTGCCATGTAGACGTCGTTGTGGCGGCCGAGATAGCACGGATCGTGGAAGGTGACGGTCTTCCCGTTCGACTTCGGCGTGATGCGGCCCTCGCTCACCAGCGACATCAGCAGCTCGGAGTGGTGCATCACCTCATAGTCGCCGCCGAACTGCGGGTACTCGTTGCCGAGCGTGTTGAAACAATGCGGACACTGGGTGATGACCTTCTCGATGCCGAGGTCGTTCAGCGTCTCGATGTTCTGCAGCGCCAGGCCCTGGAAGACGTATTCGTTGCCGGTGCGCCGGGCGGGGTCGCCCGTGCACAGCTCCCGTGGCCCGAGAATGGCGAAGTCGACCCCGGCCTCGTGGAGCAGCTTCGCCGTTGAGATCGTGACCTTCCGGTTCCGGTCGTCGAAGGAGCCGGCACATCCCACCCAGTACAGATACTCGGCGGTGACTCCCGGCTCGCCGAGCACCTTCACCTCGAAGTCGAGCTCGTTGCGCCAGTCACCCCGCGTCGACTGATCGACGCCGTACACGTTGGCCGAGTTCTCCAGACTCAGATAGGCGCGGCCGAGCTCTGAGGGAAACTCGGACTCCATCAGGGACAGATAGCGGCGCATGTCGAGGATCTTGTCCACGATCTCGAGGCCGGCGGGGCAGGCCTCGTCACAGGCCCGGCAGGTCGTGCAGGCCCAGAGCTCCTCGGCGGTGATCCGCTCGAACACCAGGTCGGAGGAGACGGTCAGCTCGGCATCGACGCTCACCGGCGGGGAGATCCCGTAGGTGTCAGCTGCCACCTGGCCGAGCTTGAGCACGATCTCCCTGGGGTCGAGGGGTTTGCCGGTCTGGTTGGCCGGGCAGACCTCGGTGCAGCGTCCGCAGATCGTGCAGGCGTCGGTGTCGAAGAGCTGCTTCCACGTGAAGTCCTCGACCCGCGCGGCACCGACGGACTCGATGTCGGTCGCCTCGAGGAGGTTGGGCATCTCCCGCATCGCCCCCTTCGGCCGGTCCCGGGGAACCAGGGCGAGGTTCACCGGGGTGGCGAACATGTGGCGGAGCTTGGTGACCGGCAGCATCACGAGGAAGACGACGAACAGGACGGCATGGAGCACCCACAGCGTCTGATGGGCGTCGGCGGCCGTCGACTCGGGAATCAGATAGCTGAGCGGGTAACCGATGAACGACCAGACCTCGTGTGAGGGTCGCGCTTCGAGCGAGATCCTGGCCGCCTCGGTGAGGAGACCGGTAATGGCGATCGCGGCAAGGGTGAGCAGGATCCAGGCGTCCTCGGGCCTGGTCTTCGTCCGCACCCGCCACGGTCGCTGCCCGTAGCGACGGAGCGCAGCCCAGCCGAGCCCGGCCAGCAGCACGACCCCGGCCAGGTCGAGGACGGCCGAGTAGATCCGGTAGAACCAGCCGTGGAGGAATTTGAGCCCTGCCGGAGCGAGGTGGTCGATCTCGAGCGTCACCGTCCCCAGGAAGAGGACGATGAAGCTCCAGTAGATGAGCGAGTGCATCAGCCCCGCCGCCGGGTCCTCGACCACCGTTCGCATCGTGACCGCTCCGGCAAAGCGCCTCGCCCGGTCCTTCCATTGGCCGCTTCGCTCCTCCCAGGCACCGCGCTCCCAGGAGCGGGCCCGCTGGGCGAACAGATAGATCGAGACGCCGAGGAAGGTGGCGACGGTGAAGTAGAAGAGCGTGACGACGACGGTCGGGATGTTTCCGAACACCTCGCGGCCGACGTCGAAGTGCGGCTCCCCGGGGAAAGTGCCGAGCCAGCCGGCGAGCAGGGTTCCGACCACGGCGAGCCCGGCGAGGATGAACAGCCCGAAGCTGGGACGGAGCCTCCAGGGATCCTCGTCGTCGGTCTCCGGTGTCTCCGTTTCCGTGGCACTCATCGGCGGCGAGTGTAGAGACCGGTCCGAAAAGCCGGGTTGGGGCGTCAGCTCAGCCCTACGACGTTGCCGGCGGTGTCGATGTCGACGTCGTGGGCAGCCGGTGTCGCCCCCAATCCCGGCATGCGGCTGATCAAACCGGTGAGCGGCAGGATGAACCCCGCTCCTACCGACGCCTCGACCTCACGAACCCGAAGTGTCCAACCCGTCGGAGCCCCCAGCATCGAGGCCGTGTCGGTGAGCGAGTACTGGGTCTTGGCCATGCAAATCGGCAGATGGCCCCACCCGAGCCGCTCATACCGGGCGAGCTGCCGATCGGCGACCGCGTCGAGCTTTGCCCCCTCGGCCCCGTAGACCTGGGTGGCGATCGTCTCGATCTTCTCGCGAAGCGGCATCTCGTCGGGATAGAGCAGGCTGAACGCCGAGCCCTCGGCTGCAGCATCCTCGACGGCGCGGGCCAGGTCGACCATGCCCGGTCCCCCCTCGGCGTGCGGCTGGCCCACGGCCCAGCGGACGCCCTCGTCCTCGGCGACCTTGGCGATCACATCATGCTCGGATTGATGGTCGGTGGGGAAGGCGTTGATCGCCACCACCGGCGTCACCCCGTGGTGGCGGACGATGTCGATGTGGCGGCGGAGGTTGGCGGAGCCCTCGGCAACGTCCTCAGGATTCTCCTCGACCAGGGCATCCGGCAACGGCAACCCGGCCTTGATCGCGTACTTGCCCGAGTGGAACTTCATCGAACGCACCGTGGTCACCACCACCGCGGCATCCGGAGCGAGGCCCGAGGCCCGGCACTTGATGTTGAAGAACTTCTCCGCCCCGACATCGGCGCCGAACCCGGCCTCGGTGATCAGGTAGTCACCGCCGCGGATGCCGACGAAGTCACCAACGATCGAGGAGTTGCCGTGGGCGATGTTGGCGAAGGGCCCGGTGTGGACGATCGCCGGGGTTCCCTCCAGCGTTTGCAGCAGGTTCGGCTTGAGAGCGTCCTTGAGCAGCACCGCGGCGGATCCGGCCGCCTCGACATCATCGGCCGTCACCGGCTCGCGATGCCGGTCGTAGCCGACGAGGGTGCGCCCGAGCCGCTTCCTGAGATCGTGGAGATCGGTGGCAAGGCCGATGATCGCCATGATCTCGCTGGCGGCCGTGATGTCGAACCCCGTCTCCCGGGGGACTCCGTTGATCTTGCCACCGAGTCCGATGACGATGTTGCGCAGCGTTCGGTCGTTGACGTCGAGCACCCGCTTCCACGTCACGTCGTCGGGCCCGATCGACAGCTGATTGCCCTGGTAGATGTGGTTGTCGATCAGCGCCGCGATGAGGTTGTTGGCGGCAGTGACGGCATGGAAGTCACCGGTGAGATGGAGATTCATCTCCTCCATCGGCACCACCTGGGAGTACCCGCCGCCGGCGGCGCCACCCTTGATCCCGAAGGTTGGGCCCAGCGAAGGCTGGCGGAGGGTGACCACCGCCTGTCGGTCGATGTACTTGAAGCCCTGTGCGAGACCGACCGCCGTCGTCGTCTTCCCCTCGCCGAGCGGCGTCGGATTGGTGGCGGTCACCAGGATGTACCTGGCGCGCGGCGGTCCCATGGCGGGGATGGCGTCGAGCGAGATCTTCGCCATCTCCCTGCCGTAGTGCTCGACCGAAGCCGACGGCACCCCCATGTCGGCGGCGACCTCTTCGATCGCGCGCAGCTCCGCCGATCGTGCGATCTCCAGGTCGGTTGGCATCGGCTGCTCAGGCCTCGAGGCCGGTGGCCTCACCGGTTTCTTTCGCCTCCCCACCCGTGGTCAGACCCAGTTCGGCCTTGAGCTCCTCGAGCTTGGCATCTGCCGCCGTCTGGTTGATCGCCTCCCGCAGCTCGGCTTCCGCCCCTTGCGGCGTGGCCTCGTAGATCTCGGCCTTGGCCATGGCCTGGGCCTTGCGCCGCTCGATCTTCTCCTCGACCGAGGCCAGCGACGGCATCTCATCGTCGAGCGTCGCCGACATCACCTGGACGGCCTCGTTGACCTGTTCCTGCATCTTCGCCTGTTCGAGAGCGCCCAGCAGCTCCATCTGCTTGGCCGACAGCTCCTGGAGCCTGGTGGCGTTCGATTGCACGGCCCGCTTGGCGTCCTCGGCCTGCTGGATCGCCACCTCGTACTGATTGGTCAGCGACGTGAGGTTGTTCTCGGCCGCCTGCAGCTTGAGGGCGAGGGCCTGGGCGGTGCTCGTCCACTTCTCGTAGTCGGCGGTGTTGCCCGCCGCCTTGGCCTCCTCGGCCTTCATGATCGCCTGCTTGGCCATCTCGCGGGTCTCGCCGACGGTGTCGGCCTCCTTCTCGATCTTGGATTCGAGCTGGGTGCGATGGGCAACGATGTTGGCGGCTTGGTTGCGCAGGTTCCGATCCTGCGTCTTGGCCTGGTCGATCGCCATTTGGATCTCGACCTCGGGGTCCATCACGCGCGCCGACTGTCCCCGGAACCAGGCCTTGATGTACTCCCACCATTTGCGAAGCATGTGGGGGTCCTCTCTCTCGCTGCCGAACCGATTCTAGGGCAGGCGAATCCGCCACAACCCTGGCTTACTTCCCGGCGGCGGCGCGGAGGAAGAATGCCAGGTTGGCCGGGCGCTCGGCCATTCGGCGGGTGAGGTACGGATACCAGGCCACGCCGTAGGGAAGGTAGATCCGCACCGGGTAGCCCTCCTCGAGCAGCCGGGCCTGCAGGTCACGGCGGACCCCGTAGAGCAGCTGGAATTCCCAGGGCTCGTCCCGCATCCCGTCGAGCTGCTTGGCGAGCTCGATCCTGGCGGTGTCGTGGGTGGCGATGGCGGGGATCACACCGGGCTCACCCATGAGCCGCTTCGTCAGGGCGTCGAACGAGGAGTCGACCTTGGTGGTCGTCTGATAGGCGACGGCTTCCGGCTCGGCGTAGGCCCCCTTGCACACCCGGACATGGCCGCCGAGGGGGATGATCCGATCCAGGTCGGCGTCCGTCCGGTAGAGGTACGACTGGACGGCAATCCCGAGGTTCCCTGCCGTGGCCTGGACCGCTTCGTAGGCACTGATCGTCGCCTCGGTGTAGTCCGACTCCTCCATATCGACGGTGACCGTCGTTCCCACCTCGCGGGCACGGTCGGCGAGCTTCGCCAGTGAGTCGATGGCGAGCTCTGCGTCGAATCCCAGCCCGAGATGCGTCAGCTTGACCGAGATGTTCGCATCGAGACCGTCGGCGCCGACCCGATCGAGGCAAGAGAGGTAGGCGTCCCTGGCGTCGAAGCAGGCGTCGAAGCTGTCGACATGCTCGCCGAGGTGATCGAGGGAGACTCTGAAGCCGGCCGCGTTGAGCTCCCCGGCGACGGCTGCGCCCTCGTCGAGGGTCTCCCCTGCGACGAAGCGGTGCGATACCCGCCGGCCCGCCGCGGTCTGGGTGAAGAGCTTGCGGATCAGCGATCGGTCGGTGATCGCCAGCAGCCCCCTACCGAGCGGGTTCAAGACGCAAGATCTCCCTGGGCTGCGGCCCCCATGTCTCGAGACCGCTGCGCCGCGGCGCGAATCGCATCCTCCATCAGGGCCCGGAACCCGCCCTCGTCGAGGATGTGCATGGCGGCCGCCGTGGTCCCTCCCGGCGAGGTGACCTCGCCGCGAAGACGGAACGCCGACTTCTCCGACTCGGCGAGCAACATCCCCGCGCCGCGCAGGGTCTGATGGACGAGCTTCTCGGCGGCGTGGTGCGGCAGGCCCTCGCGGATCGCAGCCTCGGTCATCGCCTCCGCCAGCAGAAAGACGTAGGCCGGTCCCGTACCCGACACCGCGGTCACCGCATCGAGGAGGTCCTCGGACAGCTCGATCGTCTCGCCAACCGCCGCCAAGATCGCGGCAGCGGCGTCGAGGGCGGATTCGTCGGCGTGGGGGCCCGCCGCGTAGGCGGTCATCGCCTCGTCGACGGCGGCAGGCGTGTTGGGCATGGCGCGGACGATCGGCACGCCCTCGAGCGCGTCGGCGAACACGGCCGTCGGCACGCCGGCGGCCAGGCTGACCACGATCTGACCGGGGGTGACGGCGCCCCGGATCTGCTCGAGAAGGGTGTGAACGTCGCGGGGCTTGACGGCGATGACCACCACCTCGCGCCCCTGCACCGCCTCGGCGGCATCGAGCAGGGTCGTCGCGCCGGTTCGCATCTCGACCTCCTTGGCACGCTCGGCCCTGCGGGCGGCGAGGGTGAGGTCCTCAGGCGCCCACCCGGCGCGCAGCAGACCGGTGGCGAGGATCTCGCCCATCGCCCCGGCGCCGAGGATCGCCACGGTCGGCTTCATGGTCCGGGATGTTAGGACCGCGACTGCGAACCCAGGGCTCGCAGCCGCGCCCAGCGCGGCTGCCGGCCCAAAGAACGGGGGTCTTCAACCACCCGCTCTCGTCGTGCAGGATGCCACTGTGACTCCCGACAGCAGAGCCCTCGCTCTCGCCGTCCGCCAGGGCGGGGTCATCACGCGTATCCAAGCCTTCGAGTGCGGGCTGTCCAACGATTCGATCTACCGGCGGGTGCGGAAGGGTGGCTGGATCAGGATCAGCCGTTCGGTCTACCGACTGATCGACATGGCGAGTCCACACGATCTGCTGAGAGCAGCGATCACCTCCTTGCCGGGCGCGGTTGTTTCTCACGAGTCCGCAGCCGAGATCCACGAGATCCCCTTCGTGCGCCGTGGCGAGGCCGTGGTCAGCGTCCACACTCGCACGACCCACGTCTTTCCCGGAGTGACGGTCCACCGCAACCACGATCTCGCCGGCGACCACACCGAGGAGATCGACGGTATGCCGGTGACGGCGCTCCCGAGAACCGTGCTCGACCTGTCCTCCCTACTCGGCGAGCGGCATGTCCGAGCGATCGTGGATCGTCTCATTGCCGAAGAGCGTGTGTCAGTGGCAGGGCTCCGCCGGATCCACGACGAGGTCGCCAGACGAGGAAAGCCGGGATCGACCGCCCTGCGAAGGGTTATTGCCGAGCGTGGTGAAGGCGCTGTGTCGAACGCGACCCGACTGGAGCTCGACGGTCTGGCCGTCATCCGTGACGGTGGGCTCCATGATCCGATCCTCGAATACCCCTTCCCATGGAATCCGGGCAAGCGATTCGATGCCGCCTACCCCGACGCCCGCCTTGGCATCGAGTGGGATTCTCGCGGGTGGCACGGCCTCATCGACGCCTTCGACCGCGATCGGCAGCGAGATCGGGAGACCGTCCTCCACGGATGGATCGTCCTCCGGTTCACCTGGCGGGATGTCCACGACCGCCCGACCGAGGTGGTCCGAGCGATCCGATCGGTGCTCGACCGAAGCGGGGTTGCGGCGAACCGTGGGCTGTGAGCCGCGCTAGGCGCGGTTGCGAGCCCTGGGTTCGAGACCGCGCTAGGCGCGGTTGCGAGCCCTGGGTTCGAGACCGCGCTCCACCGGGACGCCGACGATGCTGCCCCACTCGGTCCAGCTGCCGTCGTAGACCCTCACGTCGTTCCGGCCGAGGATGCGCGTGAGGACGAACCAGCCGAGGGAGCCGCGATGGCTGAGACGGCAGTAGGTGACGATCTCGTCGTCGGGGTCGATCGGCAGCGCGGCGAAGCGCCGATCCAGCTCCGCCGCGGGGAGCAGCCGCCCGTCCCCGTCGAGGAGTTCGTCGACGAAGAGGTTGTGGGCGCCGGGGATGTGGCCGCGCCGCTCGGCGCCGTGGTCGAACTCGACCCAGGGAGGTGACACCCGCTCGCCCCGGTACTCCTCGGGAGATCGCAGGTCGACCAGCACCCGGCCAGGCTCGCCGAGCCCGGCGAGCACCTCGTCCCGCCCGATCCGGGGGCTCTGGTCGGCGGCGCCCGGGTCAACGTGAGGGGCTCGACCGCCGGGAGCTCCGTCACCAACGGGCGCCCTTCGGCCAGCCAGGTGCGACGCCCGCCGTCGACGAGCCGGCACCGATCCTCCTGGCCGGCCATCGTCATCACCCAGTAGGCGTAGGCGGCGAACTGGAACGGATCGCCGACCAGGGCCACCGTGGTGTCGTCCCCCACTCCGAGAGCGCCGAGCCGGTCCGCCAGCACCTCGGGCGTGGCGAGCCGGCGATCGGTGTCGTGCCAGAGGAGGTCCTTCCAGTAGACGAACCGGGCGCCGGGAGGATGGCCGGCGAAGTACTCGGCGCCGTCGGCGGAGTCGATCGAGATCTCGAGGACGATGACCGACGGATCATCGAGATGCTGCTCGAGCCATGCGGTGGATACCAGGGCCCCCGTCACTCCGCGTCCTCACCCAGCGCCGTGCGGAACCCCGCGGCGACCTCCTCCCCGAAGGCGACGAGACGAACCTCGCTCAGCACACCGGGGTTGTCGCCGAGCCAGGTCGTCACGGTGTCGGCGATCACGACCGTGGCCTCGTCGGCCGGATAGCCGTAGATGCCCGCCGAGATCGCGGGGAGCGCCACGGTCGACGCTCCGAGGTGCTGGGCCGTGTCGAGCGCCGTCGTCACTGCCAAGCGCAGCTGTCCCTCGTTGTCGGCTCCCGGTGCGTAGATGGGTCCCACCACATGCACGACATCGCTCGCCGGCATGTCACCGGCGGATGTCACCGCCGCTTGACCCGGTCCGACCGGGCCATTGGCTACGACCCACGCCCTCGACTCACGATCGATGACCGGGCCACCGGCTCGTGAAATCGCAGCAGCGACCCCGCCCCCATGGCGGAGGGCGGCGTTCGCGGCGTTGACGACGACGTCGACCTCCTGCGCTGTGATGTCACCCTCCACGACGACGATGGAGCTCACACCCCGACGGTACCAACGTGGGCAGGGGCAAATCCGCGGGCGACGAGCTGCCGGTGGAATCCGCGATCGTCCCCGGTGGTGGCGAACTTCACCGAGCCGCCCGTGCCACCGCCGAGCACCTCGACCGCACGTCGGGCCACCGCCGGTGACGGATCGATGACCCTGATCGGATCCGCGACCGCAGCGATCCGTTCCTCGACCAGCGAGTAGTGGGTGCAGCCGAGCACGATGACACCGGCGCCGCGGTCGACCACGTCACCCACATAGCCGGCGATGAGGCCGTTCATCACCGGATCGTCGCGTTCGATGGCATCGGCCAGCCCCGGGCAGGCTCTGGTGATGACCTCGCGGTCGGTGGCGAAGCGATCGACGAGGGAGGCGAAGAGCCGACCCTGGAACGTAGCCTCGGTGGCGAGAACACCGATCTTGCCGTTGCTCGTGTGCTCGACCGCCGGCTTCACCGCCGGCTCCATACCGACGAAGGGCACCCCCGGATGGCTCCGGCGAAGATGGGTCAGCGCGGCAGCCGAGGCCGAGTTGCAGGCCACGACCACCCCTCGTGCCTCGTGATCGAGCAGCCAGCCGACCATCAGCTCCGACCGCGTACGGACGTCGTCGAGCGACCGTTCGCCGTACATGCCGAAGCCGTGGTCGGCCAGATACAGCAGGTCGGCATCGGTTGCCAGCCGGCGGATCTCCGTGAGTACCGCGAGCCCGCCGATTCCGGAGTCGAAGATCCCGATCGGACCGGCGTTCACTCCCCGTACCGGTTGGCGTGAACGAGGTCCTCGAGTGGTTTGCGCCCGCCCCAGTGCTTCGGACCGGCACCGTCGGCGGGGTAGCCGAGCGCGACGGCGTACCGGCACCGCGCCCCCGGAGGCAACCCGAGCACGATGGCGGCTTTGTCTTCGCGGTGCAGTGTGATGGGACAGGACGCCACACCGATGGCCTGGGCGGACAGCATCAGGTTCTGCGCGGCGCGCCCGATGTCGAACTCGTTGCCGCCGGATTCCTGGACGAGGGCGATGGTGACCGGGGCGTTCTTCACCGGCTTGGTGAAGCTCCCGCAACCGGCGAGCCGCTCTCGCTGTTCGGGGTCGTCGACGACGATGAACGCCCAGTCCTGGTTGTTCTTGCTCGATCCGGTCCAGCGAGCTCCGTCGAGGATGGCGGTGAGATCCTCGTCCCTGAGCGGGTCGGGCCGGTACTCGCGGATCGCACGGAGTCCGTGGATGTCGTCGTAGGTCTGCTGTGAGGTCATGAAGAGCAGGCTACCCAGGGTTCGGGCGCGGGAGAACCGGGCCGCGAGGCCCGGTTCTTCGGCGCCGCCCGAGTCACATCGACCCGAGCACCTTCGCCTTCTGCTCCTCGAACTGCTCATCGGTGAGGACACCCCGATCGTGCAGATCGGCGAGCATCTGGAGCTCCTCGGCGTTGGTGACGCCGGCCTGCTGGCGCATCATGGCGGCCTTTTGCTCGGCCGTCGGCTCCGGTCGGAAGATCATGTAGGCCAGGATTCCGATCAACGGGAAGAAGAAGATGAACGCGGTCCACAGTGCGGTGATCCAACCGTTCCACTCGTTCGTCCAGAGGTCGGCGAACACCACGATGAGGATGTAGAAGTAGGCGGCGAGCAGGAATGCCCAGAACAGCCACAAGATCA
>CAZCBO010000015.1:0-20039 GCA_964496825.1 uncultured Acidimicrobiaceae bacterium
CCTGGGCTCGCGACGTGATCGCCATCTACACCACCACAGGACCGGGATGGGTCGACCCCAAGGTGGCCGATTCCATCGAGCTGATGCACGCCGGCAACGTCGCCGCCGTCGGGTTGCAGTATTCGTATCTGCCCAGCGCCCTCTCGATCTTCGTCGACCAGGAAGAGGTGGCGGAGACCTCGTTCGCCACGATCGACGCCGTCACCGAGCGGGTGGCACAGCTTCCAGAGGGGGAACGTCCCAAGGTCGTGGTGTTTGGCGAGAGCCTCGGCTCCTTCGGCACCGAGCACGCCTTCGAGGGCCTCACCGACCTGAAGGACAGAATCGATGGCGCGATGCTGGTCGGACCGCCATGGTTCAACCCGATCTGGGGACCCCTCACCGACAACCGCGAGCCGGGGACTCCGGTGTGGCGGCCGATCTACGAGTACGGCGAGACGGTGCGATTCGTCGTCCTCCCCGAAACCGACATCGACAAACCCGCCGGTGCCCCATGGCCGGAACCGCGCCTGATCTACCTGCAGAATTCGAGCGACCCGATCGTGTGGTTCAGCATCCCGTCGTTCTGGACCGAGCCCGAGTGGATGAACGATCCCCGGGGTCCGGACGTGACCCCGGACATGTTCTGGATGCCGTTCGTGACCGGATTCCAGCTACTCGGAGACCTGGCATGGTCCACCGGGGTCCCAGGCGGACACGGCCACAAGTACGGGAGCAATACCTCCGACGGCTGGGCCGCCATCGTTCCGCCGGAGGGGTGGACCGCGGAGGACACCCAACGCCTCAAGACGGTCATCGGAGAGCTGTAGCGAGCGTCGCCGCCGGCGAGGAGACGTTGGAACCGACCCAGGCCGTTCGACCCTTGTGTCCGCGTGCGGGAGTGCGGAAGACTGACCGCAAGTGACGCCGAGATCGCAGCGCGAGGTCACCGTGAAGCGGCTCATCCTGCCATCGGCTCTCCTCGGTACGTCGGCCCTCGCGGCTGCGGCTCTGGTTCAGCGCGGCAAACGCTGGGGTGCGACCGCCGCCGAGCAGGCGATGGACCTACCCGGTGACGCCTATCTCGCGGCCGGGCCCGCGGCGCGTACGGTGATGACCCGGGCGTCGTCGATCGCCGCTCCGCCCGCGGTGGTATGGCCATGGCTGGCCCAGATGGGAAGGGGCGCAGGCTGGTACAGCTACGACCGGCTCGACAACGGTGGCATTGCCTCGGCACGCCACATCGTCTCGTGGATCCCACCTCCTCGCGTTGGTGACGCCACAGCCGTCGGATGGCTTCGGGACCTCGACCCCGGGCGGTCGCTCACGTGGTGGATGCCCGGGGAGGAATCGTTCGGCGCGATCATGCGCATGCTGATCGACATCCGGCTGAATCCGGAGGGTGCTGGCTCCCGGGTCATCATCCGCGTCTCGGCTGACGCCACCGGCACAGCCGGCGCCGTCGTGGTGCACCTGTTCGAGGCCGTGGATTCGATCATGGCCGTCCGACAACTCCGAGGCATCAGGTTCCGTGCCGAGGCCTTCGGTGCCTGCGAGGCCGATCCGGCGGTTCCCGAGACCGGTGATCGGGCTCAATTCCAGCTCTACGAGACCATCTGGGCCTCCGGGGAGCGAGCCGGAGTCGCCGGCCGCGAGAAGGCGGCCTCGTGGCGACAGGACGCCGAAGGGGCTGGTGTCGTGCCCGCCTCGTCGCACTCGGGCGCTACAGCACCCCGCTGAGCTCGTCCTCGGTGACCAGGACATCGCGCGGCTTCGAGCCCTGCGACGGACCGACGATCCCCTTGTTCTCGAGGATGTCCATGACCCGCCCGGCGCGGGCGAAGCCGATGCGGAGCTTGCGCTGGAGCATCGAGGTCGAGCCGAGCTGGCTGCGGACCACCAGGTCGATGGCCTCCCGAATCATCTCCGGATCCTCGCCCTCGAACGACTCCTCGGTCTCCTCGCGCTGCTTCGCCGCTTCGAAGACCTCGGCCTCGGCGTAGCGGGCGGCCTGCTGCTCCTTGACGAAGTCGACCACGCCGTGCACCTCGGCCTCCGATACCCAGGCACCCTGGATCCGCTCCGGCTTCGGCTCGCGGGCGGTGACGACGAGCATGTCGCCGAGGCCGACCAGCTTCTCGGCCCCTGCCTGGTCGATGATGACCCGAGAATCGGTCTGGGACGCCACCGAGAAGGCCAGGCGTGACGGGACGTTGGCCTTGATGACTCCGGTGATCACGTTGACCGAAGGACGCTGGGTCGCCAGCACGAGGTGGATGCCGACCGCTCTCGACATCTGGGCGATGCGGACGATCGAGTCCTCCACGACGCGCCCGGCGACCATCATCAGATCGTTGAGCTCGTCGACCACGACCACGATGAACGGGAACCGGTCGAAACGCGCCTCGTCGAGGCCGCCGGCGTCGAACTTCTCCCGGTAGGACTCGATGTCCCGCACCCCGGCGTCGGCCAGCAGGTCGTAACGCCGGTCCATCTCGGCCACCGCCCACTGCAGGGCGTCGGCCGCCTTCTTCGGGTTGGTGATGACCCGGGTGAGGAGGTGCGGGGAGTCGTTGTACTGGCCGAGCTCGACCCGCTTCGGGTCGACGAGGATCAGCCGCACCTCGTCGTGGCGGGCTCGCATCAGGATCGAGGTGAGGATGGCGTTGATGCAGGACGACTTCCCGGCACCGGTGGCACCGGCGATCAGCAGGTGCGGCAGCTCGGTGAGGCGCAGCATCCTGGCGGTACCGCTGACGTCCTTGCCCAGGCCGACCAGCATCGGGTCCCGGTCCTGGGATGCCTGCGGGCTGGCGAGAATGTCGCCGAGGGTGACGATCTGGCGCTGCCGGTTGGGCACCTCGATCCCGATCGCCGACCGACCCGGAATGGGGGCGAGGATCCGGACGTCGGGAGAGGCGAGGGCGTAGGCGATGTCGTGGGACAGGTTGGTGACCCGCGACACCTTCACCCCTGCGGCGAGCTCGATCTCGTAGCGAGTGACCGTGGGCCCGGGCACGATGCGGGTGAGCCTGGCGTCGACGCCGTGCTGGCGGAGCGAGGCCTCGAGCTCGGCGGCGGTCTGTTCGAGGCTCCGCTTGTTGGCACCGGCGGCTCCGCCGGCATCGAGGAGCGAGAGCGGGGGCAGGGTGTACGCACCCGTCGGACGCGGTGGTGCCGGTTGTCGCGGTTTCGGCTTCTTCGGGGCCGTCTTCTCCCCCTTCGGGCCACGTTGCGGCGCCGTCTTCTCCCGGGGAGGCGGCTGGGCGATCACCGGCTCTTCGGGCACGTGGACCAGGGGCCGGGTCGGCGCCGGCGCGTCGTCGAGGCCGACCCACGAGCGGAAGCGGCGGAGCGAGAAGACCACGGTATGCCCGACGTCGCGCACGGTGGAGCGGGTGAGGATCAGCGATCCGGCGGCGATGACCGCGAACAGGACGAGAAAGGCGCCCCAGAACCCGAGCAGCCGCCGCAGCGGGAAGGCGATCAACGCACCGATGACTCCGCCGCTCTCCTGGACCTGCTCGACGTTGCCGGCCAGGGCGACCGAGCCGGTGAGGAGATGGAACATTCCCAGCGTGGCGAGGAAGAGGATGACGACCGCGGTGGCGACCCGGCCGACCTCGAGGCGGGGGAACAGCCCGACCAGGGTGACGCCGATCGCCGCCAGCACCAGCGGGACCCCGTACGCCCAGGTCCCAAAGAGGAAGAGGGCGGCGTCGGAGACGCCGCTGCCGATCGGGCCGGAGAGCCCGACGAAGGACAGCGTCATCAGCAAGGAAGCCACGATCAGCACCAGCCCCCAGACGTCGTCGGTCTGGCGGCCGAGCCGCTCCCGCATCCGTTCCCTGGTCGCTCGCAGCGCGTGAGCGATCCGGGTCCGGATCGGGATCCGCTTGTTGGTTCTGGCCCTACTCCGCCCCTTCGCCCCGCGGCGTTTGGTCCGCGTTGCCATTGGGACGCGCCACGTTACCGGACCATCCGACTACAACCAACCACCCTCCGCGCGACCTCGACCGCGGAGAGTTACATCGGTGTAATTCACCCTGCCGGCCCAGGGCCGGGAGGGTGACATAGTGCCCCTGACGGCCCTGGGCCGGCAGGGTTAGACCTCGATGATGACCGGGAAGACGACGGGGCGGCGCTGCATCGTGTTCTGGGCGGCTCGACGCGCCGAGTTGCGGACGCGCCGCTGCAGGGCGTCGTGGTCGATCGGCCGCTCCAGGGTCTCGATCCCCTGCTCGACCCGGGCCTTGATGGCCTTGTGGAGCTCGTCGGTGTCGCCGGTGACGCCGTGGCTGTCGACGTCGGGACCGAAGACGATCTCGCCGGTGCGCTTGTCGACCCCGACGTTGACGAGCACCACCCCGTCGTCGGCGAGGTGCTGGCGGTCGCGGATCACGCCCGGGTCTTCCTCGAGCTCGGTCCCGTCGACGTAGACGTAGCTGCCCGAGACCGCCTGGCGCTCGACCCGCAGCTCGTCGCCGTCGATGACGACCACGTCCCCGTCCTCGCAGACCTCGACCTGGGGGATCGCCAGCTGGCGGGCGAGGTCGGCGTTGGCCGCCAGATGCCGATACTCGCCGTGAACCGGAATCAGCGCCCGGGGTTGCAGCACGTTGTAGAAGGTCTTGAGCTCGGTGCCCGCCGCGTGCCCCGACACGTGGACCGCGGCGTTTCTCCCGTGGTACACCGTGGCCCCGGCCCTGGTGAGGTTGTTGATCACCCGCGACACGCGCTTCTCGTTTCCCGGGATCGGCGTCGCCGAGATGATCACGGTGTCGCCGGGATCGATGACCAACGATCGATGCTCGCCCACCGCCATCAGCGACAGGGCGGCGAAGGGCTCCCCCTGGCTCCCCGTGGAGATCACCGCGGTCTTCTCTGGAGCGAGGCCGCCCAGATCGTCGAGCTCCACCAGGCTCCCCTCAGGGATGTCGAGGAAGCCCGAGCCCAGGGCGATCTCGCTGTTGCGCAGCATCGAGCGCCCGATGAAGGCGAACCGGCGCCCGTCGGCGACCACGGCATCGACCGCCTGCTGCACCCGGTGCAGATGACTGGCGAAGCAGGCGATGATCACCCGGCCCGGTGCGTCGGCGACGAGGTCCTTCAGCTCGTTGCCGACCGTCTTCTCCGAGGGCACGAACCCGGCCCGCTCGGCATTGGTCGAGTCGGCGAGCAGCAACCGCACCCCCTGCCGGCCGAACCCGGCGAAGGTCTGCAGGTCCGTGGTGATGCCGTCGATCGGCGTCGGGTCGAGCTTGAAATCGCCGGAGTGGACCACCAGCCCCTCCGGGGTGTCGAAGGCCACGGCCGTGGCGTCGGGCACCGAGTGCGTCACCGCGATGTGCGTGAACCGGAAGGGCCCCTCTTCGACCCAGGTGCGCGGCTCCACCGGGCGCAGATCGGCCTCGATCCCCATCTCCTCGACCCTGGCCCTGGCCAGCTCCAGGGTGAGCGGCGTCCCGTACACCGGCACGTTGACCTCCCGAAGCAGATAGCCGAGGGCGCCGATGTGGTCCTCGTGGCCATGGGTGAGGACGACGCAGGCAAGGGCGCCGTCGCGTTCGACGACCGAGGAGAGGTCGGGAAGCACGAGGTCGACCCCGAGCATCTCCTCGTCGGGAAACATCAGCCCGACATCGATCATGGCGAGACGCCCGTCGATCTCCAGCGTCGCGCAGTTCCGCCCGATTTCCCCCAGCCCGCCGTGGAAGGCGAGGCGAACGCTCACAGGCCTTCCAGGCCGACCAGCGCCTCGCGCAGGGTTGCGATCGTCTCCTCGGAGGCCGGGACCAGGGGAAGCCGCGGCTCGCCGACGTCGTCCCAGGCCAGCTTGAGCCCGGCCTTGAGCGGCATCGGGCTGGGCTCGACGAACAGCGCGGTGAACAACGGTGTCAGGGCGGCGTTGAGCCGGTCGGCTTCCTCGTCCTTGCCCGCCACGGCCAGCTCGACCATGGCTTTGATGAGATCACCGGCGAGGTGTGACGCCACCGAGACCACGCCCACGCCGCCGGCGCGAACCATGTCCAGGGTCAGGTTGTCCGACCCCGAATAGACGGCGAACCCCTCGGGCAACGCCTTGATCTGGTCGGTGGTCCAGGCGAGGTCGTCGACGGCATCCTTGACGGCGATGATCTTGGGATGGTCGGCGAGGCGCACCATGGTGTCGACCTCGATGAGCCGGCAGGTCCGGCCCGGGATGTTGTACACCAGCAGCGGCAGGTCGGTGGCCTCGGCGATGGCGGTCATGTGGCGGTAGATGCCCTCCTGCGGGGGCTTCGAGTAGTACGGGGTGACCGCCATCACCCCCGCACAGCCCACCTCGGCGGCGCGTTCGGTGAACGCGATCGACTCCCTGGTGTCGTAGGTGCCGGTGCCGGCGACGACCACGGCGTGATCGCCCACCGCATCGACGGCCGCCTTGTAGAGCGCCACCTTCTCGGCCTCGGAGAGCGTCGGGGACTCGCCCGTCGTGCCGCAGACGACGAGGCCGTCGGAGCCATGGGCGACGAGGTGTTCGGCGAGGCGGGTAAAGGTGCCGAAATCCACCGATCCGTCGTCGTCGAAGGGGGTGATGATCGCGGTCAGGACCGCGCCAAACGGGGCTTCTGGTCGGTGTTCCATGGCGTCGACGGTAGCAGGGAGGGCCCAAGTATCCTTCCCCCATGAGCGCCGAATTCGTCAAGGACGTCGACAGCGCCGGCTTCCCCCAGGACGTGCTCCAGCGCAGCCGCGAGGTCCCGGTCGTCGCCGACTTCTGGGCGGAATGGTGCCAGCCCTGCCACATCCTGTCGCCGGTGTTGGAGAAGGTGACCGAGGAGGCCGGTGGGGCCTTCGAGCTCGTCAAGATCGACGTCGACGCCAACCAACAACTGGCCCAGCAGTACGGGGTCCAGGGCATCCCGACCGTGATCGCCTTCCGCGACGGCGACGAGGTCGCCCGGTTCACCGGAGCGCTCCCCGAACCGGCCGTCAACGACTGGATCACCTCGATCATGCCCGACGAGTACGACCTCATGGTCGATCAGGCCCGCACGGCCCGGCTCGAGGACGACGACACCACCGCCGAGCACATCTTCCGCCAGGTGCTCGAAGCGAAGCCGGACCATCCCGAGGCCGGGACCAGCCTCGCCGCCATGCTCATCGACCGTGGTGAGACGGAGGAGGCGTTGATCATCCTCGGCAAGCTCGCACCGGACGCCGAGGTCGAGCGGCTCCAGGCGGCGGCCCGCGTCAAGGCGGGATCGGGCGGCAACATCCAGGAGCTCGAGGCCAAGGTCGACGCCGAGCCGGATAACGAGCGGGCTCGCATCGAGCTGGCCAGGGCGCTCGCCTCCCGCAGCGAGTACGAGCCGGCGCTGGATCACCTCCTCGCCGTGGTGCGCGCCAAGGGCGAACTCACCGAGGAGGCCAGGGTCGCGATCCTCGACATCTTCGAGCTGCTCGGGAACGAGCACCCGCTCACCACCGCCTACCGGCGGCAGCTGGCCAACGCCCTGTACTGATCCCTGTCGGCGGCTCGTAAGCGACGGCTATCGGGATCGCCTTCCTTCCGCCCGGGTGTGCCGTAGGCTTCCCCACCGTGTCCGACGCCCTCGCCACCGCCCGCCAAGCTCTCGCAGCGTGCGACGCCGTGGTCGATCGCCTGCACGAGCTGTGCTGCGAGCCCGATCGCAGCCCGCGAATGATCGCCATCAAGGAGTCGATCGAAACGGTCCGCATCGAACTCGACGCATCCGCCGACGACCCCGAAGCCGTCGACCGCGCCCTCGCCGAGCTCAGCGACATCGGCTCCCGGATCGGTTGGCTGCAGATCGGCTGCTGCACGCAGGCGCGCATGCCGCTCTACGCCGACGCCCTCACCCACCTCAACACGGCACAGCTGTCGATCACTGCGGAAGCCGGCCGCAGCCACTAGCTACTCCAGCGGGACCGCCTTGTCCGGCGTGAGCAGTTCGTAGAACTCGATCCAGTTGTCGTCGGTGATCTCCCGCAGCTGCCGTCCCAAGTCACCGGTGTCCGGCAACTCGTTGTCGCCCCGGTAGGGCGACTCGATTGTCGGCGCGGTCCACTCCATGTAGACGACGTCGCGCTCGCCGGGCAGCGTGCCGCCGTTGAAGTAGACCCGCACCGGCTCGCGCTGGCCGCTCGCCTCGTAGATCTTCCCGATCTCGGCGGCGAGGGTTGCCGCCCGCCGCGCCTCTCGCGGCTTGGTCGCCCACACCCGTCGGATCACATACATCTGCCTCTCCGTGTCGCTTCTGGGACAGGTGGCCTCGAACGTCGCATCGAATCCTGGATCGACGGGAGGTTGAACACGGCGCCCTCCTGTCCGATCATGTCCTCCCCTTGCCGCCCCGGTTACGAGGAGGTGAAGCTAGCAGGGGGCTACAGCTCCAGCACCGCCTCGAGCCCGACCGACACCGGCTCGTCGAGGTCGGGAACGGCACGAATCGCCGCCAGCACCCCCGGCATGAACACCGTGCGGTCGGTCGTCGTATGGCGCAGCGTCAGGGTCTCCCCCTGGCCGCCGAATATGATCATCTGGTCGGCCACGATCCCGGGGAGCCGGACGGCGTGGACCGGGACACCGGCGACGTCGGCACCTCGAGCGCCGGGAACCAGCTCGGAGGATTCGACGTCGCGATGCTGGTCGGCGGCCGCCGCGATCCGCTCTGCGGTCGTCATCGCGGTCCCGGCGGGGGCATCGGCCTTGCGGTCGTGATGCAACTCGATCACCTCGGCGGCCGAGAAGTGCGGAGCGGCGATCTCGGCGAGGCGCATCGCGATCACCGCCCCCACCGAGAAGTTGGGGACGATGATGCAGTTGGGCGGACCGCTCCCCCACGAGTCGGCCACCTCGGCGATTCGGGCTGCGTCGAAACCCGACGTCCCCACCACGGCGTGGACGCCCAGATCCCGCCACGTCCGCAGGTTGTCCATCACGACGTCGGGCTCGGTGAACTCGACGACGACATCGGCGGCCTTCATCGCGCCGGGATCGTCGCCGACCGTGGCGCCGGCGACGGTCGCCCCGGCATGGTGCGGGTCGTACAGCGGCCCGAGGTCGAGGTCCTCGACCGATGCGATGGTCTCGGCGGTGAGGACGCCCATCCGCCCCGCCGCACCGGAGACCCCGACGATCATTCGACGTACTCGGCCAGGTCCTCGGCGTCGAAGGGACCGGTGGCGCCGAGGACGTAGGGACCGGCGTAGGCGGCGTTGGCGACCTCGATGACGTCGTCGTTGGAGACGGCGTCGACCCTGGCCACGATCTCATCCACCGAGAGGTGCTCGATTCCGGTGATCTCGTTCCTGCCGAGGCGGTTCATCCGCCCGTCGGGGTCCTCCAACGACAGGGACAGCGCTCCCTGCACATGACCGCGCGCCCGCTCGAGCTCCTCCTCGGTGATGCCACCCTCCATGATCTTCTCATACTCGGCCCTGACCAGCTTCAGCACCTCGCCGGTTTGACCGGGTGTCGTCCCCACGTACACCGCGCTCGAGCCGCTGTCGGCGAAGGGGCTGCGGAACGAATGCACGGCATAGGCGAGGCCGCGCGATTCCCGGATCTCGCGGAACAGCCGGCTCGACATCCCGCCGCCCAGGACGTGATCGGCGACGATTACGGCGAAACGGCGGTCGTCGTCGCGCTGGAGACCCGGCCCGCCGAAGACGAGGTGCGCCTGCTCGGTGTCGCGATGAACGACCCCGACGCCGGCTTCGCCGTTCAGGGCGCTGAGGGGGCGGTCGATCTCGCCGCCTTCCCAGCCGCTCCAGCGCTTCTCGACCATCGCGACGAGATCGTCGTGGTCGATCCGCCCCGCGACGGCGATCACCGTGGAGTGCGGGGAGTAGCGACGTCCCCAGTACCCGTGGATCGTCTCTCGGCTCATCGCGCCGATCGAGTCCTTGGTGCCGAGGATGGGCGGTGCCAGCGGGTGGGTGCCCCACAGGGTTGTGACGAACTGCTCGTGCGCCACATCGGTGGGATCGTCCTCGTTCATGTTGATCTCTTCCAGCACGACGCCCCGCTCCACGTCGATCTCCTCCTGGCGGAACGCCGGGCGCTGGATCATCTCGGCCAGGATCTCCATACCCACCGCCAGATCGGCGTCACGCATTCGCGCCCAGTAGCAGGTGTACTCCTTCGAGGTGAAGGCGTTGTGCCGGGCCCCCATTGCATCGAAGGCCTCGCTGATCCGATGGGCGGGCCAGTCCTCCGAACCCTTGAACAAGAGATGCTCGAGGAAGTGGCTGGCCCCCGCCTCCGTTGCGGTCTCATCGCGACTCCCGGTGTCCACCCAGACACCGATGGCCAGGGACCGCAGCGTCGGCATGTCCTCGGAGATGACCCGAACCCCGTTGGGCAGCGTGGTGTGGTGGTAGTCCATAGCCGGCGATGTTAGGGGCGCACGCCGGTCACTCGACGAGGGCTTCACCCAGGCGGGATTCCTCGGGGGTGATCCCCAGCAGCTGCCCGCGGAAGGGCCCGGCGTTGCGGACCAGCATCACGTTCCTGAGGCCCGACATCAGGTTGAGCAGCCGTTCGACGTAGCGATCCGCCTCATCGGCACTCACCGCACGCAGCCCGAGAAACACCATGTCGGCGCCGGAGGATCGAGCGGTGATGACCTCCTGGACGGAGACGTCCTCCGGCATCCGGATAACCTCCATCGTCGCCGAGATGCGGGCGGCGGCGACCATCGCCGCCAGGGTCCGTTCGGTGCGCTCCGCCATCATGTCGGACGTGGCGATCGACTTGATGCTGATCTCTGCGTCGCGCCATCCGGGGTCGAGCGACAGGAGGTGGGCCAGCAGCACGAGGAGATCGCCGTTGTCTCTCAGACCGCCCCACCAGACGTGGATGGTGCGGCCCGAGGGCGGCAGGGCGTGGCCGACCGGCCGGAAGATCAGACACGACTTTCCCAGCAACGAGAGCTGATCGATGGTGCGCAGGATGGCCGCCATCTCGTCCCGCCGTTCCCGCCAGCCGAACATCACCGTGTTCGAGGCGATGCCGGCGATCCCGTTGGACTGGGCAACCGACACGATGGCACGCTCGATGCTCGGGACGATCTCGACCTCACCGAAGGCGGTGATCCCCCGCTCCTCGAGCGTGTCGTTCAACTCGCGGACCGCCTCGGGGATCGCGGCGGCGTGGTCGGCGATCGTCCCCTCGATGAGCCGGCTGACGGTGAGGATCCCTCGATCCTCGACCAGCCAGTTGGCGGCGGTGGCGGTATCGAGGTCGTCGCGGGCGTCGGTGGTGAACAGCAGCACGTTGGGCCTCCAGTTGCGCGGCTCTTCGGGGAGCCGCCGCAGCTGCAGCACGGTCGAGCGCACCAGGGCGACGAGGGCGCTGCGCCGTAGATCACCCCACCGGGCGGTCAGGGCCCGGCGCCGGATCAGCAGATAGATGCCGAGCTCGATGATGAGCGCCGCGATCGACGCCAGCGGGTTGATGAGGAACATCACCGCGAAGCAGGCACCGGCTCCCGCCAGCGAGACGTACCAAGGGATCGAGATCGTCGGGCGGTACGAAGGGTCGCCGCTGAGCTTCTCCAGCCCGGCGACGAGGTTCACCACGCCGTAGGTGGTGAGGAAGAACATCGTCAGGACCGGAGCGACCGCGTTGATCCCCCCGAGGGCCACGGCGGCGAGGGCGATCCCGGTGGTGATCAGCAGCGGTACGCCGGGCCCGCGCACGAAGCGGACCGGAGCGGCGATTCGGTGTGGCAGTACCCGGTCGTGGACCAACGCCTCCAGGGTCCTCGGCGCACCCAGGGCGCTCCCCACCGCCGAGGAGAAGATCGCCCCCCACAGCCCGGGGAAGATGAGGAAGGCGAGCCCGCCGGCGATGGTGAACCAGATCAGCGGATCGGCGACCAGCTCCTCGGGCGTCGCGGCGACGGCGAGGAGGATGACGACCGACACGTAGACGGCGAAGCCGACCAGCACGGCTGCGATCGTCCCGCGCGGGATCGATCGCTGCGGCTCCTTGAGATCGCCCGACAATGAGATGCCGGCGAGGATCCCGGTCACCGCAGGGAAGAACACCGCAAACACGGCCCAGAATCCGGCAGGATCCACCACCCGGTCGCGAAGGCCGACCGCCTCGGGCTCGGAGACCACCACCCCGATCACGAGCACGACCAGCGACAGCGCGATGGCGATCATGATCGGGATCTGGAGCTTGAGCGCCAGCCCGGCACCTCGAGCGGCCAGCAGACCGACGACACCCACCGTGACCGCGGCCACCGGCGTTTGCGGGAGATCCGGCCACACGTATTCGAGCGATTCGGCGAGACCGTAGGCATAGAGGGTGATGGAGAAGGCCTGGGCCATGAACAGCGGAAGACCGATCGCCACCCCGATCTCGACCCCGAGGCTGCGGGAGACGATGTAGTAGGCCCCGCCGGGTCCCACCTCCATGTTGGTCGCCACCGCCGAAACCGACAGCGCCGTCGCCAGCGTGATGAGGTTGGCGAGGACGACGATGGCCAGCGCCGCAACGAGCCCGACGTTCCCGACGACCCACCCGGTCCGCAGGTAGAGAATGACGCCGAGAATGGTGAGGATCGAGGGTGTGAAGACGCCGAGGAACGTCCCCAGCTTCCCATCCCCCGGGCTCGAGGGTGCGGTCCGAAGTTGCTTCACGGGCAGCGGTGACTCTCGATGGTCGACGGAGCCTAACCCCGTAGCCTTCGAGGATGGTGTCGGCGCCGAGGCTCGAGACGGGACGGTTGGTGCTGCGCCACTGGCGCTCGCAAGACCGCGCCCCGTTTGCCGCGCTGAACGCCGACCCCTTCGTGATGGAGCATTTCCCCTCCGCACTCACTCGCGGGCAATCGGACGAGTTCGTCGATCGGATCATCGAGGGCATCGACTCGGAGGGGTTCGGTCTCTGGGCCGCTGAGCGTCTGGACACCAAGGCCTTCATCGGGTACATCGGACTCGAGCACGTGCCGTTCGACGCCCACTTCACGCCGGCCGTCGAGGTCGGCTGGCGACTCGCCCGGGAGCACTGGGGCAGGGGTTTCGCCACCGAAGGAGCGCTCGCCGCGATCCGGGACGGCTTCGAGCGCGTCGGTTTCGACGAGATCGTGTCCTTCGCGGTTCCTTCCAACACCCGATCGATCGCGGTCATGGAGCGGATCGGGATGACACACGACCCGGACGACGACTTCGATCATCCACGATTTCTGGGTGACGAACGCCTGCGCCGCCACGTCCTCTACCGCATCACCCCTGATCGGGTCCCCGGCTCGCCCCGATGAAGAGGGCCACCCGGAAGTCCAGCTCGGTGGGTGGCGCCGGGCCGATCCCGTCGAAGTAGAAGTCGAGCAGCCGCCACGCGTCGGTTGGGTTCTCGAACGAGAAGATCGTATCGACGACCTCGACGCCGAAGCCCTGCTTGCGCCAGAACCGCGGGTCGGCCGAGATGTCGCGGGAGGTGAGCGCGCAGAACTCGTCGCCGCCTGCGTTGTCGGCGATGACGATCGGGCCGCCTACCCGCACCGTCCGGTGGAGCTCGACGATCCCAGGGGCCGGGTCGTGCGCACCCCGGGAGAAGAAGTAGGCCCAGGTGGCGTAGGCACCGTCGAGGGAGCCGTCGCGAAACGGCAGCGCCTCGGCGTCGGCCTGCACCCAGGTGAGGCGCCTGCGGGGGTCGATCATCCCCCGGGCCGGCTCCACGGCGATCATGCGTCGTCCCGGTCGGGAAAGCCGCTCGGCGGTGAACCCGTCTCCGGCTCCGATGTCGGCGATCGTTCCCTCCGGCAGCAGGCGGCCGAGACGATCGATCACCCGGCCGGGCCGGTCCATGGCGGCGCGCTCGATGGCGAACAGATCGGGTCGGTCCACGCCGTAGAACGGGATGACCGCCACACTCAGTCGTCGAGTTCGGGCCGTTTCCGCAGCCGCTTGCGTTCCGAGCGCCGGCGCTTGTCCTCGAGGCGCTGCTCGGCGGCGGCGCGGCTCGGCCGCGTCGGCTTTCGGGCCGGTGGCGCCGGAGCCATCGCCCGCTCGACTCGCTCCCGGAGCCGCCGCTTGGCGATTCTGCGGTTGCGCCACTGCGAGCGGGAATCGTCGACCGTGATCGTGATCATGCCGCCGACGCGGTCGAGCACGCGGGTTCTGGTGGCTGCATCGAAGGTGGTCGAGGAGGCGGGGTCGAAGCGGAGCACCACCTTGGTCGCCGCCCGATTGGCGTGCTGCCCGCCCGGCCCGCCGCTGGGGAGGAACGTCCACTGCAGTTCGTCGGCGGGAATGGTCGAGCCGTTTGGCAGTCTGATGTCGTCCACGTCGTCACAGTACCGAGTACGCGGCTTGACACACACCGTACAATGGGGCGTTCATGCGCGCCCACGATGAGTCCGTCCTCCATGAGGTCCTCCCGCCGGAAGAGCGGGTGATCGAGGCGGTGGTCGCCCGCTATCAGCGGGTAGCCCCTGCGGTGACGCGGTTCGCCCGGTCGATCGCCGGCAACGAGGAGCTGAGGGTCAGGCTCGGATCGCAGGCCTCGGCCTCGCCGAACGAGATCGTCATCGACCCTGGGGTCTTCCAGGCGGCGTACTCGCGATCCGCACCGGTGACGCCGACCGAGGTGGCGCTCACGTCGGCGCTCCACGAGGCGATCCACCTCATCGCCACCGACCTCGACGAGGAGCGGCCGATCCCGGACTCGTGGATGGCCCACCGACAGTCGCTCGAGGAAGACGACTCGCAGGCGCCTCCCCTGGCCGAGCTCACCACCTACGAGTGGACCGAGCCCGAGCCCGCCGAGGCCGAGGAAGACGAACCCGTCTACCGCTACGACGATGTGCCCACCGACACCGCGGTACCGCTCCTCGATGCGCTCGGAACCGTCGCCGGTCCGGCGGCGGAGGCGATGTTCCTCTCCATCGAGGACGCCCGCCAGGAGCGCAAACACCTCGCACCCTTCCCCGGCGCTCGCTCGGTGCTCGCCGATCTCTACCGGGCCGCGGTACCCGGCGGGTTCGCCCAGGCCCGGCCGCTGGGACAATTCGCCCTCGCCTGCTTCCTGATCGTCGGCGACTACTTCGACCGCGACGACCTCCCGCGGCGCGTCGAGCCCCACGTCGCCCTCGCCATCGACGACGCCCTGGCGTTCCTGGAACCCGTTCCGGATCTCGAGGATCCGTGGTCGGTCGGCGGCGTGGCGCTGCAACTCCTCGAGGTCGCCCGCATGCACGGCATCCTCACCGAGGGAGCAGCCACCGACTCCCCGGTGGGCCGCAACGAAGCCAGGGAGGCCGACCAGGCGGCGATCATCGAGAGCGTCGATGCCGTCAGGGTCGTCACCCCGCCGCTGCTCGACAAGGACTCCTACGAACAGACCCGCCAGGCGGCCCAGCTGGTCAGCGCAGAGGAGGGTCGCCGCGGCGAGGCCGATCAGGCAGGGGATCCCGCCACCGATCAGTTGATGAAGGTCTCCACCAGCCCGACGGTCTTCCTGCCCACCGGACAAGGCGGAAAGCTGATCGTCACCACCTTCCCCGCAGCCTTCGGCCGGTTCGCTCCGCAGCGTCGCGACCTGCTCACCGCCGCTGCTGCCGAGTGGGGTGTCGCCCAGCGCCGGGTCTCGGGCGAGTTGTACCCGCTGTTCCTGGCCAACCAGCGCCGCGGGCTCCGCACCGGGTTCGATGCGGGTGACCTCTCCCCCTACACCCCGCTGCTGCTCGGCGCCGGGCTCTACGAGCGGATGTTCGAGCGGCGCGACCTCCCCAACCGGCGTTCGTACGGTGTGAGCCTCCTCGTCGACGGCTCGGCCTCCATGCTCCAGCCCCGCGCCCTTCGCGCCGGCCGCAAGCGGCCCTGGGCCCTGGCAGCGGCAACCCTCGGGGCCTGGACGCTGGCCCGGCTCGCCGACGAGCTGCAGATCGAGTTCGAGGTGGCGATCTTCAACCGGGGGTTCGTTGCGGCACCCGGCGACACCGAGCGCACCTACCTGGAGCGCAGGGCGCGGACAACGGGAGCACTGCGTCGCAGCCAGGGAGGCTCGGCCGAGCGCCTGACCCGCACCGTCAATCACTATCTGGTGAAGCGATTCAACGACCGCTGGCGTGCCGCCGAGGAGGTGCTCGCCGGACTGTTCTGGATGGCGGCCTCACCCCAGGAAGCGGTGCGGGAGACCAAGCGCGACACCACGGTGGCTCCCCCGCTGGCGATGTTCGAGAAGGCGGCGAACGTCGACGAGTTCAACCTCGCCCACGCCGCAGAGCGGCTCGCCGGCCGCAACGTGTCGCACCGCATCGTGGTGGTGCTCGCCGATGGCATGACCCGCGGCTCGGTCGAAGCGCTCGCCCAGACCGCCTCGTCGATCGACCGGGGTGGAACCACCGTCCTCGGCATCGGCATCGGCGACGACACCGTCCAGGCCGCCTACGCCAGGAACGCGGTCGTCCAGCAACCCGACGCCCTCGCCGCTGCCATGGTCGACGGAGTACGCGGCGCACTGTTCCGCACCATCATCCGGAGCGGGGGTGGCACCTGGTGGACCCAGGCGACCGAACCGATCACAGACGAGATCCTCCAACCATCAGGAGCACCATGACCGACACCGTCACCTTCGAGGACCCCACCGGGATGGGAAAGCCGATCGAGCTACCGACCGCAGAGATCCCCAAGGACCTCCCCGATGCGGAGCTGCGACGCGAGCACATCCCCGAGCCCGATCCCTACTACGTCGACCTCGGCATGCTCTACCGGCTGGCGATGCTCGAGCAGACCCGGGCCCGTCGTTTCCAGGGCATCCCGCTTCACCTCGCTCTGCGCGGCCACATGGGGACCGGCAAGGATCACGATCTCGAGCAGTTCGCGGCGCTGCTCCACCTCCCCTACTACCGCATTCCGCTCACCGGCGAGGTGCGGGACATCACCCTGATCGGGTCGGTCAAGCTCCACGGCGACGGCAAGGGAGGAACCGAGAGCCGATGGGAGGACGGTGACATCACGAGGGCGTTGCGCGGTCCCGCGCTGGTGAACCTCTCCGAGCTCAACGCGGCGGGAGCCGAGACCCTCTTCGCCCTCCACGGGCTCCTCGACCGTCATCAGGCGCTCGAACTTCCCACCGGCGAGATGGTGCGACTGCGCGACGACGTACGGGTGTTTGGCACGCTCAATCCGACCGACCTGAGGGACTACGCAGGAACCCAGACCCTCAACAAGGCCTTCGCCGACCGCTGGATCATCTGGGAGAAGGACTTCCCGACCGAGGACCAGCTCAAGGCGATGCTCGAGCGCAGGCACCCGGACATGCGCAAGGAGCTGGTGGAGCTCATCGCCAAGCTCGCCATCGAGATCAACGAGTCGTTCCTCGCCGGCGACGCCGCCACCAGGGTCGAGACGCCGATGAGCCTTCGCACCGTCCTCGATCGGATCCCTGCCGGGCTCGACATGTTCGCCGAGTCCGAGGACCCATTGCGCAGCGCCTGGGAGGAGCAGGTGCTCCCCCATATCGACCAGTACGACCGCGACCACTACGAGACGGTCTGGGCGGCGGTGGTGCGCAAAGGCCCCGCCGGACTTCCCTTTCCCGGCTGACGATGCCGTCCTTCGACGTCGTGTCCCAGGTCGACCTCCAAGAGGTTCGCAACGCCGTGGACCAGGCAATGCGGGAGATCGTCAACCGCTACGACTTCAAGGGCACTGAGCCCGGTCGCGCGCCGTGTTCACCCTCAGCCAGGGCATCAGCCAGGAGGCCGCCGGGGAACTCTCCAAACACATCAGGGACATGGGGATCAAGGTCCAGGTGCAGAACCAGGGCGATCAGCTCCGCGTCCAGGGTAAGAAGCGGGACGACCTCCAGGCGGTCATCGCCCGGCTCAAGGGGCTCGACTACCGGCTGCCCCTCCAGTATGTGAACTATCGGGACTGACCCGGCTCAGAGCACGTGGATGTTCCTCTCGGCACACAGGTCGCGCAGGATCTGGGGCCAGACCGACACCGAGACCTCGCCGAGGTGGGCCGTTCGCAGCAGGTACATGTAGGTGCGCGACTGGCCGATGCCCCCGCCGATCGACAACGGGATCTCGTCGCTGAGAATCGCCTGGTGGTAGGGCAGCTCGAGGAAGTCATCCTGACCGGTACGCGCCAGCTGGTCCCGCAGCGTGTCCTTGGTGACCCGAATCCCCATCGACGTCAATTCGTGCCGCCGGCGCGTCACCGGGTTCCACACCAGGATGTCTCCGTTGAGGCCGTGCATCGGGCGTCCGTCTGCAGACTCCGTCTCGGTCGCCCAGTCGTCGTAGTCGGCGGCCCGCATCTCGTGGGGATACCCGTCGTCGAGGGTCCAGCCGATCCCGTAGATGAAGATCGCCGGGTGCTCCTGGAGGATGGCCGTCTCCCGTTGCTTGCGGGGCAGGTCAGGGTACGCCGCCAGGAGATCCTCGGCGTGGATGAACGTCAGCTGCTCGGGGACCGGCGGGTAGCGCGGGTCCTCGAGCTGGGGGAACCGGTCCAGCGCGTGGAGATAGGCCCCGTGGAGCACGCCCCAGATGGTCTTCACCGTGTCGGTGAGGTAGTCGAGCGTGCGGTCGGCCGGTGTGATCACCTTCTCCCAGTCCCACTGGTCCACGTAGGCGGAGTGATCGTGGTCGAGGAAGTAGTCCTTGCGCACCGCCTTCATGTCGGTACAGATGCCCTCGCCCGGCTTCATGTCGAACTGGGCGAGCGCCATCCGCTTCCACTTGGTCGCCGCCTGCACCACCTGCGCTTCGATCGGATGCTGGTCGTTGTCATTGCTGATGTGGAACTCGACGGGACCGCGGGAGCCGTCGCGATCGAGATAGTCGTTGACGCCGCTGGCCGCGTCGACGATCAGCGGCACCTGCACCATCATCAGCCCGAGCTCCCGACAGAGGTGCTCCTCGACGTGTGCCTTGACCGCAAACAGGGCTTCCATCGTGTCGCGCGGCGAGAGCGCCGGCTCGTAGTCGTCGGGAAGCGCCGCCTCGAGCTCGTAATAGCTGCCGATGCCCGGCCCGGCGAGGTCTGCGGCCTTCGTGTCCATCCACCACCCTCCTGGTTCGCCTCGACGGTATGGCAGCCCCGCGGTTCCCGGTAGGGGCCACCGCCCCTACCGGCGTTCTCGATGAGCGGTCCGAGCGGGTAGGTTGGCCGCAGCATGAAGTCCTACCGCCTCGGCGTCCCCGAGCTGGACGACCAGATCAGCGCCCTCGTCGCCGACGTCGCCAAGACCCACGCCGAACACGACCACGACCACGAGCTGATCCGCGAGCTGATCGTGACGACGCTGAAGCTGATCCGCGACGACGCCGGACGCGGCGACGTCAAGCTGATGAACAGCGCCCTCAAGGAGATGCGCTACTCCTTTGCGATCTTCCAGCAGTACCGCGAGGTGAAGAAGGTGACCATGTACGGATCGGCTCGCACCGCACCCGACAACCCGAACTACCTGGTCGCCGAGGAGTTCGCCTCCCGGATGGTCGACCAGCACCAGTGGATGGTGGTGACCGGCGCCGGGCCGGGGATCATGGAGGCCGGCAACCTCGGCGCCGGCAGCGAGGACTCGTTCGGCGTGAACATCCGACTTCCCTTCGAGGCCGACGCCAACCCCTACGTCCACGAGAGCCGCCTGATCAACTACAAGTACTTCTTCACCCGCAAGCTCATGTTCGTGAAGGAGTCGGACGCCTTCGTCCTCTTTCCCGGCGGCTTCGGCACCCAGGACGAGACCTTCGAGCTGCTGACGCTCGTGCAGACGGGCAAGTCCGACATGCACCCCATCGCCATGCTCGAGGCGCCGGGGACCGGCTACTGGGATGACTGGCAGCGGTTCGTCGACACGCTCGTCGACCAGAAGATGATCTCACCCGACGACCTCAACCTGTACAAGCTGACCGACGACGTCGACGCCGCCATCGACGAGATCGTCGACTTCTACGCCTGCTATCACTCGCAGCGCTACGTCGAGGGCGACCTGATCCTGCGGCTGCTCCAGGAGCCCTCCGACGAGCTCGTGACAGCGCTGAACGACGACTTCTCCGACATCGTCACCCACGGCGAGATCC
>CAZCBO010000016.1:0-20031 GCA_964496825.1 uncultured Acidimicrobiaceae bacterium
ATCGCCAATCCGACGGGTTCGTGTATCTGCGGTATTCGAATACCCAGGGGGTGGCCGATGTCACCTTCTTCTTCGGGAACCCGGGGGATTACCCGCTGGTGGGGGACTTCAACGGGGACGGGCGTGACACGGTGTCGATCTACCGGTCCTCCGAAGCCCGGGTCTATGTGATCAACCAGCTGGGCCAAGACGGCGGGGGGTTGGGGGCGGCGGAGTATTCGTTCCTGTTCGGCAACCCCGGCGACATGCCGTTTGTCGGCGACTTCGACGGGGATGGGATCGACACCGTCGGGTTGCACCGGGTGTCGACCGGGTTCGTCTACTTCCGCAACAGCCTCAGCACCGGCGTCGCCGACTGGTTCTTCATCTACGGGAACCCCGGGGATGTGATCCTGGCGGGGGATTGGGATGGGGATGGGGATGACACGGTGGCGGTGTATCGCCCCTCCACCGGCCGCCTCTACGTCAAACTGCAGAACTCGACGGGGGTCGCCGACTACGCCCTCTCCGTCGGCGTCTTCTCACGTGCCGTCACCTGGGGCCGCACCTAGCGACGGCGTGGAAGAACCCCACCGACGTTGCCGCCAATGGGGTTCTCCCTAGCGGTCCGCTGACGCGAACCGCCCAGCCGATGTTCCGTGCTCCGGCGCTTGCACGCCTACGTTTCGCATCGGCCTCGCGGAATCTACTGCAGCGGCCCCCCCGCGTCCAGTCCGGCACGCGCCAGCGGCTTGCGGTAGGCGATCCACCGTTTCTCGGGGACGAAACCGAGCCGCTCGTAGAGGCGGTTGGCCCCGGTTGGACTGTCGGCATCGACCCCGAGGCAGGCGTACTCCATCCCATCGTCGGCGAAGGCACGCATCGCCAGCGTGATCAGCGCCGAGGCGATCCCCCTGCCCCGGTGCGAGCGGACGGTTCCGACACCCTCGATCCACGACTCGCGTCGTCCCCGATCGTCGAAGTCGTGCGGGTATTTGGCGCACTTGACATAGGCGACCGGCTCGGCGCCGTCGTAGACGACCCATGAGGCATTGGGGAGGAAGAACTCGTTCTCGGTGCTCCGCCACACCGCTGCCGTGGTCGGCTGCGATCCCCAATGGTCGGCGAAGGCGGCGTTGTGAACGGCCAGTGCATCCATCGACACGTCGTCGGACCAGCGCCGCTGCTCCAACGGCTCGGGCAGCGCCACGTCCGGGATCGCCTCGTCGAGCGGCCGGGCGTTCTCGGTGAAGTAGCGGGCGGGGGCATAGCCCTGCCGCTCCATCAGCGCGTGGTCTTCGGTCATCGACTGGTAGACCTCATAGCGGTAGAGGGCGCCGGCGAGATCATCGTCGGTCTCGGCGAAGCGGTCGAGCGCTCGATCCTCGATCCAGGCGAGCAGCGCATCCTCGAGGCCGACGCCCCGGCGGTCCGGATGAACGTAGAGGAACACAAAGAACCGGTGCTCGGACTCCGCCGTGCTCGCCGCCTGACACCAGCCGACCGCCTCCACCGCGCCGCCCTCGGTGAAGGCACCGATCGAGTCGGTCTCGACATGATCCCCGTGCCGATCGAACTCCTCCGCCATCTCCTGTGGGGTCAGCCGGTAACCGCCGTCCACCGCGAAGCAGGTCTGCTGCAGCGCCGACATCGCCGGGGCGTCCGCAACGGTCAGGGGACGCCAGATCAGTCCCTCGAGATCCGGGAGCCGCACGACTTCACTCATGCTCGGTGCGCAGGATGCGTCGCCGGAGCAGGAACGGCAGCAGCGCCAGCACGATGAAACAGCCGATCGACGCGACCTCCACCACGGTCTGCTGGCGATCCGAGCCCGAGCCGACGAGCCGCAGCAGCGCGACGAGCTCCCCGAGCAGGAGGCCGAACAGCAGGGCGAGGGCCGAGGCCGCCAGGAGCCAGCCGAGGTAGGCGACGACCAGCTTCCAGGTCAAGGGTTGACGAGGCGAATCGTCAGTGGGTAGCGATAGGGCTCACCATTCGCGGCCTTGATCGCGGCCACGATGGCGAAGACGAACGCAAAGATCGCCAGGGCGATGAGCAGCAGGATGCCGATGATGAGGATGACGAGGAACCCCGAGATGATGCCGTAGATCAGCACCGAGATCTGGAAGTTCAATGCCTCGCGGGCGTGCTCCTCGACGAACGCATCTTCGTCTCGCTTGATCAGCCAGACGACGAGTGGGCCGAGGAACGACAGCCCGAGCAGGGGAATCAGGTGGGCGGCGACCGACCACCCCCGCGAATCCGATGAAACGTCGCTTGGCGTGGGTGATGCGGGTCTCGGTTCCTCCGGGACCGGGTCTTCCTGAGTCATCGCCCCTGGATCATACCGATGCTCCGCCCTCGGATAGCATCGCCCCGTGCAGCCGGACATCGACGTCAGCCTGGATGCGGTCATCGTCGCCGTCACCGACGATCGCCCGCGCATCCTGACCGTCGCTCCGGCGAACGGCACGGCGGGGATCCCCTCGGGCCCCCTCGAGCCCGATCGCGACCCGACCTTGGAGATCGCCCTTCGCCGGTGGGTCCAAGAACAGTCCGGGCTCGGCCTCGGCTATGTCGAGCAGCTCTACACGTTCGGCGATCTCCACCGGTATCGGGACGCCGAGACACCCCGTCACCTGTCGGTGGCCTACCTGGCCCTGATCGGCGAGGAACAGCCATCCCCAGGGGCGGCGTGGATCGACTGGTACGAGCTGCTCCCTTGGGAGGATCACCGCCAGGGTCCGCCGGCGATCATGACCGAGCGCATCGTCCCTGCACTGCGGGCCTGGGCCGGCGACGAACCCGAGCGGCTCGGCCGGCTCCAGGTGACCTTTGGCCTCGACGGTGTGCCCTGGGACCCGATCCGGGCCCTCGAGCGGTACGAGCTGCTCTATGAGGCCGACCTCGTGGCCGAGGCGTTCTCAGATCGCGGCGTGCCGCCTCCGAGCGACCTGCCCACCGGGCGCGAGCTCGCCTACGACCACCGGCGGATCGCCGCCACCGCCCTCGGCAGGCTGCGGGGCAAGCTCACCTATCGCCCGGTGGTCTTCGAGCTCATCCCGGAGACATTCACGCTGACCCAGCTCCAGCGCGTCGTCGAGTCGCTGATCGGTGTCCCGCTCCACAAACAGAACTTCCGGCGCCTCGTCGAACAAGGCCAGCTCGTCGAGGGCACCGGATCCTTTGCCGAGTCGACGGGCGGCCGTCCCCCCGAGCTCTTCCGCTTCCGCGAGAGCGTGGTCAGCGAGCGCCCCCGCCCGGGGGTGAAGGTCCCCACTCCCCGGGGCTGATCCGAGACGGGAATCGACCTTCTACTCACGAGGCGTCGGGCGGGATCACGGCCGACACCGTTCGCGACGTCGCCGAGACCGGCGTCGACGTCATCTCCGTGGGTGCGATCACGCACTCCGCTCGCGCCCTGGACGTGGCCCTCGAGCTCTAGAGTCGCGACTCGCGACTCAGTTGGCGAACATCACCGCCTGGCGCTGAGCCCACCGTCCCGCCACCCGCATGTACGCCTCGCGGGCTCGGTTGGCGTCGCCCCGTTCCAGCGCCTCGAGGCTCTCCCTGACCTCGGCAGCCGACTCGTCGAACGTGAGCTCCCCGCCCGGCGTGTTCGTCCCGACCGTGCCGTAGTCGAGCTCGAGCATCGAGCCGGCGGGGAACGCCGAGATCCACGCCTCGAGCTCCTTGACCTGGTCCACGACCTGATCCGCAAAGCCGACCGCTTCGAGCACGGCAACGGCCCAGCGGACCCGATCCGCCGCCTCGCCGAGGGCGGTCCGGTAGCGGACGGTCAGCCCGGCGGGAGTCTCGACCAGTTCACGCTCGGTCGGGTTGAACGCGGCGAACCACCGCAGGGGCACGTGCCAGGGCGAAGCCAGGATGTGGCTGCGGGTGTTGGTGCCGCGACGCGACTCCAGCTCGTGGGTGAGCGAGGCCCGCTCGTCGTCCGTGAGCATCCCCAGCGTGGGGGCCATGCCCGAGAAGGCGAGAATGCCCTCGATCATGCGCAGCCTGGGGAAGCGCGGGCAGACGTACTTCGCACCGTTCCACTCCTCGACGAAGGCGTCGGCATCGAGTGGCTCGCTCCAGATGAACCGCCCGTCCATGGACAGCTGCGTGCTGTCGGCTCCGCGATCGTGCGGCGGCCAGCTGCCGGCGCGATCCGCCGGCAGGTACACGCGCAGGTAGGCGGTGTTGATCATCGCCCGATGGTACCCGGGGGTCACGGTTGTCTCGTCCCGGTCGGATGGCGGACCGACCACTACAATCGTGCCCAACTCCGGACGATATATCCGATTGCACGCTGGAAAGGAGATGCCGTTGGGGGTATTCGACTCGATCGGCACCGACACTCACGAGGAGGTGTTGTACGGCCTCGACCACGCCAGCGGCCTTCGCACCATCGTCGCCATCCACAACACGGCTCTCGGTCCCGCCCTCGGCGGGACTCGTTTCTATCCGTACCGGAACGAACAGGAGGCGCTGACCGACGTCCTCCGTCTCTCCAAGGGCATGACGCTGAAGTCGGCGGCGGCAGGGCTCGACCTCGGCGGGGGCAAGGCCGTCATCATCGGCGACCCGGGGACGATGGGGACCGAGCGCCTCTACCGGGCGTACGGCCGCGTCGTCGACTCCCTCGGCGGCCGGTACATCACCGCAGAGGACGTCGGCACGACGCCCGAGGACATCTCGTACATCGCCCGCGAAACCAACTGGGTCGTGGGCCTTCCCTCCCACGAGGGCGGGTCGGGTGACCCATCGCCGGCAACGGCGCGCGGGGTGGTCGCCGGGATGCGTGCGGTCGCCAACCGTCTCTGGGGTAGCGACGATCTGGCGGGGAGGAAGGTCGCGGTCCAGGGCGTCGGTAAGGTCGGAATGGACCTGGTCCGCCGTCTCACCGAGGAAGGGGTCGAGACGGTCGTCGCCGATGTGAACCGGGATGCGGTGAAGACCGCGGTCGAGACGTACGGGTCGACGGCGGTCGAGCCCGATCTGATCCACGACGTGGAATGTGACATCTTCGCCCCCTGCGCCCTGGGTGCCTGTCTCAGCGAAGGCACGATCGGCCGGCTGCGCTGTGAGGCCGTAGCCGGTTCGGCCAACAACCAGCTCGCCATCGACGAGGACGCCGATCTCCTCGTCGAACGAGGGATCCTCTACGGCACCGACTTCGTGATCAACGCCGGGGGGGTCATCAACATCGCGGTCGAGATGGACGGGTACTCCGTCGATCGCGCCAAGGCCATGATCGACCGCATCTACGACAACCTCACCGCGGTATTCGACGCCGCCGAGCGTGACGGCGTGAACCCGCACGTGGCAGCGGTCCGAGTCGCCGAGCGAAGGATCGCCGAGGTCGGGACGCTGCGTCTGAAGCGCCGACCCGGGCAGCACCGGGGGGTGCTCCAGTGACCGCGGAGGTCGACACCGCCAGCGCGCACGCCGAGCTCGGGCTCAGCGACGACGACGTCCTCGAGATGTACCGGATGATGGTCGTCGCCCGCAAGCTCGATGACCGCATGTGGGCGCTCAACCGTCAGGGGAGGGTTCCGTTCGTCGTCTCGGTGTCCGGGCACGAGGCCACCCAGGTCGGGGCGGCGTATGCCCTCGACGCCGCCAAGGACTGGTCGCTTCCCTATTACCGGGACATCGCTTTCAACATCGGGCTCGGGGTGAGCCCACAGGACATCTTCCTCGGCGTCTTCGCCAAGGCCGACGACCCGGCATCCGGAGGGCGCCAGATGCCCAACCACTGGTCGGAGCCGGACCTCAACATCTTCACCCACTCCTCGACCATCGCCACCCAATACCCCCATGCCGCCGGGATCGCCTACGAGCTCGATCGCGACGACGGATCCGATGCGGTGGTGCTGGTATCCGGCGGAGAGGGGTCGACTTCTGAGGGGGATTGGCACGAGGCGATGAACTTCGCCGGCATCCACACGCTCCCCGTCATCTTCCTGATCCAGAACAACCTGTATGCGATCTCGGTCCCCGAGCACGAGGAGGTCGCAGGCCAGATCGCCGACCGCGCCGCCGGATACGGCATCGAGGGCGTGCTCGTCGACGGCAACGACCTCCTCGCCGTGTACGAGGCCACGGCAAGAGCGGTCGAAAAGGCCCGGGCCGGCGAGGGTCCCACGCTCATCGAGGCCAAGACGTACCGGTACTACGCCCATACCTCCGACGACGACGACAAGCTCTATCGAACCCGCGAAGAGGTCGAGCAGTGGCGCAGGAAGGACCCGATTCCCACCTTCCGCACCTACCTGGTCGAGCAACGACTCCTCGATGCCGACACCGAGGAGCGCATCGACCAAGAAGCCACCGCGCTGATCGCCTCCGCCGCCGAGTCGGCCGAGGGGGCTCCCGACCCGACCGATGCCCTCAGCAAGGTCTACGCCCACCCGATCACCCCCGAGATCCCCGCCGTCGATGTCGAGCCGGAGCCATCGGGCGAGGAGGTCAACCTCATCACCGCGATCAACCGCTCGCTGCATCACACCATGAAGCTGCACGAGGACACCGTGACCTTCGGTGAGGACGTCGCCGACCCCAAGGGCGGTGTGTTCAAGGCCACTGCGGGCCTCAGCGACGCCTTCGGGGAAGACCGGTCGTTCAATGCCCCGCTCGCCGAATCGCTCATCATCGGGCTGGCCGTCGGCATGGCGGCGACCGGCACCAAGGCCATCCCCGAGATCCAGTTCGCCGACTTCATCCACCCCGGGTTCGACCAGCTGGTGTCCGAGGCCGCCCGGATTCACTATCGCTCCAACGGGCGCTGGCGGTGCCCGATCGTGGTGCGCGTTCCCTACGGCGGCGGGATCCACGGGGCCCTGTATCACTCCCAGTCGATCGAGGCGCTGTACGCCCACGTGCCCGGGCTCAAGATCGTGGTGCCGTCGACACCCGCCGACGCCAAGGGCCTGTTGCTTTCGGCGGTGGAGGATCCGGACCCGGTCATGTACATGGAGCCGAAGAAGCTGTATCGGCTCGCCATCGGGCCGCTGCCGCCGGGCGATCACCGCGTCCCGATCGGCAGAGCCGCCCTTCGCCGGGAGGGTGACGACCTCACGATCATCGCTTACGGCACCATGGCTCACTTCGCCGTCGAGGCCGCAGACCGCCTCGCCGAGGAAGACATCGAGGCCGCCGTCCTCGATCTCCGGACGTTGAAGCCGCTCGACTGGCCTTCGATCAACGCCGCGGTGGAGCGAACCGGCAAGGTGCTCATGGTCTACGAAGACAACGAGTTCCTCGGCTACGGCGCCGAGGTGTCGGCCCAGATCATGGAGCGTGCCTTCGACTGGCTCGACGCTCCGGTCCGGCGCTACGCCTCCCCTGACGTCCCCACCTTCCCCTACGCCGCCTCCCTCGAGGCCCAGGTCATCCCGAATGTCGAGGGCATCATCGAACGGGCACGGGATCTCGCGGTCTACTGAGCCGGTGATCCGACCTGCCAGAGCCTCGGACCGGGCGGCGATCGCCGCCTTCACCGTCGATACCTTCGAATGGGGAGACTACGTCGCCGACGCCTTCAGCTCGTGGCTGCACGAGCCGGCGAGCCACATGGTGGTCGCGGTCGACGAGGGCGACACTCCGATCGCGATGAGCCGCGGCCGGCTGGTCTCGTCCACCGAAGCCTGGTTTCATGCCGCCAGGGTCCATCCGGATTGGCGCGGGCGGGGCATCGCCGGAGACATGGCCCACGTGGTCAGGGAATGGGCGAGCAGCCAGGGTGCGGTGGTCGGCAGGCTCCTGATCGAGGACTGGAACGAGCCGTCGATCCGGCACGTGGAGAAGATCGGGTTCCGCCGCGTGGCCGACGTGGTCCGCTGCACGAAACCGATCGGTGATGCGTCGCCCGGCCCAGACGGGAACGGGGGCCGCCGGGTGCCCTCACGACTGCGGGCGCGCCCGGCGCACGCCGCCGACGCCCCGCCCGCCTTTGCCTCGTGGTCGGTGGGCGAACTCGGTCGGGCGTCGCGCGGCCTCATCGGCTCACACTGGACCTACCGGAGGCTGACCGTCGACCGGTTGGAGGCCGCAGCACGGCGCGGTGCGTTCTGGGAGATCGGGGGTGGCTGGGCGGTCGCCGACGCCGGAGACGGTGAGTTCGAGGTGGGATGGATCGAGACACGGCCCGAGGACGCGTCGGAGCTGCTGAAGGCCCTGACCGACCTCGCCGTCGGCGGTGGAGCCGAGTCGATTTCCCTGTGGCTGCCGGCGATCGACTGGATCGTGCGCGAGGCACGGCGCCTCGGATTCGATGCCGAGCCGATGGCCGTTTACGCCGTGGAGCTGTGAAAAGATGCGCGATACCTCGATCGATACGACCATCATGCCGATAGCGTCCATGACCCCGATCCCCTGAGCATGTCCGACGATTCATTCGCCGAGCTGATTGATGCGGCCCGGGCTGGTTCCGACGATGCCTGGGCCGAGCTCCTCGAGCCGGTCGCGCCGAAGCTCGTCGGCTATCTGCGGATGCGGGGATCAAAGGACCCGGAGGCCGTCGCCGGGGATGTGTTCGTGGATGTCGCCAGGAGCATCGAGACCTTCACCGGCGGCAGGGAGGCGTTTGCCTCATGGGTCTTCGTGATCGCACACCGCAGGCTCATCGACGCCTACCGACGCGACCAGGCCCGGCCCGATGAGGTACTCACCGACCAGCAGCTCGAGTTCGGGATCGCCATGAGTGCCGAGGAAGAGGCGCTGCGATCGGTATCGTCGGACCAGGTCGGCGCGCTGCTCTCGGCGCTGACCCCACCCCAGCGTGACGTCATCTTCCTCCGGGTGATCGCCGAGCTCACCCTCGAGGAGACCGCCCACGTGCTCAACCGGCCCCTCAGCGCCGTGAAGGCGCTGCAGCGAAGGGGGCTGGCGTCGCTGAAGCGACAAATCGAGCAATCGGGGGTATCCCGCTAGCGACTACGTCCGTTTACAGGGGTACATGACTGCGCCGCTGTCGATCTCAGAGACGGACGCCGAGGCTCTGCTCACCGACGCCTACGACGCCGAGGGCGAGCTGACCGAGATCGCGGACGTGCTCGCCGCCATCCGGGCCGCCGCCGAGGTCGACGCCGGCACGGACTTCTCGCACCTCATCGCGGCTGCAGCCCTGGAGTCGAGGGCGACCCCGTTGGCCCGGTTCAATGCCGAGCAGGCCGCCACCAAGGCATGGGAGCTGACGGCCCGCCTCGCCCGTCCCGTTGCCGTGGGTGCGGTGGCCGTGCTGATGCTGGTGGTCAGCTCCGCAGGTCTGGCGTATGCAGCAAACGGCGCCAAGCCCGGCGACTTCCTCTACGGACTGGACCGCGCCGCCGAGGTCCTCGGAATCGGGGACGGCGGCGCCGCCGAACGGCTCGAGGAGGCCGAGGCCCTCGTCGCCGCCGGCGAGATGCCCTACGTGCTCAGTCACGCCGCCACCGTGATCGCCGCCAACCAGGAGGCGCAGAACGAGCTCCTCGCCGCGGCGAACCGGCTCCAGGCCGACCCGCCGGGCCCGGGCTCCCATGTGGCCGATAAGGTCGGAGCTCTCCTTTCCCTCCTCCACGACGCAACGATCGCGGGAGCCCTCGACAACGGAACCCTGGGTAGTGAGGTATCGAACCTCGCCAGGGGGATCGGCGGCCCCACCGGCGATGGCGCACCGCCCTTTGCCGACGGATCTCAGCCTCCGGGCCAAGCGACAGAGACCGCACCGGGCAACTCCGAGACCACCCCGGCGGGCGGCGATACCACCACGGCCGGGGACGAAGCACCAGGCGGGTCCGGGGAGGCCCCGGGCCAGACCGAAGACCAGGGACAGTCCGGAGACGCCCCCGGCCGGGATGGAGAGAACCCGGGCAACTCCGAGACCGCCCCGGGACAAAGCACGACCACGACAGAGGCCTCGACCCAAGGGTCTTCGACCCAGGGCAGCTCGGGGACCGCCCCCGGTCAGTCGGAAGACGGGACCCCGGGCGGCCCCGAGGACACGCCGGGCGGAACCAACCCGGGCGGCGGCGGGACTCCATGACCGACGGCGGGCCACAAGGCCAGGGCGGCGGCGACCAGTAGAAGCGCTCAAGGGGGAGCAGCCGGGGGAACGGTTGATTACTCGGTCGCCGCCGCACTGGGCATCACCGATTCCCAGTACAGCTCAACGGGATGCGCCACACGCACCCCGTCGCCTAGATGGCTGCGCAGCTGCATCTCACACCCGGGATTGGCCGACGCCACCACCACCGCTCCCGACGCCCTGACCTGATCGGCCTTGCGCCGCCCCAGCTCCTCCGAGGTCTCGGGATGCTTGAGCTGGTAGGCGCCGGCGGCGCCGCAGCACATCCCGGTCGGGTCGATCTCCACCGGCTCGTAGCCGGCAGCGCGGAGAATCACCCGTGGCTCGTCAACGATCCGTTGTGCGTGGCGAAGGTGACACGGGTCCTGGACGGCGACCGCGCCGTGCCCGGCATCGCTGGTCGGCAGACTTCCTTCCTCGATCAACTCCGCAACCAGCTCGGTCGCATCGACGACCCGCGAGGCGAGCGTCCCCTCTACCCAGTGGCCGTAGTCCTTGAGATGGGCAGAACAGCCGGCGGCATCAGCGACCACCGTCTCGAGCCCGGAGAAAGCGGCCTCGTTGCGCTCGGCCATGGCGGCCGCGGCCTCGGCGGCGCCCTCGTGGGCGGCCAGCGCCCCGCAACACGTCTGATCCCCGGGCGCAACGACGGCGAAGCCGGCGAGGCGCAACACCTGGATCAGGGCGACGTGCACTCCGGCGAACCACGGATCCATCACACAGCCCGACAGGAGCCCGACCGTCCCCCGCGCCGCGCCCTCGGGCTCCCAGGACCGTCCCCTCGTGCTGGGAACCGGGATGGGGATCGGCCGGAGCCCGTCGGTGCGGCCCAGGGCTCCCGGCAGGCGGGAGGCGAGACCGGTGCGCTGTGCGCCGGCGGCGGCCCAGGTGGCGGCAGCAACGAGTCCACGGGATCGAACCGTCCGGCTCAGCAGGGCCCGCCTGGCGGAGCCGCTCCAGTCCCGGCGCTGGGTGGCGACCTCGGCCCTGGCCCCCTCCATCGCTCGACCGAACGGCACCATCGAGGGGCAGACCGTCTCGCAGGCCCGGCACTGCAGGCAGAAGTCCATGATCTCGGCGAACCGGCCGTCGAGTGGAGCCGTCCCGGTGTGAACCGCTCGCATCGCCGCAAGGCGCCCCCGCGGTGAGGCCGCTTCGTCCCCGGTGAGACGGAAGGTCGGGCACTGGGGCAGACACAGGCCGCACTCGACGCAGGCATCGAGCTCCTTCTGGGTCGGCGCCCACTCCGTCGCCCAGGCCATCAGAGTCCTCCGGGCAGGATGCCGGGATTGCAGATCCCGGAGGGATCGAAGCGGTCCTTGACCTCCCGCTGCAATGCGGCGGCAGCGGGCGGCGATCCCCAGGCACCCAGCTCGGCCCGCTCTGCGTCCGGGGCCGACTCGATCACGAGCGCTCCCCCGAACGACTCGGCCCACTCCCTGGCAACGGCGAGTCCTTCCGGTGGCAGTCGTCCGTAGCCGGCCTCGACGAGTCCCACGCCGTGGAGGGCGACGTAGCTGAAGTCGTCGAGGTTCCTGGCCCGAAAGACCGCTTCTGTGGTGAGCCGCGCCGGCACCCGGAACGAGAGCCGGATCGGATGGCCGCTGGGTTCCGGCCAGTCGAGGCCCTCCTCGGGGTCGCCGCCGAGTTCGGCCGCCTGGGCGTCGACCTCTTCCGGGGTCCCCCCGAGATACACGAATCCCGAGCCACCGGTCTCGAGGACGGCGAGCGGCCGAAAGGCGGTCCGTGCCGCTGCGGCAGGGTCCGCCACGGCGACGGTGGCAGCCGCCATTGGCTTCGACCACAACTTGAGCAACGCGGAGCCGATCATTCCCAGGCTGCCGAACGATCCGGTGAAGAGCCGTGGCATGCCGTACCCGGTCGAGGCCTTCACCACCGGGCTGCCCCCGGTCACGACCTTCCCGTAGCCGGTTGCGGCGGTGACCTGAAGCACGCGGTCCCGCGTCGGTCCGTAGCGAAGCCGCCGGTACGCGGAACGGCCGGTCGCGATCACTCCCCCGACCGTCGCGGTTGGTTGGGTCTCGGGAAGGACCGCCGTCAGCCCCCGTTCGGCGAGCTCGGCATCGAGCCGCTCCAGCGTCACCCCGGCCTCGACCCGGATCGTGAGGTCGTCGGGCTCATAGTCGAGGATCCGGTTCAGACCCGTCGTGGTGATGACCAGGTCGGCATCGACGGGGTTCCCCGCCCGCTGGTGCGTGCCGGCGCCGTAGAAGCGGACCGGCATCCTTGCCTCCGCAGCCGCGGCGATGAGCTCAGCCGCCTGCTCGATCGTCGTCGGTGCGACGACGAAGTCGGCCTCCACCTCGACGGTCTGATCCTGGAGGCGTTCGAGCAGCCGGCGTACCGCGACACGAAGGGTGGTCATCCCACCCCCGCGTCGAAGCAGCGCGATCCCTCAGGGAGGACCTTCCCCGGGTTGAGGAGACAATCCGGATCGAAGGCCTCGCGCAGCCGCGCCTGGGCGTCGAGGTCGTCGGCCGAGAAGACCGAGGGCATGAGGTCGCGCTTCTCGAAGCCGATCCCGTGTTCGCCGCTGAGGGTCCCGCCTGCGGCGACGGCGACGCTCACCATCTCTCGTGCCCCTGCGATCACCCGATCGGTCATGCCCGGCTCGGAGGCGTCGAACGAGACCAGCGGGTGCAGGTTGCCGTCTCCGGCGTGAAACACGTTCATCAGGGTGATCCCGTGGCGTCCTGCGATCTCATAGGTCTGCTTGATGACCTCGACGATCTTGGTTCGGGGCACGACGGTGTCGTTGAGGTAGTAGTCCGGGGCGGCCTGGGCGATGGCCCCGAAGGCCGATTTCCTCCCCTTCCAGAGCAGGGTCCGCTCCAGCTCGTCTTCGGCGACGCGCACGCTGCGAGCCGCGTTGGCGTTGGCGATGTCGCGCAGCCGCTCGACCGAGGCTGCGGTGCCGGCCGGATGCCCCGCCACCTCGGCGAGCAGCACCGCCGCCGCGTCGGTGGGGTAGCCGGCCTCGACGAAGTTCTCCACGGCGATGCACATGGGGTTGTCCATCATCTCGAGCGCAGCCGGCACGATCCCCGAGGCGATGATGTCGGACACGGTTCGGGCGGCGTGCTCGATGTCGGCGAAGGCCATCAGCAGGGTGGCGACGTCCCGAGGGTTCTCGATCAGGCGCACCAGAACCCTGGTCACGATGCCGAGCGTCCCCTCGCTGCCCACCACGACACCGCGCAGATCGAGGCCCGGCATGTCGGGCGCCTCGCCGCCGAGCGTCACGATGTCGCCTGCGGCCGTGACCATCTCGACCCCGAGGATGTGGGCCACCGTCGATCCTTCGGCCAGGCAATGAGGTCCACCGGCGTTGGTCGCCACGTTCCCACCGACGGTGCAGGCCGATTGCGACGAGGGGTCGGGGGCGAAGTGGAGGCCCAATGGAGTCGTCGCGGCAGACAGGTCGAGATTGACGACCCCCGGTCCGACCCAGGCGGTCCGGCTCCCCTCGTCGATCTCGAACACCTGGTTCATCCGGGTGAGCACGACGAGCAGCGAGCCGTCCGCCGGCACCGCGCCGCCGGCCAGTCCGGTCCCAGCACCCCGCGCCACGATGGGCATGCCGTAGGTCCCCGCGATCTTGACGACGGCGGCCACCTCCTCGGTGGTCTCCGGGAAGACCACAACCGGTCTGCCACCGCGCCGGAGGCCGGCGTCCTTGGCGAACAGGTGCTGGTCGAGGGGGTGCGACCGCACCCGGCCATCGCCGAGCAAGGCGACGAGATCCGCGACGGCGTCCATCCGCGCAGCGTAGCCGAGGCGCATCCCTGCGAGCCCAGGGCTCGCGGGCGCATATATCACCCCTGCGAGCCCTGGGCTCGCAGGGGTGATATATGACGCTGCCGGCCCACAGAGTCGGGTGACTAAGCCGTCCCCCAACCTCCCCCGCCCGGGGTGAGCACCCGCAGGCGGTCACCGGCGTCGACCTCCACCGTGCACTTCGCCTCCAGCCGCTCGGGCTCGCCGTTGCGGATGAGCCAGTCCTCACCGACCGCCCCGGGGCTGCCCCCGCCGAGACCCCACGGCGCGAGGCGCCTCCGGTCGCCCATCAGCGAGACGGTGGCGTCGGTGAGGAACTCGATCTCACGCTCGATTCCCTCCCCACCGGGATAGCGGCCCATGCCACCCGAGCCCCGCCGGAGGCGGTACGTATGGATCCGGAAGGGGTAGTGGGTCTCGAGCGCCTCGACCGGCGTGTTCTTGGTGTTGGTCATCCAGGTGTGGATGCCCGACTGCCCCGCCTGCCCGGGTCGTCCCCCTTGACCGCCGGCGACGGTCTCGTAGTAGGCGAAGGTGTCGTTGCCGACCAGCACGTTGTTCATCGTGCCCTGCCCGGCCGCCGGCACCCGGTCTGGTGCCGCTTGCGCCAGCGCTCCGAGCAGAGCGTCGGCGATTCGCTGGCTCGTCTCGACGTTTCCCGCTGCCACCGCAGCCGGAGGCTCGGCATCGACGATCGACCCCGGCTTGGTCTGGAGGCTCACCGGCCGATAGCACCCGCCGTTGGTGGGGATCGTCGGGTCGGTGGCGACCCGCACCGCGTAATAGAGGCAGGATTGCGCCACCGCCCGCACCGTGTTGACGTTGCCCTCGATCTGGGGTGCCGAACCGGTCAGGTCGGCATGCAGCGTCCCCCCGTCGATCGTCACCGCGGCGGCGATGGCCAGATCCTGTCGTCCCCACTCGAGGTGATCGATGAACTGGTACGTCCCGTCGGGGAGTGCGGCGAGGGCAGCCCGCATCCTCCGCTCGCCGTAATCGAGCAGGGCGCCGGTAACGGTATGCCACCGGTCGAACCCCTCGGTCTCGATCAACTCGATGACCCGTCGCGCGCCGGCCTCATTGGCCCCGAGCTGCGCGGAGAGATCACCGACCCGCTCCGCCGGGGTTCGCGTCGCCATGAAGAACGGGTCGGAGAACTCGTAGTTCCAAGTTCCGTCGCGTACCGCCACCATCGGGGAGACGACGTGACCCTCCTGATCGATCCTGGTGGCATGCGCGGGCATCGAACCGGGCGCCTCGCCGCCGACGTCGGCATGATGGGCCCGGTTGGCGACCCAGGCGACGAGGACTCCTTCGACGTGCACCGGTCTGAGCAGCGTGAGATCGTTGAGGTGTGTCCCGCCCGCATAGGGATCGTTCACCGCGAACTGAACGCCCGGCTCCACGTCGGTTCCGAACCGCTCCAGCACCGCGGCCACGGATGCCGGCATGGAACCGAGATGCACGGGGATGTGCTCGGCCTGGGCCAGCATCTCACCCGTGGCGTCGAAGAGCGCCGCCGAGCAGTCGGCGCGCTCCTTAATGTTCGGCGAGTATGCCGTGCGACGCAGCACCGACCCCATGTCGTCGGCGATGGCGCTGAGCCGGTTCCTCGCCACCTCGAGCGTGATCGGATCGACGGTCACCATGTGATCTCCAGCGCACCGCTCGGCAGGACCGTGGCCCGCTCATCGACCCCAATCCAGGTCGTGGCTTCGCGCTCTTCGATGACGGCGGGGCCGATGATCTCGGCACCGATACCCAGCCCCTCCCGTCGCCACAGCGAAGCCCGCACCGGTCCGCGCGGCGTCAGCACCCAGCGCGCGCCGATTCGATCCCTTCCGTTGCGAACCCACCGGGGCAGGTCGTCGAAGGTGAACCGTGGCGTCCCCTGGGCGACCGCCCTGACCGTCACCGCCTCGATCGGATCCTCGGGCCTTTGGAAGCCGTTGCGTTCGAGGTGGGCGGCGTGGAACCGCCCGGCCAAGACCTCCCAGCCCTCCTCGGGACCGTAGGGGACCGTCAGTTCGTGGGACTGGCCGAGGTAGCGAACGTCGACCATCGTCGATACCAACGCGCCGGGAAGCCGCCGAGCAGCCTCGGCCCCCACCGAGGCAACCTCAGCGTCGAGGTCGTCGTCTCCGGCGCGGAGCAGCACGCTGCGCGCCTCGTCGATCCGGGGCGGGCTGAGGAGGAGGCCGAGGGCAGAGAAGACACCGCCATGTGCGGGCACGATCACGCCATCCATCTCGAGCATCCGGGCGAGGGACCCGGCGTGGAGCCCTCCCGCACCGCCGAACGCGATCAGCCAGGAACCGCGAGGATCGATGCCCTGTTCGATCGAAACACTGCGCACGGCTCCGGCCATCACCTCCTCGATGACCCTGACCATCCCGAGGGCCGTCTGCTCTCGCTTGAGTCCCGCATCCTCACCGAGCGCGGCGACGGCACCGGCAGCGAGATCGGGGTCGATGCGGAGCCGGCCGCCGAGTTGCGCCGCAGGATCGATCCTCCCGAGGACCACGTTGGCGTCGGTGACCGTCGCCTCCAGGCCGCCCTTGCCATAACAGGCGGGACCCGGATCGGCTCCGGCACTGCGGGGCCCGACGCGCAGGGAACCGCCTGCGTCGATCCAACCAACGCTTCCGCCGCCGGCGCCGACGGTATGGATCGCCGTCGAGGGCATCCGGCAGGCATAGCCGGCCACGGCGCGCTCGTAGGAGATCTCGGGCGTTCCGTTCTCGATCCGGCAGACGTCCGTCGAGGTGCCCCCCATGTCGAACGAGATCACGCGGTCCAGCCCGAACGCCGTCGCCAGCGCCCCGGCGGCAACCGATCCGCCTGCGGGCCCGGAGAGCAGAATCGCGGCGGGGAGCCGGGCTGCCACGCTGGTATCGACCAACCCTCCCGACGAGCGCATCACCGACACCTGGTCGGCGAGGCCGGCCTCCGTGACCCCATGCTGCAAGCCCTCGAAGTAGTCGGCGACCACCGGTTGCAGGTAGGCGTTGAGCACCGTGGTCGACGTGCGCTCGAACTCGCGGAACTCGGGAACGACCTCACTCGACAACGAGACCGCCAGCCGGGGCACGGTCCGATGGATCTCCGTGCGTACCGCGTCCTCCCGAGCCGGATCGTCGAGGGAATAGAGGAGGGAGACGGCCACGGCATCGAATCCATCCAGCTCCGCGGTCGCGATCTCGGCTACCCGATCGGAGCGGTCGACCAACGGTGGTGAGCGATCGGCGAACGGGTCGTAGAGGCTGGGCCGATCCTGCCGGCCGATCTCGATGACATCCTCGAACCCTGGAGAGGTGATGAGCAGCGTCCTCCCTCCCTTGCCTTCGAGGAGGGCGTTGGTCGCTGCCGTCGTGCCGTGGAGAAACGCATCGACCCGCTCAGCGAGCTCGACTGAACCTTCGACGACGGCCCGGCTCTGGTCACCCGATGTGGGGACCTTGGACGTGACGATGCCGAAACCGTCCCAGACGACGATGTCGGTGAAGGTGCCGCCGACGTCGGCACCGATGATCATCCCCGCGCCTCGGCTCGTCATCCGGCGCCACCCCCGTGGCCGCTAGCCTGGCCGATGATGGGCGTCGAGATCTCCAACACGCCGAATCCCAATGCGCTGAAGTTCTCCGTCGGCGTCGACGTCGGTGGCCCGGCGACGTTCGCCGCAGGGTCCGAGGTCGACGACCCCACCGGAGCGGCGCTCCTCGGCATCGACGGGGTGACCAGCGTGTTCATGACCGCGGACTTCGTGACCCTGTCCAAGGATCCCGACGCCTCCTGGGAGACGATCGCACCGCTGGCGACGGAGATCCTCCAGGAACGCTTCGGCGGCTAGCCATGGCGGCGAGCGTAGCGGTGCCCGACGATCCCGGGCCTCCCTCACCGGAGGTCGCTCGAGCGCACCACCATCGGGAAGCGCGCTCCCGAGGGATCGTCCAAGGTGAACACCACGCGCCACTGCTCGCCCGAACTCCCCGATTCGATCAGGGTGGGGTCCGGGGTGAAGCGACCGGCATGGGCGAGGGCCGCGGCGATTGTTTCGGGTGAAGCCTCGGCGCCGCGGGGGAGCCAGCCGGTCAACCCGCGGGCGATCGGCGGCTCGACCGGGGTGGGGAGATCACCGACCGCCGTCTGCCCGTCGCCGAGGATGACGATGACGTCGACCGCCCGGACCGGGCTTCGCTCGTACCGGCCCTCGGCGTTCTCGAAGAGTGTCCGGAAGAGGACGGTGACGACGTACCCATCGGGCGCAGGGCGGACGGCGTAGGCGCGGGCCCACTCGACGAAGGACACCGCGGGACCGTCCGCGAAGTGCGGGAGATCGGGGAGGACGGCGTCGTCCGGAAAGGCGGCGAGCAGGTCCGGTGCCGGTGTCCCATCGATGGTGAAGTAGTCGGCGACGAACCATTCGGCTCGCGCCACCGCCGCCAGCTCCGACGGCCCGGGCTCGACGGCCATGAGGTCGGCTTCGGACAGCAGCGTGGTCGTCGTCGTGGTCGGCAAGGTCGTCGTCGGGAGGAGCGCCGGGACCGGTCCGCCATGGCGCCTGCCGTCGATCCACCGGAACCCGGCGACGGCGACGGCCACGGCCATGATGATCGCGGCCAGGACGTACCAGGTGCGTGACCGCACACGCTGGCCGTGCTCCACCAGCATCGACCACGGGATCTCCTCGTGCTCTTCGGTCATGGGAGGACCAGACGCTGCCCCGGGAGGATGAGGTCGGGGTCGGTGCCGATGACCGCCCGGTTGCGCTCGTAGATCTCGGGCCAGAAGCGGGCGATCTCACCGCTGGTCGCGGGACCGCCGGTGCGTTGAGCCAGGGTCGCCGCCGCGATGCGCCAGAGCGTGTCCCCGGGTTGCACGACATGGGTCGGCGCCGTCACGGGAGCGACGACCGGCTCGGACTCCTCGCCGCCGAGTCGGACGAGGGGCGGCACCGGGTCGGCGGACGCCGGTGCCTTCGGCGTCGCCGCCAACCAGAGGGTGACCAGGGTCGCCGTGGCGACGAGCCTGCTCGGAGCCGGGAGCCGCAGTCGATCGACAAGGGCCGACGCCACGACGCGGCGTCGGGTGGTTGCCCAGGCTCCCAGGGTGATGCCGGCGAGACCGGCGCAGAGGATGGCCGCGGGCTCCATGACCCGAACGTACAGTTACACTAAAGTGAGATCAAGAGGGATGATCTTCGTTGGGAGCATCAGCCGCCGATGTAGGACATCTCCACCTTGGGCAGGGCGAGCGTCACCCCGGAGCGCTCCTCGCTGTAGCGGTCGGTGCGGCCCGTCCACACGGTGGCGAGCAGCGCCTCGATCTCGGCGTCGGTGGCTCCACTCCGCAGCGGTTGCCGCAGATCGGTGCCCCCCACGGCGAACAGGCACGTGAACACGCGGCCTTCCGAGGAGAGGCGCAGCCGGGTGCAATCGCCACAGAACGGCTGGGTCACCGACGCGATCACCCCGACCTCACCCGCACCATCCACATAGCGCCAGCGGTTGGCCACTTCTCCCGCGTAGGTGCTCGGGACCGGCTCGATCGGCCACTCGGCATCGATGGCGGCGAGGATCTCGGCGGCAGGGACCACGTCGTCCATGCGCCATCCGTTCGAGGTCCCCACGTCCATGTATTCGATGAAGCGCACGGTGTGGCCGGTCCCCCGGAACGTCCTCGCCATGTCCAGCACCTGGTGGTCGTTCACGCCCCGCTGCACGACGGCGTTCACCTTCACCGGGGTGAGGCCCACCGAGGCGGCGACGTCGATCGCCTCGAGCACGCGGGCCACGGGGAAGTCGACGTCGGACATGACGCGGAACACGGTGTCGTCGACCGAGTCGAGGCTCACCGTGACCCGGCTCAGCCCGGCCGCGGCGAGGGCGGCCGCCTTCCTGGCCAGCAGGGACCCGTTCGTGGTCAGGGCGAGGTCGTCGATCCCATCGACGGCGGCGAGCTTGGCGACGAGGTCCTCGATGCCGCGACGCAGCAGCGGCTCCCCACCGGTGAGGCGCACCTTCCCTACGCCGAGACGTGCGGCGATGCGGACCACCCGCTCGATTTCCTCGAACGTCAGCAGGTCCGAACGGGGCAGGAACTCGTAGTCCTTTCCAAACACCTCGCGCGGCATGCAGTAGGTGCAGCGGAAGTTGCACCGATCCGTGACCGATATGCGCAGG
>CAZCBO010000017.1:0-19960 GCA_964496825.1 uncultured Acidimicrobiaceae bacterium
CGATCTATGCGCGGGCCTACGGCGTGCACCTGCGGACCCTGGAGGCCCTGGACGTCCCCACGGCACCGGTCGAGGCGCCGTCGTTCGAGGTGGCGGTGGAGGGGCCGTTCCCCGTCTCCACCACCGTCCACGGCCTCCCGGCATTCACCGATTCGGTGGAGTGCCGCTACGACCCAGTGTCCGAAGGGCCCGGCGGCCCCACGACCATGTGGATGCGGACCAAGGTGCCGCTGCTGGCCGGCGAGGAGCCCACCCCTTTCCAGAGGATCTGTCCCCTCGCCGACAGCCTCAACGGGATCTCCTACAACCAGGTGCTCGACGAGGTGTGGTTCGTCAACACCGACCTCACCGTATCGCTGCACCGTGATCCGGTCGGCGACTGGTTCTGTGCCGACGCGGTGTCTCACTGGGAGCCGACCGGGGTGGGCCTCGCCGACGCCGCCCTGTACGACACCGAGGGGCCCGTCGGCCGGGCCACCCAGAATCTGCTGTTGAGCCCGGCGGCCGAGTAGCGTCGCCGCCCATGAGTGAGCCAACAGGAATCACGGTCCCCGGCCGCGGCGAGGTCGAGGCCACCCCGGACGTGGCGACGATGACCTTCGGCGTCTCGGTGCTGCGCCCTACGGTCGGCGAGGCGATGGCCGACGCGACCCGGTCGGCGGACAGCCTGCACCGAGCCCTGGGTACGGCCGGGGTCGACGACACCGATCGACGGACATCGAGCTTCTCGGTCGCCCCCGACTACGACTACTCGGGGAACCGGCGTCGCCTGGTCGGGTTCCGCGTGTCGAACACGGTGACCGCCACCCTGCGCGCCGTCGAATCGATCGGAGCGGTCATCCAGGCCGCGTCCGACGCCACCGGTGACGATGCCCACATGAGCGGGCTGGCGTTCGCCATCGACGACGATGCCGCTCTGGTGCGGGCGGCGCGCGACGCGGCCTGGGCGGATGCCGAGGCCAGGGCGGATCAGCTCGCCGGACTTGCCGGCGTGACCAGAGGTTCCCCCACCGCGATCACCGAGATTCCCAGGCAGGGCCCCACGGTCCCGGTGCTCAGGGCGATGGCCGCCGAGGCGGCCCCTTCGCCCCCGATCGAGGCAGGCACACTGACGGTTGCGGTCGACATCACCGTGACCTTTGCCGTCGAGTAGCGGGTTCAGAGCGGGAGCTTCATCCCCTCGGTGCCTCCGGTGACGTTGGGGAACCGCTCCTCGGCGGCGGCCACGATCCCGTCGATGTCGTCGTCGGAGTGGTCGGGATCATGGCTGGTGAGCACGAGCTCGGCGACGCCGGCCCGGTCGGCGGCTTCGACCGCATGCTCCCAGGTGCTGTGACCCCACCCGATGCGCATCGGGTACTCCGCAGGCAGGTATTGGGCGTCGTGGATGAGCACGTCGGCGCCCGCCGCAAAGGTCGCCAACGCCTCGTCGACGCTGGGGTCGCTCTCGTGGTCGGTGGCGATCACGATGGTGCGCGACGGGCCCTCGATGCGGAATCCGGTCACCCCCTGGGGATGGTGGAGCGGCAGGGTGGTGATCGTCACGCTGCCGATCTCGATGGGCTTGTCATAGGTGCCGAAGGAGATGTCGGCGGCCGACTCCAGGATCGGGGCAGGAAACCACGGCGGCGTGAGCACGCCTGCCAGCGTGGCCCTGGCATCCCCGGCGACGCTGCGCTGGCCGTAGAACGTGAACCGGTTGCCTGCGGTCCAGACCGGGATGAACACCGGGATGCCCTGGATGTGATCCCAGTGGTAGTGGGTGAGCAGCACCGTGAAGCGATGGTCTTGCTCGCGGTGGAGGCTGTGCTGGACATCACGGAATCCGGTGCCGGCATCGATGACGACGCGGTGTTCGGGATCCTCGGCGATCTCGAAGCACGTCGTGTTGCCACCGTACTTGGCGTACTCCATGCCGGAGACGGCCATCGACCCGCGACCGCCGTGGATGATCAGATGCGGTTCACTCACGCCCGGTTCACTCCGAGATGGCGTCGGTTTCGGCGAGGCGTCTGGCGAGCTCGTCCATCACCTGGACGGCGATCTCGGGGTCCGAGTTGACCAGCGCCCTGAAGTCCCATTTGGTGAGGCCGACGACCTCGGCGTCGCTGGTGGCGGTGACGGTGGCGGTGCGGGTGTGCTCGTCGGTGAGGAGCGCGATCTCCCCGAAGTAGTCACCGGGCCCGTAGCTGGCGACCGTCGCCCCTTCCTTGGTCACATCGGCGGTGCCCGACCCCAGGACGTAGAAGCCGATCGACCGCTCTTCGCCCTCCTCGATGATTTCGTCTCCCGCGGCGAAGCTCAGCGTCTTGGCCGTCGCGGCCAGAGACTTGAGCTGCTTGTTGGTGAGCCCGGAGAACAGCGGCGCCGCCCTCAGCATCTCTACCTTGTCCATGGCCTCTCCTTGGTTGGCGCAACCCTACCCCAACACCTCTTGTTTCCGCTCAGCTGTTGAGTTCCGCAGCGACACCGGCGTACTTGTCGAGTTTCTCGATCACGGTGGCGGGATCGGCCTGGGGAAGCGAGAAGACCGCACGACGGACGCCGGCCTCACGCATCTGTTCGAGCACGGCGAGGTCGCGCGGGGCCTGCCAGGCGGTGAGCTCGAAGGCATCCGGGTCACGTCCTGCCTCCTCGAGGGCGCTCCGGATCCGGGTGATCTTCCCTGCGAGCTCGTGACGGGTGACGATCGGCATCCACCCGTCGCAGAACTCGACGATGTCTCGGATCGTCCGCGGGCCGGCGGCGCCGCCGAGATGGATCGGTGGATGCGGCTTCTGGACCGGTTTCGGCCAGGCCCACGATGGGGTGATGTCGACGTGCTCCCCGTGGAACTCAGCAACGTCCTCGGTCCACAGCTCGATCATCGCCAGCACCTTCTCGCGCAGGATCGCTCTGCGCTCGGTGTAGGCAACTCCGTGGTTGGCCATCTCCTCCTTGTTCCAGCCGTAGCCGACGCCGAACTGGACGCGTCCACCGGAGATGACATCCAGCGACGCCACCTGCTTGGCCAGCCACAGCGGGTCGCGCTGGGCGACGAGCGAGATCCCGCAGCCGAGCTCGAGGGTGTTGGTGACCGCCGCCGCCGCGGCGAGGGCGACGAACTGGTCGTGGGTGCGCCGGTACCAGTCGGGCAGGGGGCCGGCGCCGTCGACACCGCCCCACGGCGTGTCACGGGACACCGGGATGTGGCTGTGCTCCGGGAACCACAGCGATTCGAAGCCGCGCTCCTCGGCTGCCACGGCGAGCTCGATCGGCTGGATGGTCTGGTCGGTCGGAAAGATGTAGACGCCGACGTGCATGGTCGGCGAGCGTACTGCAAGCCAGCGGGCCGAAAGCCCCTGCATCCGTGTCGATCCGACTCATACGGTGGAAGGACGATGGCTGGCCGCACGCTCATCGCGGCGGTGTGTGTTGTCGCGTGCTCCTGCGCGGGCGCGGAGGCAGAGCAGCCGCCCGTGGCTCCCGGACCCGTCCGGCTCCTGTTTGCCGGCGACGTCATGATGGGCAGGGGCGTGGCACCCGTGCTCGAGGCCGACGGACCGGCAGTCCTCGAGGGAGCGCGATTCGCCATCGGCGATGCCGACCTCGCCTTGGCGAACCTGGAGTCAGCTCTGGCGATTGATGCACCGGATGAGGTCGCCGACCGGGCTCTCGTCGGCTCGCCAGACGCAGCTTCCGTGCTCGCCGCCGCCGGCTTCGACCTACTCAACCTCGCCAACAATCACACTGCGGATGCCGGCCAGGGATCGGTACGACAGACCGCCGCGTTCTTGGAGGCCGTGGGCATCCGCCCGATTGGACTCAGCGGTGTCGCCTTCGAAAGCCGCAACGGCATCCGAATCGCCTTCCTCGCTTACGATCTGACACACAGCGCTGCAGCCGGCGAGGTCACGCACGGGTGGGATCCGGAGCAGGCAGAGGAGGCCGTCGCCGGGGCGCGATCTGCTGCCGACATCGTCGTGGTTTCGCTCCATGGTGGAGTGGAGTACCTGCCTTCGCCCGATCCGGCGCTGCGCCATGCCGTCGAGGCGGTGGCCGCGGCCGGTGCCGATGTGGTGTGGGTGCATGGAGCCCACGTGACCTACCCCGTCGAGCTGATCACCAGCGGGGGTCGGCCGACGCTGGCCGCCTATGGCCTTGGCAACTTCCTCTTCGATCAGCGGCAGGCCGGTACGACAGAAGGACTGGTCGTCGAGGTGCTCGTCGATGGATCCGGGATCGTGGCCTATCGCATTGGACGTGTGGAGCATCGTGACCTGAGGGTGCGATTCGTCGGCTGGGAGCTGCCCGAGGGCGATGCGGTGCTGCTCGGTGGCGAATGGTGGGAGCTCACACGATCGGTCGAGACCACGTTGCGTACGGCACACCCGCCGATCAGCTGGCCGTACGAAGGCGTCGTCGAGGCGGTGGATGTCGGCGATGTCACCGGAGATGGGCGGCTGGAAACGGTCGTCGCCTTCCGGCGCCCCTATCGAGAGCGCCCGGTCAACACGCGATTCCCCGACGTCGCATGGATCGACGAGGATGGCAACACCGCCCATCTCGGGGTCTACCGTCCGGAGGACCTGAGTCCGCTCTGGGTGGCATCCGGCATTCCCCACGCGATCGACGGTCTGGCGGTCTGCGACGGGTCGCTCGCCGTCCGCTACTCGGAGGGTGCGGGCTCGGGGGCCTGGACATGGCACGAATTCGGGTTTGCGGTCGCTCCCGACTTGACGGGAATGGCACTCCCCGGGTGTGCCGACATCGACGGCGACGGGCACCTCGACCCGGTCGCACGCCGGGGGATGTGACTTTGCCCCCTGGTTGGGCTTGAACCCTCGACATACGGTTGGGTCGACGCAGCGAACGCTCCCGTCTGCTGCAAGGAGGCCGGCATGCGTCGCCTTCTGTGCGCGCTCCTCGCCTGCGGACTGATCGCATCGGCCTGCAGCACGTCGACCGACGAGACCACCACATCGACCCAACCCCCGCCGACCACGGGCCCGACGACGACTGTGCCGAGAACCAGTACCACGTCGACCACGATGCGATCGACGATCGGGCGGGCCACCGGTGCGTTTGCAGCCTTCGAGATCGAGCCGTTGCTCGATGATTCGATCCCCTATGCAGGGCCGCCGACACCGACGTCGCTCGACGACGTTCTCGTCGCCCCCGCCCTCTACGACGAGGTGAACGATCCCGACCTGCTCGGCACCCTGTCGACCAACGGTTTCGTCGTCGTGCCGGGAACCACGAGACTCTTCCACCAGGCGTACGGGTATGCCTCCTACGACCCGTTCCCGGTGTTCGTCACCACCGACCTCGCCTATCACGTGTGGCACCTCGCCTTCGACAAGGTGCTCAGGGAGACCGAGCAGCAAGTGCTGCTGCCGCTCCTCGAGGAGTTCATCCTCGATGCTCTGGAAGCGGCCCGCCGGCAACAGGCTGAGCTGGCGGGCACCGAGCTCGCGGACGATGCGACCCGAGTCGTGGAGTGGTTCCAGGCTGCCGGTGCCCTGCTCGGGCTGGATGTGGGAACGCTCGGTTCGCGGGCGGCAGAAGAGCTGGCGCTGGCAACCGCCGCCGACGAGCTGACGAATTCGCCGATCACGAGCTACCGCGACTGTGACCCTGCACTCCCCAATCCGATGTGCATCGATTACACGCTGTACCGCCCCAGGGGCCACTACACCCGCAACGACGATCTCGAGCGGTACTTCCGCGCCATGTCCCACCTCGGACAGTCCGCCTTCCTGGTGAAGGTTCCCGAGTCGCTGCGTCTGGGGTTGCTCGTGTCGCGGGTCGTCTCCGGCGATCCCCACCTCGCCCAACGCTGGGCGCTGATCTACGAGCCGACCGCGTTCCTCGTCGGAACCGCCGACGACTACACCCCGTTCGAGGCGGAGGCGGCCGCAGGCGGACTCGGCGATGTCGCCGCGTTGGCCGATCTCGACGACGTCGGGGACATCGGCGCCGGGCTCCTCGCTACCCGCGGTGTCGCCATCAACCCGGAGGCGGCCTCGATCAGGGTGATGGGGGCACGATTCGTCGTGGATTCCTACATCCTCGATCAGCTGACGGCCCCGTACGTCTCCATCGAGGATTCCGGCGACGCCCGGCAGGTGTCTCCCCTCGACCTGGCGGCCGCCTTCGGATCGGACTTCGCCTACGCCACTCTCGACGCCGACGGCAGGACCGAGCCCCCCTGGCTGCACTACGACGAACAGCTCGCCGCGATGCGGACCCTCCTCGCCGACCGCGACGCCGACGCCTGGGCCTCAACGGTCTACGACGCCTGGCTGTATGCGCTGGAGCCGATGTGGTCCGAGCACGGCCTCGCCTTCCCCGACTTCATGCAGAACGAAGCATGGACGGCCAAGGCCCACCAGACCGGCTTCGGCTCGTACACCGAGCTCAAGCACGACACCATCCTCTACGCCAAACAGGGCTTTGCCATCGAAGGCGAATTCGAGCCCGTGTTCTTCGAGCCCAGGCACTGGGTGGAGCCCGATCCGGTGGCCTTCCACCGTATCGAGGCGGTTGCCGCCCTGGCGCGAGAAGGCCTCGAGGATCGCGGGCTCCTCGACGCCGAGGCCGGGCGCCTCCTCGACGAGGTGAGAGATCTCGTGAGCCGTCTCGCCCAGATCGCCGAAGACGAGCTCGCCGGCAGGCCGATCTCGGAGGCCGACAACGCCTGGTTGGAGGGCATCGGCAGCGCCGTCGAGCTGATCTGGCTCGCTGCGTCCGATATCGACCCCGAGACCGGCTTTCCCGACGTCGAGGACGAGGACTCGGCGCTCGTCGCCGACATCTTCCGCACCTCCTTCAACATCCTCGAGCTGGGGACCGGGCGAATCGACCGGATCTATGTGCTCGTCCCCAACGACGAGGGTGTGTTCCAGATCGCCAGAGGCGGCGTCTACTCCTACTACGAGTTCTGGCGCGACGCCGCCGAGGGAAGGCTGACCGACGAGGAGTGGAAGGCGCTGCTCGCCGGTGGGCACGCTCCCGATCGACCGGTATGGCAGGGGGTGTTCCTTCCCGGCGCTGCAGGTGGAACCGCAGCACTCCCGGAACCCGAGGAGACCTTCCTCGGCATCCCACCCGGGCGGTTCTGTCGCGACCTCTACCCGCTCGGCTACACCTACGCCGACGCCTACGCCTACTGGGAGTGGGAGGGGCGTCCCGATCGTATGGATGCCGATCGCAACAGCGTTCCCTGTGAGACCGTCTATCCGGCAGACGTGATCGAGCGGTTCCTCGCCGGCTGATCCGGGGCTCGGCAAGACCTCGCTCCGGTGGCGATATCCGCTAGCATCGAACACATGTTCGTCACCGGACCCCCCTGGCTCACCGATCTCAACGACGCCCAGCGCGCCGCCGTGCTCCACGATGGGGGACCGCTGCTCGTCATCGCCGGAGCGGGAAGCGGCAAGACCCGCACGCTCGCCAGCCGCGTCGCTCGCCTCATCGACGCGGGGACCCCCGCCGAGCGGATCCTGCTCCTCACCTTCACCAGGCGGGCCGCCGCCGAGATGCTCCGGCGGGCAGGCGCGCTCATTGCCGACCGCTCCGCCGGCCGGGTCTGGGGAGGCACGTTCCACGGGACGGCGAACCGGCTCCTCAGGCGCTACGGACCCGCCGTCGGCCTCGGGGAGGGCTTCACGGTGATCGATCAGACCGACACCGCAACGATGTTCGGCCTGCTGCGCACGGAGTTCGGGCTCGGAGCGACCGGGCGCCGGTTTCCCAAGAAGGAGACGATCGCCGCCGTCTACTCGAGGACCGTCAACACCCGAACGCCGCTCGACGTGACGTTGAACGACTGGTACCCGTGGGCGTTGGAGCACGGCGACGAGCTTCGCCTGCTGTTTCGCGCCTACACCGAGCGCAAGCGAGACACCAATACCGTCGACTACGACGATCTGCTCCTCTACTGGCACGCCCTGCTCGACTCCGAGGCAGCCGACACCGTCCGGGGTCTCTTCGACCATGTGCTGGTCGACGAGTATCAGGACACGAATCGAAGCCAGGCCCAGATCCTCGCCGCCCTCGGCAATCGCAACGTGACGGTGGTCGGCGACGACGCCCAGTCCATCTACTCGTTTCGCGGAGCCGAGCTCGAGAACATCCTCGGGTTCTGCGATGACTTCCCCGGAGCGACGATCGTCAAGCTCGAGCAGAACTATCGCTCCACGCCGCAGATCCTCAATGCAGCCAACGCCGTCATCGGGGCCTCGAGCGTCGTCTTCCCCAAGCAGATGTACTCGGAACGCAGCACGGGGCCGACACCGGCACTCGTGACCTGCTTCGACGAGGCCGCCCAGGCGGACCACGTCGCCGAGCGCGTCCTGGAACTCCGGGAGCAGGGCGTGGCGCTTCGCGACCAGGCGGTGCTGTTCCGGACCGGGCATCACTCGGCCGGGCTCGAGATCGAGCTTGCACGGCGCGACATCCCCTTCGTCAAGTTCGGAGGCCTCCGGTTCCTCGAGGCCGCCCACGTCAAGGACCTGCTCTCGCTGCTGCGGATCCTCGACAACCCCCGGGACGAGCTCGCCTGGGACCGCGTTCTACAGGCAATACCCGGGGTCGGGCCGGCGACGGCACGGAGGATGACCGAGCGGCTCGACCGGCTGGCGGCACAGCACCGGACCGACCGGCTGGCGGCATTGCTCGAAGCCGATCATCCCTGGCCCGTCGAGGCCGGAGAAGCGGTGGAGCGGCTCGGGGCCGGCCTCGACGCCTGCCGTGGTGCCGACGAGCCGCCGCCTGCGGAGCAGATCGAGCAGCTGCTGGGATTCTGCGAAGTGGTCTTCCCGCGCAACTACGACGACGCCGCGGTCCGTCTCGCCGATCTCGGCCAGCTCGCCGCCCTCGCCGCCGAATATCCGACCCGGAGCCGGTTTCTCACCGAGATCACCCTGGATCCGCCGATCTCGACGAGCGACCTCGCCGGACCACCGCACCTGGATGACGAATACCTGGTGCTGTCGACCATCCACTCGGCCAAGGGCGGCGAGTGGGCCGCGGTCTTCGTCATTCACGCCGCCGACGGAAACATCCCCTCGGACATGGCGCTGACCGACCCCGGGGGCCTCGAGGAGGAGCGCCGCCTGCTCTACGTTGCGCTGACCAGGGCGAAGGACCATCTCACGGTCACGGTGCCGCAACGCTTCTACCACCACAGATTCTCCGGCAGCGCCGACCACTCGTATGCGCTCCCGAGCCGCTTCCTCGAACCGGCGACCCCCTACTTCTCGACCGCCGCCTTTGGCTCTCCGGTGATCGAGGACCCGTCAACGAGCCTCGCCGACGGCCCGGATCGGGTGAGGGCGGTCCTCGAACGGCTCTGGGGGTGAATCAGTCGGGGAGCAGCGACTCGCTGAGGAAGTCGTAGACGTCCCCGAAGTACGGTTCGAATGCAGCCAGGTCCGAGTGCGTTCCCTTCGGCACGACGATCAGCCGGCAGGACGGCAGGCTGTTGTGGATGGCGTACGCATCCTCGACCGGGATGACCTCGTCGTCCTCGCCGTGGACGAGCAGCACCGGGGCACGGATGTCGGCGATCCGATTGCGCGGGGCGATGTCGTCGTACGAGACGCCGATCATCTGCCGGATGACGCGCAACAGCGTCCACTTCACCGGCGTCGGGTACGGGATCGCCCGCCACAGCAGCTCTTCCGGGTGGGCGAACGCCGCCACCGCGACCACCGCATCGATGGAGGAGTTGCGGGATGCCGCCAGGATCACGGCTGCGGCGCCGACGGAGTGGCCGATCACGCCGATCGTGGTGACGTCGTTTCTCACTGCTAGCCAGTCGAGGGCGGTCTCGAGATCCTCCGCAAACCGCGGCATCGACATGAAGTCCTCGTCGTCGGAGAGACCGTGGGTCCTGGCGTCGAGGAACAGCGAGTGGAAGCCTCGGTGGTGGAGCCCGGGAGCGACCGGGAGCATGTCTGCTGCTGTGCCGCCCCACCCGTGGAGGATCACGACGGCGGGTGCGGGCGCGCCCGCCGGGATGAACCAGGCGTGCAACCGCTTGTCGTTCGGACCGTCGATCCACACCTGCTCGCCCTCGAGACCGAAGTCGTCTGGTCTTGTCTCGGGAACGGCGCGTTGGGGGACGGCGAAGACACGCTTCAGCACCGACGGCAGGGCGAGGGCGGTGCCGACCGCCAGGCCCACCGGAATCCCGATCGGGATGAGGATCTTCTTCATGCGGCGATGGTAGGAGCGTCCCCCAGACTCCTCATCGGACGTTGGGGTGCGAGTCTTCGCGTGAACGCGATCGTCAGTCGGACGACAGCGTGAACGTGACCACCCCGCCGGGCCCGGGCTCGGCCCAGATCTGACCTCCGAGCTCCTCGACGAGACCGCGGGCGACGGTGAGGCCGAGGCCGGCGCCGCCGGTCGAGCGGGATCGAGCGGCATCGGCACGGGCGAACCCCTCGAACGCGGCTTCGGTGAACGACGGTGGGAACCCGGGACCCTCGTCGGCAACGCGTATCGTCGCCGGTCCCTCGACGGTCACGGTCACCTCGGTGCCGGGCGGGGCGTGCTGGATGGCGTTGTCGAGGAGGTTCCGGATCACCCGCCCCACCGGCACCGGCCCGGTGTTCACGATCCAGGAGCCGTCGGCGTCGAGCCTGACGCGAACCCCTGCCCGCTGCGAAACCGGCGCGAGGACTTCGATCGCTTCGTCGGCGATCTCGGCGAGATCGACCGGGACCCGTTCATACTCGAAACCGCCCGACTCGATTCGCGCCAGGAGGAACAGGTCGTCGACGAGTTGGTTGAGCACCCTGATGTCGCCTTCGATCGACGCCAGGTAGCGCTCGGGATCCGAAGCCACCCCGTCGCGAAGCGCCTCGACGGCTGCCTGGAGCGCCGCGAGGGGGGAGCGAAGGTCGTGGCTGACCGAGGCAAAGAACGACCGCCTGGCCTCCTCGTCGCGCAGCCGCTCCAGGTCCAGCTCGGCGAGCCGGGCGGCCATGGCGTCGACGGCCTCCGCGGTCGCACCCACCTCGTCGGCCCGATCGACGCCGGTGCGGGCATCGAAGTCGCCCTCGGCGATCCGCGTTGCGGTCGCACCCACGCGACGCAAATCCTCGGTCCATGGCTTGGCCACCGAGAAGGCGAAGCCCAACCCGGCGATGAGCCCGAACCCGAGAACGACCGCCAGCAGCTTGGCGTCGTGGGTGGAGAGGAACATCCGTTGCGCGGCAATCGCCCCGCCCCCGATCACGATCAGCAACGCGGTGGCGATCAGTGCGATCAGGGTGCCCCTCAGGCTTGGAGCCCGCCGTGCCCAGCGGGGGAGGAACCACGCCCCGGCCGCAGAGACCACGACCATCGCGACGAGGATGCCGAGCAGCTCGAGGCGGTCGGCCCCCGTCGGCTGCATGGCGATCTCGAACAGGGCGACGCCGAGCACCATCGCGATGAGGGCGACGCCGAGGATCCTCACGGTTCGAACCGGTAGCCGACGCCGCGCACGGTGGTGATCCAGCGTGGTGCGTCCGGATCGGCCTCGATCTTCTGCCGGAGTCGGGCCACGTGGACCGTCACCGTCGAAGGGTCCTGGTAGTCGGCCGAGGAGTCCCACACCTGCTCGAGCAGATCGGCACGCGAGAGCGCGATGCGGGGTGACGACGCCAGGTAGGCGAGCAGGTCGAACTCCTTCGGGGTGAGCTCGACGAGCTCGTTGCCGACATGCACCTCCCGGCTCGATCCATCGATGACGAGACCCTCGAATTCGAGGCGCTCGGCGAGGCGGATCGTGCCGGAACGACGGAGCACCGATCGCACTCGCGCCAATACCTCCCTGGGCGAGAATGGTTTGACGACGTAGTCGTCGGCGCCGAGCTCGAGTCCGACGACACGATCCGGTTCGTCGCTCCTCGCGGTGAGCAGGATCACCGGCACCGAGCTGGTCTGGCGGATCCGGGTCAAGACGGCGAAGCCGTCGACCTCAGGGAGCATGACGTCGAGGACGATGAGGTCCGGCTTCGAAGAAGCCGCCAGCGCCAGCGCCTGATCTCCGGTCGCGGCTTCGTCGACGACGTATCCGTCGCGCTCGAGGTAGTTGACCAGCACCTCGCGCACCATCGGCTCGTCGTCGACGACGAGGATCCGCCGGATCGTGCCGTTTCCGGACATGACCCCATCGTACGTAGGCAGGCGGGTCGCCACGGTTCGCTTCCTTCGCTGCGTTCCCCGGTGGCAACGGCGTCGAACCGTCGGTCGTTCCCCGATTGGAGGATGTTCATCAAAGGTTTAGCGAACGTTGAATATGACCGCGCTCGCGGCTACGGCGCGCCTCCGCCCAGCCAGCGGACGAACCCATCGAGGATCTCCCGGCTCGACCCGCCGGTCTCACCGGCCTTCTCGAGCAGGGCGCGGTATTCGCCGGCAGCCACGGCGAGATCCTCCTGCGACCACGGGCCGTGCGCCTTCGCCGCGCCGTGCAAGATATCCAGCGCCTCCTCGACGGTGAACCGACCCGCGGTGACCTCGCGCCCCACGACGACTCCGGTGAGACCCTTGATCTTGAGCAGCTCCCTGATGTCATCGAGGTCGCGGACCCCGCCGGCGGCGATGACCTCTTCATCGACGATGCTGGTCGCAACCCGCAACGCCTCGTAGTTCGGCGGCTCGGTGAGCGCATCCCGCCCGACCTCGGTGATCATGTAACCGGCGGCGCCGGCGGCGGACAGTTCGAGCAGCGTCTCCTCGAGGTACATCCCGGTCCCCTCGGTCCAGCCCCTGGTGACCAGCTCGAGGTCGTTGGTGACGTCGAGGCTCACCAGGATCTTGCCGGGGTGCTCCCGGCAGATCTCCCAGAACAACACCTGGTCGACGATCGCCAGGGTCGCGACGGCCACCCGCCAGGCCCCGACGTCGAGCATCCGGTCGATCTCCAGCGGGGTTCGGATCCCCCCTGCGACCTGCACCGGGACGTCGAGCTCGGCGATGATCTCCCTGATGAGGGGACGGTTCTTGTAGTCACCGTTGATGGCGGCGTCGAGGTCGACGATGTGGAGGCGATCCGCACCCTTGTCCACCCAGCCCTCGGCGCGGTCCACCGGATCGGCGTCGAGGTGGATGACCTCGTCGATGGTCCCATGGGGCAACCGCACCGCCGCCCCATCCAGGATGTTGACCCGTGCATAGAGCTGCATGGGAAATACGGTAGCTATCTTCCCGCCCATGCGTTACGGAGCTTTCATTCCCCAGGGCTGGCGCCTCGACCTCGTCGGGATCGACCAGCAGGACCATTGGCCGACGATGCTGGAGGTAGCGAGGCATCTCGAGGCGACCGGGTACGAGTCGCTGTGGGTCTTCGATCACTTCCACACCGTCCCCATCGCCACCAACGAGGCGAGCTATGAGGCGTGGACGCTGATGGCGGCCCTCGCCGCGACGACCGACACCATCCGCCTGGGTCAAATGTGCACGTCGAATTCGTACCGGAACCCGGCTCACCTGGCCAAGATCGCCGCCGACATCGACGTGATCTCGGATGGACGGCTCGAGATGGGGATCGGGGCCGGATGGTATGACGACGAATACCTGGGTTACGGCTACGCGTTCCCCAAGGCCTCGGTGCGGATCGGGCAGCTCGAAGAGGGCGTCGAGATCATGCGGAAGATGTGGACCGAGGACGAGGTGAAGTACAGCGGCAAGTACTACGAGTTGGCCGGCGCCTACAGCAACCCGAAGCCGGTGCAGGGATCGCTGCCGATGTGGATTGCCGGCGGCGGTGAACAGCTGACCCTACGCGTCGCCGCGCGGTACGCCGACTACACGAACTTCGGAATGCAGTTGGACGCCTTCGTCCACAAGAGCGAAGTCCTCGCCGGACATTGCGCCGACGTGGGCAGGGACTACGAGGAGATCGTCCGTTCGGTGATGAAGACGATGATCATCGACGAAGACGAGGCGGTCGCTTTCGAGAAGGTCGAAGAGTACGAGGCGAACCTCGCGGAACTGGTCGGCGCCGAGTGGGCGGGTCGGTCGCGGCGGAACATCGAGAAGCTGGGCATCGTCGGAACGCCCGAGCAAGTAGCCGAGGAGCTCAAGCGGTATGCCGACGCCGGGATGGGGTACATCATCGGTTACTTCCCCGATGCCGCATACGACCGGACGAGCCTCGACCTGTTCTCCGGCGAGGTCGTTCCCGCCCTGCCATAGCCTGTAGCGTCGAGGTGACCGTTCCGATACAAATCTGTGGTTGGTAGCCGATGAACGAGATACCGGCCGCGAGATACGCTCTTCGAGGAGGTTCCGGATGGAGGGTTGGGATCCCGAGCTGATCATCGTGGGTGTCGACGGCTCGGAGAAGAGCCTGCACGCCGCCAACGTCGCAGCGAGCCTGGCCCGTGCCAGGGATGCGGAGCTCAAGGTCGTCGCGGTGGTCCGGCCGCCGGAGGGATGGTGGGGAATCGTCGGATCGCCCCCGACCGCTGAAGCGCTCGGGGACGCCCTCAGCGATGCGCAGCAGCAGGTCCTGGACAAGACTCTGGAGTCCGTCGACCTCGAGGGTGTGAGCTACGAGACCATCGAGGAGATCGGCGAACCGGCACAGCGGTTGATCGAGGCGTGCGAGCGATTCGATGCCGATCTGCTGGTCGTGGGCAGACGCGGCGCCGGATTCCTGCGGCGAATGGTGGTTGGCTCGGTGGCCGCACACGTGATCAACGAAGCCCCGTGTCCGGTCCTCATCGTGCCCTGAGGCCACCGTTATGCTCCCGTTCTTGTGAGCGATCGCGGCACGGCCAAGGGGAGATCCCCGGCGGCTTCGTCCGACGACATCGTCGAGGCATTGCCGGGACCGTTTGCCGCCTTCTCCCAGGCCTACACGGCGCGCATCCCCGAGGACGAGTTTCCGATCCTCAGCCCCGATGAGCTCACCGCCGAGCTCGCCGACGCCTTTGTGTTCCTGGCGGAGCGAGGCAACGAACCGACCGCCATCCGCGTGTTCACGCCGAGCGAGGAGGACCACGGCTATCAGGCACCCGGCTCGGTGGTCGAGGTCGTCACCGACGATTCACCGTTCCTGATCGACTCGGCGCTCGGCCTCTTCTCCCGACTCGGCTACACGATCGCCCGGCACTTCCACCCGGTGGTGGGGACGATGCGGGACGAGGACGGCCGACTGCTCGACGTGGTGCGGAGCCGCGGCGCCAAGCATCGCGAGTCCTTCCAGCACTACGAGCTGGAGGAGGCGCTGGACGCCGAAGCCGCCGAGGAGCTGATGGCAGCCCTCGAGGCGATCCTCCGCTCGGTGCGCATCGTCGTGCGCGACTTCGAGGCGATGAAGGACGCGACGGAGCGAATGATCTCCCTTGCAAGGGCCGACGCCGATTACTTCCCCGACGAGACGGTCGAGGAGACCGTGACGTTCCTCGAGTGGCTGCTCGACGACAACTTCGTCTTCCTCGGCTACCGCGAGTACGAGATCGTCGAGGCGGAGGGGCGGAGGGCGGTGGTCGTGAACCCCGACAGCGGCCTCGGGCTGCTCTCCAACGAGGAGATGAGCCGCTTCACCGAGCCGGTTGCCCTCGAGGATCTCCCCGACGACGTGCGCGATCGCTACGAGCACAGCGATCAGCTCGTGGTGTCGAAGACGAACGCGTTCTCGACCGTGCATCGAGACGCCAGGATGGACTATGTCGGGCTGCGCATCGTCGATGCGAACGGTGTCACGGAGAGCGAGGCCAGGTTGCTCGGCCTGTTCACGTCGAAGGCCTACATGGCGCCCGCGGCGTCGATCCCGATCCTCCGCGGCAAGCTCGAGTCGATCCTCGACGCCGAGGACCTCATCGAGGGTTCGCACGACTACAAGGTGATCGTTCAGCTCTTCGAGTCGTTCCCCAAGGACGAGCTCTTCGCCATCGCGCAACCAGATCTGCGCGAGAGCCTCGTCGGCCTCCTCGAGTCGGAGGAGCACCAGCGGGTCAGGCTGTTCGTGCGCCGCGACATGCTGAACCGGAACGTCTCGGTCCTGGTCGTGGCTCCCAGGGAACGCTTCAATGCCGAGTTGCGCCAGCAGCTCCAGCAGATGTTCCTGGAGCGCTTCGAAGGCGAGTCGATCGATTACCGGCTGTCGCTCGGTGAGAGCGGCGACGCCAGGATCCACTTCACCATCTGGCCGAAGGACGAGATTCCCCAGGTTCCGACCGACGAGCTCGAGAACGAGGTGTACCGGCTGACGAGGACGTGGGAGGACCGCGTCTTCGACGTGCTCGCCGAGCGCGTCGGCGATGCCGAGGCCAAACGTCTGATCGAGGCACACGCCGGCCGCTTTCCCTCCTACTACCGGACCTCGACCCCGCTCACCGAGGCGGCGACCGCAATCGTCAACGTCCAGCGCATCCTCAACGGCGACACCGCGCTCGGCGTCGATGTCTACAACGAGATCGAGAGCGATGAGGGCCTCACCCGCGTCGCCGTGTACAGCAAGGAAGGCAAGCGCGACCTCTCGGCGATGCTGCCGTTGGTGGAGGATCTCGGGCTCACGGTCGTCGAGGAGGTCCCGACCCGGCTCGACGACGAGTCCGAGGAGCTGTTTCTCCACGACTTCGGCGTGCTCGGTCCCGACGGTGCCGCCCTCGACATCACCTCGAGCGCCGCTCGCGTCTCCGAGGCGCTGACCGCCGCCCTCACCGGCTCCGCGGAGTCGGACAGCCTCCATCACCTGATCGTCAACACCGGGCTCGACTACCGGCAGATCAACGTCCTGCGCGCCTACCGCTCGTACTGGCACCTCGTCACGCCGGCCTTCACCAAAGAGTACGTCGCCGAGACGCTCGCGGCCTATCCCGAGATCACCCACGACCTGGTGCGGTTGTTCGAGGCGCGATTCGGGCCCGATGGCGACGAAGCGACCGAGGCCGAGCTCAGACTTCGCGTCATCGACCATCTCGAGGACGTCGAGTCCCTCGACCACGACCGGATCCTGCGCGGCTTCCTCGGGCTCATCGACGCCACACTGCGCACCAGCGCCTTCATCGACACCGAGTCCCTGGCCTTCAAGTTCCTGTCCGAGGCCGTTCCCGACATGCCTGAGCCCTACCCGCTGTTCGAGATCTTCGTGTTTGCCCGGGACGTCGCCGGGGTACACCTACGCGGGGGGAGGGTGGCTCGAGGCGGGATCCGCTGGTCGACCCGGCGAGAGGACTATCGCACCGAGGTCCTCGGTTTGATGAAGGCCCAGATGACCAAGAACGTGGTGATCGTTCCGACCGGGGCGAAGGGCGGCTTCGTCCTGCGGTCCCCTTCCGACCCGGGGCCGACGCCCGACGAGGTTCGAGCCGGGTATCGGACGTTCATCTGCGGCCTGCTCGACCTCGCCGACAATCTGGTCGAAGGGGCGATCGTTCACCCCGAGGGCGTGCGATGCCACGACGCCGGGGATCCCTATCTGGTCGTCGCCGCCGACAAGGGCACCGCCCGATTCTCCGATACCGCCAACGCCATTGCCGCCGAGTACGGCTTCTGGCTCGACGATGCCTTCGCATCGGGAGGCTCGGACGGCTACGACCACAAGGCGCTGGGCATCACGGCCCGTGGCGCCTGGGAGTCGGTGCGCCGGCACTTCGTCGAGCTCGGGGTCGACGTCGACCGCGATCCGGTGCTCGTGATTGGGATCGGGGACATGTCGGGCGACGTCTTCGGCAACGGCATGCTGCTCTCGAGAGCGATCAGGCTCATCGCAGCCTTCGATCATCGCCACATCTTCATCGATCCCAACCCCCCCGAGGCCGCATACGACGAACGGGCGAGGCTCGCCGCCATCGGCGGCCGGTCCTCGTGGGCCGACTACGACAAGGCGCTGATCTCAGCGGGCGGCAGCGTCTTCCCCCGCACCGCGAAGCGGATCGACGTCACCGAGGAGATGAGCGAGCGATTTGGGATCAGGGCCGGTGCCCTCACGCCAAACGAGCTGATCGCCGCCCTGCTCAAGGCGCCGACGGACATGATCTGGAACGGCGGCATCGGCACCTTCGTCAAGGCGAGCTGGGAGACGAACGCCCAGGCCGAGGACCGGGTCAACGACGCGGTGCGAGCCAACGGCAACGAACTGCGGGCCAAGGTGGTCGGCGAAGGAGGCAACCTCGGCTTCACCCAGGCGGGGCGGATCGAGTTCTCCCGGTTCGGCGGGAGGATCTTCACCGACTTCCTCGACAACTCCGGGGGCGTGCACTGCTCCGATCGTGAGGTCAACATCAAGATCCTGCTCCGGCTGCCCGAGATGGACGGGAGGCTCAGCCGTGACGACCGCAACGAGCTGATCGAGTCGGTCGCCGGTGATGTGGTCGATGCCATCGTCTACGACAACTTCCTCCAGGCGCAGATCATCGCCCAGGAGGCGGCAGGGTCGGTGGGCCGCCTCGACGCCTACGAGGACCTGATGGCGCAGCTCGAGGAGTCCACCGGTCTCGACCGCGAGATCGAGGGATTGCCTTCGACCGAGGAGATGGCCGAGCGCACCCGCGACGGATCCCCGATGGCCCGACCCGAGCTCGCGGTGATCATGGCGTACGCCAAACGGCAGCTCACCGATGATCTGCTCGCCTCGGATCTCCCCGACTCACCCGAGTTCTCGAACGATCTCCGGGACTACTTCCCGGTGGCGATCGTCGATCGGTTCGGCACCTACATCGATCAGCATCCACTCCGTCGTGAGCTGATCGCCACCATCGTCGCCAACCAGGTGCTCAACTCGCAGGGATCGACGTTCGTCTCCAGGCTCGAGGCAGAGATGGGGGCGAACCCGGCGCGCGTGGTCCGCGCCTATCGGATCGCCAGGGATGTCACGCTCGCCGGCCAGCGTTGGTCGGCGATCGAGGAGCTGACCGGCACGCTGGATCCGGCCCTGCAGCGGGAGATGCTCGGCGGCATCGACGACCTGGTGGAGACGATCAGCAGGGTCATCATCGCCAAGCCGTCGGATGCGTCGATGGGCGATCTGATCGAGCTGTACGGCAAAGGATTCAGCGAGCTGTCGGCGGAGATCCAGTCGGTTGGGCCCAAGCGATGGCAGGACCAGAACAACGAGCGCGCCCAGGAGTTGATCGACCATGGTGCCCCGCCCGAGCTCGCCTACCGGCACGCATTCCAGGACGAGCTCGTCCACGGCACCGACATCGTCGATGTCTCGATCGCCACCGGCCGACCCGTCCTCGATGTGGCCAAGGCGTTCTTCCGCGCCGGCCAGTCCTTCCACCTCGACTGGCTGGAACGGCAGCTGGCGGGACTCCCCGCCGACACCCGGTGGCAGCGGTGGGCGCGGCTCAGCCTCGCCTACGACCTCATGGCCCTGCGCCGCCAGCTCGTCGAGCGCATCTTCGAGGAGTCGCCCGACCTCCCCGCCGACGAGGCCGTCGACGCGTTCATCGCCCACCATCTCGAGCAGGAGGGACGCCTCACCCGCCTGATGCGCCTGATGCGCCGTGACGGCGTCTCCGACACCGCCGCCGTCACCGTCGCCATCCGCCAGATCCAATCGCTGACGGGGTGATCACGGTTCTTGCGTAATGAGAGCCCGTATACGGGCTCACATTACGCAAGAACCAATAGGCAAAACGAACGTTCGTTGGTAAACTCGCCGCACGAGTTCGAGGAGGACGATGAGCGCCGAGGAGACGTTCCAGGCGACGATCGATGCCGACGACAAGGTCGAGCCGCGCGATTGGATGCCCGACGGGTACCGCAAGACGCTCATCCGGCAGATCGCCCAACACGCTCACTCCGAGATCATCGGGATGCAGCCCGAGGGGAACTGGATCACCAGGGCGCCGACGCTGATGCGAAAGGCCATCCTCATCGCCAAGGTTCAGGACGAGGCCGGACACGGGCTTTACCTGTACTCGGCGGCCGAGACGCTCGGCGTGTCTCGCGATGAGCTCCAGCACCTCCTCCATGCGCACCAGCCCGGGGGCCAGGTCCGGCCAGAGCCCGATCCCGGACC
>CAZCBO010000018.1:0-19833 GCA_964496825.1 uncultured Acidimicrobiaceae bacterium
GTGAGCCTTCGGATGGTTTCTTCGATCCGGCTAGCGCGGGTCGCGGGCCGTTTGGCCGAGTGAATCCACCAGAGATACTGCTTCTTGGCCGAGTTGCCCAGCGCTTCATAGGCAGCCTCAGCGTCAGGGACCGCCTGGAGGGCGGTCCGCAGGTCAGGGGGAACGATGAGGGCATCGACGTCGTCGAGCTGAGACCACGAGCCGTCGGCCTTGGCTTGGTCGACGGCTGCCTGACCGCGCTCGGTCATGTGTCCGGAGGCAATGAGCCGAGCGACCCTTTCCTTGTTGACCGCCGACCACAACCCACCGCTTCGACGTGGAGAGAACCACTGCAACACACGGTCATCGTCGACCCGCCGGACCCGACTGTCGATCCACCCGAAGCACAGCGCTTCCTCGACCAGGTCGTCATAGACCGGACCGTCCAGACTGCTTGTCTTCTTGCGGTAGACGATCCAGAGACCGTCTTGTCGCTCGGAGTTCGAGGCGAGCCATCGACGCCATCCGCTACGACTCGACGGGACCAGAACCTCCTTGCCATCAGGTGACATGGGATCGTCGAAGTCATCGATACGTGCCACATCGGTGGACCCTATCCACCCGCCCATACAGATGTCACTGGTTCAATCCCAGTGGCGCCCACGCTGGAAACGCTTGCGGTGTAAGGGAATCCGTCTCCACGGTTTTCGCGACCTCGAGTAGGCTTAGTCGCCGAGGACGCGCATGGGACGCGTCTTTCTGAGCATCGGGTCACCGCGGAGGTCGTTCCAGCGCGTTGCGGGCCAATCCGGGACCAGGGAATACCCGCCGCCCCTCGGGGTGAGAGTCGCCGAGGTGTGGCCGCAACAGCGGCCACACCTCGGCCATGGGGTCGATCAGGGAAGTGGATACACCAGCTCGGCGCTCGCCGCTTCGGCGGGCCAGATCAGCTCGATGGCTCCCCCGACCCGTTGCATCAGCGGATTGGGGACGGGTGCGGTTCCGTTTGCGCGGAACGTGATCGGCCCGATGATCGTGGACAGACCGTCGGTTGCCGCGATCGCATCGCGCACCGCGTCGTGATCCAAGGTCCCAGCGCGTTCGATCGAGTCCGCCAGGATTTCGATCAAGGCATAGGCGCTGCCAACGACCGGGTCCGCAGGGCGTCCCACCTCGTCGAGGTGCCGCGCATTCACCGCATCGGTTCCGGGGAGACCGAGGCCCGGGTGCCAGGGAGTCGACATCACGACGCCTTCCCCTGCCTCGCCGAGATCGTTCCACGTGGGCACGTCGGCTGCTCGCACCACCAGGTTGAACGGTGGCTTCCAGCCGAGTTCGCCCATCTGTTGATAGATGGCGAACCCGTCCGGCGGTGTCGGCAGGCTCAGCAGGGCCTCGACGTCTTCCGCCTGGGCCCTGAGGATCATGTCGGTGAAGTCGGTGGAACCCGGGGCGTAGGTCTCGTGGAGCACGACCTCGTAGCCGTGGTTCGCGGCCTCTTGAGCCCAGAGTGGCCCCAGCTCTTCACCCCAGTCGGTGGCTTCCTGGAAGATGCCCACCCTGAGCGGACGCTCTCCTTCCGGGATCAGCCCATCGAGCATCTCGAACGTCGACACGGCCATGTCGGGCGACTTGGGGAACGGGGAGAAGAAATAGGTGTAACCCTGCTCGTGGAGGGCCTGCGTGGAGGTCGCCACCCCGAGATAGGGGATCCCGTTTCTCTCCGCCGTTGCCGAACCCGCGGCGTGGACCGGCGTTGCGAACCCTCCGAGGTATGCGACGACGTCCTCGCCGGCGAGCTGGTCCAGGAGGGCTGTGGTCTGGTTGGTGTCGGATGCGTCGTCTTCGACGACCAGCTCCAGCGGGATTGACGTGCCGAACTCCTCGACGAACACACCGCCAGCTTCGTTGATGGCGTCCACCGCATAGATGTAGCCGCGCTCGATCTGTGCCCCGCCGCCGGCGAAGGCTCCCGTGAGCGGCACCACGGCGCCGATCTTGATCGACTCCGGGGCCTCCATCGCCTCCGCCGTTGTAGTGGTCTGCTCGGCCGGAGCCGCCGTCGTGGTGGTGTCCTGCGCCGCCGCCGTGGTCGTGGTGTCATCGCCACCATCGCCGCAGCCGGCAAGCACGAGGGCCAGCACGGTCGACCCGACCAATAGTGCCCTTCTGCTCATACGAGCTCCTTTCCGTTTGTTTCGTCCGTCTCGGTCGCCGCGTGGGACGAGATGTCCCGGCGCGGCATCTTGAAGAGCGATTGAGCCGCCTCGGTGATGCCGCCGGGCATCAGGAGGACGACGACGATGAACAGCGCGCCGAAGAGGACCACCTGGAACTCCCCGAGGCCGGAGGGGAGAGCATCGCGGCCGACGATGAACACTGCCGAGCCGACCAGAGGCCCGACGACGGTGCCGACCCCGCCGATGAACGTGACGAGGATCGCCTCGAACGTCCAGACCACGCTGAAGGGGAAGTTCGGGAAGTAGCTCACGCTGAAGTAGGCGAAGCTCGTTCCGGCCAGAGCGGCGAGCGCGGCGCTGAGGATGAAGGCCGCCATCTTGTGGTAGAAGGCGTTCACCCCGGCGGAGGCGGCCGCCTCCTCGTCGTCGCGAACCGCCATCATGCCGAGACCCACCTTGCTACGCAGCAGCCACATTGACACCAGCACGGCGACAAGCAGCACGGCCAGCGTGTAGAAATACGGGGCGGTGAACTCGTAGGAGCGAAGCGCCTCGGCCGGCAATGACGTGATGCGCGGCCGGTTGTTGCCGACGGTGATGAAGACGGCGACGCCCAGAGCCAGCGTGCCGATGGCGAAGTAGATGCCCCGCAGCCGGAGCATCGGCACCCCGACCACGGCTGCCGCAACGGCGGCCGCAATCACCGCCGCGACGACGGCGATCGGGAACGGAGTTCCCCCCAGCCACAGCTCGCGCGCGACCAGCGCCCCGAGCCCGAAGAACGCCGCGTGCCCCAGGCTGATCTGGCCGGCGAAGCCGCCGAGGATGTTCCAACTGGAGGCCAAGGCGGCGAGCATCATGGTCTGAATGGTGAGGGTGAGGACGTGCTGGCTCTCTGACACGGCCCCGATCCCGGCGAGCAAGGCAAAGATGATGAGCCACGCTCCGATAGCAACCGCCCTAGGCACGGGCGCCCCCGAACAAACCCTGCGGCCTCACCATCAGCGCGACGAGAAAGAGGACGAGCCCGGCCACCGCTCGGTACTGCCCTCCGAGCCACACCGCGGCCAGACTCTCCGTCAGGCCGAGCAGCAGACCTGCCACCACGATGCCGCGAATGCTGCCCAGCCCGGCGAGCACGAGGACGATCAGCGCACTGAGGGTCCAGCCGAGCCCGATGTTGGGGCTCACGCTGAAGCTCAACGCAACCATCGATCCGGCGATGCCGGCGAGACCGGCGGAAAGGGCGAAGGCAAGGAGGTAGACGCGTCGCACGTCGATGCCGGTGAGAGCGGCGCGCGTCCAGTCCTCGGAGGTCGCCCGGAGCGCCCGGCCGAACCGGGTTCGGTTGAGCAACCACTCGAGGGCAAAGGCGACGACGATGGCAACGACGAGCCCGGCCAGCCGCACCATTGGGATCCGAACGAATCCGATGGTGAAGGCCGCCGACGAATAGGACGTCGAGATCGTGCGCTCATCGGCGGTGAAGAACCGAACCGCCAGCGCCTGAAGGATGACGACGAGGCCGAAGGAGATGAGCAGCGAGTTCCTGATCCGGGTCTCGATCGCCGATTTCGTGACGAATTGGAATACGGCAACGTAGAGGAAGGCACCGAACAGGAACAACACCAAGAACACCAGGGGCATCGACAGGAACGGGTCCAGGCCCCAAGCGGTGAAGGCGAAGAAGGCGGCGTAGCCACCCAGCATCACGAAGTCACCGTGGGCGACGTTGAGGACCTTGAGGACCCCGAAGGCGAGACCAAGGCCGAGCGCGACCAGCGCATACATGCCGCCGACGAGCAGACCCGACACGGCGCTTTGCACGATCAGGCGCGTCATAGGCCCAGGGTCGCCCCGGCGATCCGGGGGTCTGCCGCCAACTCCGATCCGCTGCCCTCGGCGACGATCGCGCCCAGCTCGAGAATGTAGGCGTGGTCGACGATGTCGAGCGTCATCCCGACGTTCTGCTCCACCATCAGCACCGATACCCCCGACTCCCTGATCCGCTCGATCACGTCGAACATCTGCTCGACGATGATCGGGGCCAGGCCGAGGGAGAGCTCATCGAGGATGAGGAGGTCCGGCTTGGCCATCAGCGCCTTGCCGATGGCCAGCATCTGCCGCTCCCCACCGCTCAGCGTGCCGGCCTGCTGAGAGCTGCGCTCGGCGAGTATGGGGAAGATCTCGAACACCTCCGCCTTCGTCAGGCCCGCCGTATCCCTGGCGCGACGGGCATAGGCGCCGAGCTCGAGGTTCTCCTCGACCGTCAGGGTGGCGAACGTGGAGCGCTCCTCGGGGACCATGACTACACCAAGCTCCACGATGTCGTGGGGCCGTGTTCCGGCCAAAGGCTCTCCCCGAAACCGCACGGACCCGGCCTTCACCGGTAACAGCCCGCAGACGGCGAGCAGGCTGGTCGTCTTCCCCGCTCCGTTGTGACCGAGGATTCCAACGACGGCACCCTCTGGAACCTCGAAGCTGATCCCCCAGACGACCTGCAGGTCTGCGTAGGCAACTTCCAGATCTTCAACCCTGAGCATGGGAGCTCCCCAGATATGCCGTGATCACATCGGGATTGCTGACGATCTCGTCGACCGAGCCCTCGGCGAGCTTGCTGCCGGCGTCGAGCACGATGACGCGATCACAGCTGTCCGTGATGGCTTTGACGATGTGCTCGACGAGCACGATCGTCACCCCATCGGCGTTGATCGACTTGACGAGATCGACCGCGTGGGCGACCTCGTTCGTCGAGATGCCCGCCATGAACTCGTCGAGAAGTACGAGCTGAGGTCCACCGGCCAGCGCCCTGCCGACCTCGAGCCATTTCCGCTCCATGATCGTGAACGATTCGGCTCTGACCTCGGCCTTGTCCCCGAGCCCCACCCGCTCGAGGGTCGCTTGCGCCTCGATCCTCGCCCGCTGGTTCCTCGCCGAACCTCCGCCACCGAACAGCGTGCCGGTCATGACGTTCTCCAGCGCGGTGAGATGCGGAAACGGTCTGACGGTCTGGAACGTACGGGCGATTCCCTTCTGGGCGATGCGGTGCGAGGGGAGGCCGCTGATGTCCTCGTTGTTGAAGATCACCATGCCGCGTTCGAGTTTCACGACGCCGGTGATGGCGTTGAAGACGGTCGATTTGCCCGATCCGTTCGGTCCGATGATTCCGAGGATCTCTCCGCGCCGCACCTCGAAGGAAAGGCCGTCGACGGCCTTCAGCCCGCCGAAGCTCACGTCGATGTCTAGGAGTTCGAGCACGCTGGCTCCGATGCTCGATCCGGCGCCCATCCACGCAGTGGATCGATGCGACCCGCGCCTGCCGGCACGGCGGGGGCCGGTGGGCTCAAACGCTCGGCCACGGAGAGCACGGTTCGCTCGGGGCCCAGCTCTGGGAGATACGGCGACCGATCATCTCCAACCTCGATTGACCAACGAAAGCCGGGCACGAAAGCAACGGGTACGTGGCGACGAACATAATGCGGATTCAGTTCACGCGTCAAGCAATCCGCATTATGTTGAGATACCACCGCGTCGGAGATCCCACGGACGGCGGTCATCGGCCCCCCCGGGCCAGCAGCATCGGGACGTATTCCTCGCGCAGGCGCAGCTTGTCGATCTTGCCGACGCCCGTCTTGGGGAGCTCCTCGACGAACTCGACCCAGTCGGGGATCTGCCATGAAGCCACGTGCGGAGCGAGGAATTCCCTGATCTCATCGGCATCGGCGGTTTCGTCCTCGCGAAGCACGACGAGCGCCGCCGGACGCTCGCCCCAGCGCTCGTCGGGCACGGCCACGATGGCAGACTCGAGCACGGCGGGATGGGCGGCGAGCAGCCGTTCCAGCTCCACGGAGCTGATCCACTCCCCACCCGACTTCACGAGGTCTTTGGTGCGGTCGACGATCTGCAAGGTGCCGTCAGGCGCGACGCGGCCAACGTCCCCGGTTCGCAACCAGCCTCCGACGAACCGCTGCTCGTTAGCGTCATCGTTCGGGTTCAAGTACGCCGCCGCCACCCAGGGCCCACGCACCCAGATCTCGCCCACCGACTCACCGTCCCAGGGCACGATCGCCCCGTCGGCGTCGACGAGTCGAAGTTCGACCGTGGGCGCGGTCACACCTTGCTTGGCCCCATGCGCGACGTCGTCGGCACCGGCCCGGGTCCAGGATCCAGTTCCACTCGGGGACATCTCGGTCATGCCCCAGCCGTGGAAGAAGTCGATGCCGCGGTCGGTGTAACGCTTGATCAGCGCCGGTGGCGCCTCGGCGCCACCGCACAGGATCCGTCGAACCGAAGACAGGTCGTACTGGTCCGACGCGAAGACTTCGTCCATCTGCACCCAGAACGTCGGAATCCCGGCGAGAACGGTGGGCCGCTCGGCCTCGATCAGCCGGGCCGAGGCGGGAGGGCTGGTATCGGCGCCGGCGAAGAGCAGCGAGCACGGCGCCAACCCGGCCGTGTACGGCAGACCCCAGCAGTTGACGTGGAACATCGGTGTCAGCGGCAGCATCACGTCGCCGCGGCGGACCGCGTGGCCATCGACCATCAGCTCCGCCATCGAGTGCAGCACCACCGATCGATGGGAGTAGACCACCGCCTTCGGTCGCCCGGTTGTGCCGCTCGTGTAGCAGATCGAGGCTGCTTCGTTCTCGTCGACGGCAACCGGATCGGCCGGGCCCTCGGCTCCGATCAGTTCTTCGTAGCGGGGGTCATCGGCGAATGCCGGGTCGATCGCGGCGCCGTCTTCCATGACGACGAACGCCCGAACGTCGAGGCGGGGCCTCACCGGAGCCAGAGTGGGAGTCAGCGACGCATCGACAAAGATCACCTGATCCTCGGCGTGGCCGACGACGTATTCGATTACGTCAGGGTGGAGCCGGACGTTGATGGTGTGGAGGACACGGCCCGAGCAGGGAACGCCGTAGTAGAGCTCGAGGTGGCGGTGACCGTTCCACGCAAAGCTGCCTACGGCGGCGCCTGCCGGTACCCCGAGCGTGGCCAGCGCCGATGCGACTCGCTGCGAACGGTCACCGATCTGCGCCCATGTGCGGCGATCCGTTCCGGCTGGTTCGACCGAAACGACCTCCATCGACCGTCCGATCGATGTGGCGCGGGCAAGGATCATCGGGATCGACAGCGGAACGTCTTGCATCAGTCCTCGCACGACCGTCACTCCCGTGGGTGCCCTCGCCCGAATATATCAGGTAGCTTGATACCGTGACCGTGGAGACGCCCTCCCTCATCGACGTTGCCGCCGTCGACTGTCACGTCCACATCGAGCTTGGACCCGACGGAGAGGACCAGCTCAGTCCCGACCTGCGCCGGGCGGCCAGGCGGTACTTCGGTGCGGACGCGACCATCCCGACAGTCGACGACATCGCCACCTACTACCGGGATCGGCGCATGCTGGCAGTGGTGTTCGCCGTCGACTCTGGGCTCACCACCGGTCAACCCCGAATCCCGAACCGCTTCGTACTCGACAAGGCCAGGGAGCATCCCGACGTGTTGATCCCCTTCGCCAGCATCGACCCGCGTCGCGGCAAGGATGGAGTGCGAGAAGCGCAGGGGCTGCTCGACGAGGGAACGATCCGCGGCTTTAAGTTCCACCCCAACATCCAGCAGTTCCACCCGAACGACCCGGTCGCCTATCCGCTCTACGAGCTGATCGAGTCCGCAGGAGTCGTCGCCCTCTTCCACACCGGGCACAGCGGCATCGGGTCCGGCCTGCCCGGCGGTGGCGGGATCAGGCTCAAGTACGGGAACCCGATGTCAATCGACGATGTTGCGGTCGACTTCCCTGGGATGAAGATCGTGATGGCACATCCCTCGTTTCCATGGCAGGACGAGGCGATCTCGATTGCCATGCACAAGCCCCAGGTGTCGATCGATCTCTCCGGGTGGACGCCAAAGCGCTTCCCGCCGCAGCTGGTCAAGGCAATCACGACGACCCTCCGCCGCCAGGCGCTCTTCGGGTCGGACTTCCCACTGATCACGCCGGACCGCTGGATCGACGACTTCTCCACGCTGGACATTCCAACCGACGCGACCGCGGCGATCCTCAAGGACAACGCTGTCGCGCTCCTGGGGCTCGAGTGAACCGGCGTCCGTTGACCGTTGACGTTCCGTTCCGTTCATCGCTCAGAATGCGTGGCGGCCGATCGCTACGCTCCGGCTTCCCCGAACCCACCACCATGCTCCATCGCTGATCATGACCACACCACGGATGACATCCTCGCTGGAGACCGCCGCCGTCCCGTCACAGCCCCTCGCCCGCGCCCGGTCCCAGCGCTTGCTCATCACCCTGCTCGGCGACTACTGGGATCCGGAGCGAGGGCCGCTTCCCTCTTCGGGGCTCGTCCGTATCCTGGAGGAGTTCGGCATCCCTCCGACCAATACTCGCGCCGCCCTACGAAGGCTCACTGAACGCGGTGTGCTGGAGCGGACGAAGGTGGGGCGGCGCACATGGTACGCGCCGACCGGCCGCACCGTGCGGCTCCTCGAACGAGGAGCGGCTCGCATCTTCTCGCAGGACGAAGGGCTCCACTGGGACGGCATCTGGACGCTGATCGCTTTCTCTCTGCCGATCGGTGACGAGGATCTCCGCCGACTGCTGCGGGCCCGGCTGCGATGGCTGACCTTCTGGCCGATCTACGACGCCACCTGGGTGACTCCCCACGATCGGTTGGAAGCGGCGAAGGAACAGCTCGCCGATCTCGAGATCACCGACGCCCTCGTCTTGAAGACCAGCGACGTCGAGCTGCTTCCGGGAGGGCTCGCCAGACTCGAGGAGGTCTGGGGTCTCCAGGAGCTGGCAGGGGCCTATCTGGAGTACAACGAACGGTTCTCGCCACTGTGGGAGCGTTCCCGCCGCGGGGACGTTGACCCCGATGAGGCGCTGGTGGAGCGAGGACAGCTCGTCGATAGCTGGCGAATCCTCGTTCGCGACGATCCCGACCTCCCTCTCGAGTTCCTGCCCGAAGATTTCCCCCGACGACAGGCGCGCCGGTTGTTCCTCGAGACCTACGCGGCGCTGGCACAGCCGGCGGGAACCAGGTTCGCGGAGCTGATCGCCGCGCCGTGACTATGCGTCCGTGGGGAGCCAAGCCCGCAGTTGCTCGGCACTGCGCAGCAGGATGGCGATCGCCTCTGAACGCTCTTTCGAAGGGATCCCGGCGAGCATCGCCGCCTCCATGTCGTCGACGGCGCCGTCGCATTCGTCGAGGAGGGCCCTCCCCGCCCGCGTCAGGTGTGTGCTGCGAATCGCCTTGTGCGACGGTGACGACTCGCGCCGCAGCAGGTCGCGCTCTTCGAGAGATTTGATGACCTCGTTCATCGCCTGAGGCGAGACAAAGCTGCGTCGGGCGAGCTGAGCGTTCGAGTAGCCGTCACGACGCCTGATCAGGCTGAGCACGGTGTACTCGGCGACGGTGAGGCCGTATGGGCGCAGCACGACACCGAGGCTTCGCCGAATGGACCGCTCGAGCGTGGCGATCGCATAGCTGAAGCGGGGCCCGTCCTCGAGAAGACGGGGGCTGCTCTCGCTGAGCTCGGTGGTGCCGGCATCGGTCATATCGCAAAGAGATGGCGGACGACCGCTCTGGCGACGCACGCCGGGCGTTCCTGTCCGTCCACCTCGAACACGCAGTCGATCCCCAGCTGAACACCCGATTCGACGTCGGCGACCTCGGCCAAAGTCGCCGTCATTCGCACCCGCGATTCGGCGGGGACCGCAGAAGGGAACCTCACCCGGTCCAGCCCGTAGTTGATCGACAGGGTCCGGTTCTCCACAATCATGATCTCCTCGAGCAAGGGGACGAGCAGCGACAGCGTCAAGTACCCGTGGGCGACCGTGGTGCCGAACGGACCCGACGCGGCACGTGCCGGATCGGTGTGGATCCACTGATGATCGCCGGTCACCTCGGCGAAGCCGTCGATTCGGTCCTGGCTCACGTCGAGCCACGAACTCGTGCCGAGCTCCTGGCCGGCCAGGGCATGGATCTCCTCGGGACTACCGACGACGACAGTCATCGCGTCGCCGCCATTATCCGGACGGCTCTTCGGCGGGGGCAATGCCATAGGGCTGGACCAGATCGCCGAGATTCTGCCCGAATTCAGTCGCGATCCCATCGGCGTCCCAACCCCCATCACGAAAGGCGGTGGCGATCTCCTGCGGATAGCTCCACAGCGCTAGGCGGTCGCCGCCGAGGCCGATGGTCTGCCCGGTGACCGCCTCGCTCTCGTCCGAGGCGAGGAACACCACGAGGGGGGCGACATCCTCGACGGTTCCCATCGCCTGGTCCCTTCTCAGCCAGTCCGGCAGTGGTGTGCCGTCGCGCTCCCAAGCTTCGATATACGGCGCGAATGCCGGGACCGTCTTGGTCATCTCGGTGGCGGCGGTGGGAATGATGCAGTTGACCGTCACGGCTGCCCGAGCCAACTCCATGGCCCAGGTCCTCGCCATGGCGGTGATGCCCGCCTTGCACGCGGCGTAGTTGGTCTGCCCGAAGTTCCCATACTGACCTGCGGGGGAGCCGACGAGGATCAGCCTTCCCCCGTGCCCGGCCTCGCGGAAGTGGATGGCCGCGCTCCTGGCGCAGGTGAACGTCCCGCGCAGGTGAACCTTCACGACGTCGTCGAAGTCGTCATCGGACATGTTCCACAGCACGCGGTCGCGCAACACCCCGGCGTTGGTGACCATGACGTCGAGGCGGCCGAAGGTCTCGACCGCTGTCGCCACCAGCGTGTCTGCAGTCTTGGTGGAGTCGACGCGACCGACCGCCGCGACTGCGGCTCCGTCCTCTGATTGGATCAGCTCGACGGCTTGCGCCGCGAGTTCGGAGTGGACGTCGTTGACGACGACCGCGGCGCCCGCTGCGGCGAGTGCGCGGGCGTATCCGAGGCCCAGGCCCCGGCCGGAGCCCGTCACCACAGCGACCTTGTCCGTCAGTTTGATACGCGACCCTCCCCTAAGGGCGGACCGATACTATCAAGCTACCTGATGCTCGTCGAAACGACCCAATGCTCTCGAAGTGCCCGGATCAAGTCCGGCATTCCACCGGCTCACACCGACCACCCAGTCCTCGAGCGAGACGCGGGAATCGGATCGTCTGCCCGTGCCGGGTCCGAGTGGACCGCTCTCGGGTGCTGCATGCTGACGATGCCTGTTGTCAGTCGTTCTCAGCCGTGGGCGCAAGCCGAAGAGACTTGGATGCACCCGGTAATGGGCGCCGTCGGCTCCCATCGCGATGGCATACGGGTCATCGGATGCAGAGGGCCTTCAGTTCGGTGTAGCTAGGCGGTTGTGGTTCTGTTGCCCTTCGTCCGCTTCTCAATCTCCCGCTTGCCCCACGCGAGATTCTGCTCCCACCCCCTTCGCAGCATGGGATCGAGGAACCGGCTGATCAAGGGGACGGCAAGGCGGCTGTCCATTTCATGGGTCACCTTCGATCCGCCGTTGTCGGGCTCGACAGTCTCCGTTTGGGTGCCCTCCATTGCTCCGAAGTTCCGGAACACCATTCGCTCGCCGGGGACGTAGTCGGTGCAGACCGTTACCCCTTTGCGTGGGATGCCCAGCATCTTGAAGGTCCATTCGTACGAGGTGCCCACCACATCTGGGCTCTCGTAGACGGCCTCCATCGTCATGCCCGGTGGCGTGGCGGTCGAATCGAGCATGAAGGAGAACACTTGCTCCGGCGTCGCGTCGACGTGCATGGTCTTGGTGGCTCTCATCGGTCGCACCTCCTGAGCGCTCAGGCCACCTGTCATGCTCCACCCGCGTTGGGTGGCCCGCTAGAGGCCAAGGCCATGAAGGTGGAGAGCCACCACACCATTGACCACGTGATGTCCATATCGGCACGGCGTCGGGTGATGTGGTGCTCTCCGGTGTAGGCGAGACGATGCGATGCCGATGGAGTAGGTGGGGCCGAGGGGACCGGTAGGGCGGTAGTTGCTTGAGCGGTGACGACCCGGCCCTCCGGCCCCTCCCCCTGTTCTTGTTGGCGCCACCAACGACGTGGACCCCGGTACGCGACGAGGCGTTCCGGGGTCCCGCCGAATGGCTCCCCGTCGCTCGCGGTAGCAAGCCGCGGCGCCACCACACCCATCCGGTATCAACCTATCCCGAGCGCGTATCTTCGCGTGGCGGTGGACGGCTCCATGTTTCGCGGACACTCCCAATCTTTCGCGACCCGCGCATAACGAACGAACCCGCCTCATCGCATCACATATGCGCTACGTGTTCGACCGGTCTGGCGGTTTCGTAGCGGATCGAGGTTTGCGTCGCATCAAGGTGGCTCCCGGCGTCGCCGATAAGTCAGGTAAAGGGGGTCGCGGGCAACCGCGGAGGGCCAATGGCGCGATTCGCACTCACGGCAACGGGTTTCGTTCTCATCGGCTGTGCCGTCGGGCTCATGGTCTGGGCCGGCTACGAGATCAGCCTGATCCTCACCGGCTACTACGACCCCACCGAACGGGAAACCGTGCAACGCCTTGTCGGCTTCATCCTGCTCATCGCGGCAACCATGGCGCTGATCGGACGAGTATTCATGCACCGCGCCAAGCGACGCTGGAGAGCCTGGAGATAGCGCACAGCTGACCGGCCCACAACGGCAGGTCGTTGCTCGCTTGGTTCGATCCCCAGCTTGGTTACCGCCAGCGGGCTTTGGTCATCATCTGCGTGTGCCCGCAGGTGACGCATTGCCGGTAGGGCCGTTCCCGGTCTTCGAAGGATCGCCACGTGTGGAGGAAGGGGAGCCACTTGTGGAGGCGCAGCGACCAGGCGTCATGCATGAGTGGGGCGGGTGTTGTCGGCGATGGCGTCGATGGTGGCGGCGACCCGTTTGGCCTCGCTGCGGGTGAGGGGCCGGATCGAGCCGGAGGGGAGCTGGTTGCGTTGCCGGCGATAGTACCGCTGGGTGTGGCGCCGGGTGCGGCGACGGGGCCCCATTGTCTCAAGCTCCCTGGCTGACTGTGGTGACAGTACCGACACCGCCGCTGGTCTCCAACGACCCTGTGTGCTCGGTGGTGTGTGGTCCGGTTGCGTGCCCGGGGTGGGTTGATGTTCACCGCCCGCGATGTCTGTGGTCGATTCGGTCTCCATCTCGTTCCTCCCCGTTGGTGCTGCGCCGCGACGACACCGACGTGACGGTGCAGGTGGCGGTGGACGGGTATCTCGCCTCCTGTTCAGGCAACGTCCGGCTTGCCTACGGGGAAGATTCACGCCTCCACCTGGGGTGGTGTCCCACAACGGGGTGGGGGTGTGTTCGCCACGCGGCGAACCCACATCGAGTTGTTTGCCCGCCGGCTTGAGCAGCAGCTCCTCACCGAGGAACAGGGCAGCTGTGATCGTGCTCCATCCGGGTGTGGTGTGACGGGGCCCTGCCGGCTGGCGGTCGGCTGGGGATCAGTTCGAGAGCCTGGGATCGGCTCCGGGTTGGGTGTGCCCGTTCGGTGCAGGTGTGTTGGAGTCGTGTCGATTCGCTGCGGCGTGAAGGCGGGTGACTGCTTGCTGTGCTTCGGCGAGTTGTTCGAGTGCGATATCAGCGACGAATTGGAGGGTTTCTTGGAGCTCGTCGTGTCGCTGCTGCAACGCTGCCAGGCGCCCTTCGAGTCGCTGATTCTGGTTGGCGAGTTCGGCACCCCGCCGAGACGCCTCGGCTTCGAGGGCGTCAAGTCTGGCTTGTCCCGCCTCGATGATGGCATCGGCTTCTACTCTGGCGTCGGTGAGGGTCTGTTCGGCAAGTCGGTCTGCCGCTTCGGTGAGTTTCCGAGCGTTTCGTTCGGCCTGTGCGAGGAGCGCGTCGCCGGCTGCGGAAGCCTCCTCAACCAGTAGACGAGCCTCCTCGACTCGGGCGGCGTGGAGCTTCAACTCGAGCGCGACTCGCCGGGCCCGTTCGAAGTTGAATTCCTCTCCTTTGGCTGCTTCTTGGTCGGAGGCGCGACCCAAGTCGCGCTCCAGTGTGGCGACGAGGTCCTCGGCGCGGCCCACCCGTTCGCGAATCTCGCGGAGATCGATTTCGACGTCGCTTCGGTCAGCCTCCACAAGCGACAGCACGCCGTCGCCCGTTTCCGTCTCGCTATGGCTCATCGTCCCCGTCCCTAACTCTTCCGCCGGTCCAACCGGCGCGTTCCTACCTACGTAAACGGAGGAGCCGACCAGACTGACACCGCCAACGACGCGATACCTCACCGTTGAAGCGTCCGAACCCTGCGTCGGGGATGGCCCATATCCCATGTGGAATCCCCGGATTGAACGTTCCATGAGTCAACGACCGCGAACCAGGAATGCATCTACCTCGCAAGTCGGCGAGGGCGCCTACGAAGGCCTCGAGTTTCACTACTACTTCTGCCATCTGGATGACGAGGCACAGCTGCGGGGATCGACCTACAGGAGTGGATCGCCGTAGAGACCCGCCCGAGCCCCAGCACACGACCGACCTGGTACTCAGCAGTAGGGCGGTTGGATCGTGAACTCTGCCTTCTCGTGCGTCTTCGACCACGCCGACAACCGCTTCGAAGACGACGACACGATCCCCGTCAACGACGACCTCGAACAGGAACGGCGAATCACTGGGGCTCGCACGCGTTGCCTGGAGCGGTGAAGCCATGACATACCTCGACTAATCCGCCGTCCGACTCGTTGGCTTGGCCAGGTTTCGTCGGTGCGAGGTCTCGAGAGGCCGGACGCCGCAACTGTCAGAGGTTCGGCACTCACGCGCCCGTAAACGGCCGCGCGGGATGGGGATGGGTGGTTCAGCTCGGGTAGGTCTGGGCCGATATCAGTTCCAGACACCCTCAATACGTGGTGGCCGACGTGACTCGAGTATCCAATGAAGCCGGATTCACCGTGGTGCGGGATGGTTATGACCCCGGCGAGGTTGAGAAACGGTTGGCCGAGCTCAACACGCTCGTTGCGATCGCTACGAACCGTTCCGCAGCACTCGAGCGGTTACTGCGAACGGCTGTTGCGGAGGCGACGGATCTGTTGAACCGGCTCGATGACGAAACCACCGTCGCCGCGTACCGAACGCAGCATGAAGTTGATGAATCCGCTGGTACCGGCAGCGCGGCCGTTGCCTCACCCGATCCGGTCCCTGATGCGCCACAGCCTGCACCGAATCACCCTCCCAGCGCCGCTGCCCCGCCCACGGGCGCCGCTGCACCACCGGATCGTCAGTGGATCGCCGGGACGATCCGAGAGATCTCCCCAACTGAGGCCGGCGCCACCATCTGGATCGTCCCAGAAGACCAGCCTCACTCGGTGGTGTCGATCTTCTTCGCCAACGAAGAAGTGGGATCAGATGCCGTAGCCCACGTCTGTGCCACCCTCGAGACTGGAGAGGCAGTCCGCGTGTGGCACACCGACCGCCACGGCCTCACCATCGAACAGATCTGACCCGGACTCGATGATTCGGTGCCTTGGTCGATTATCGCTCCGCGCGATTGAGTCGCCCGACCCCTTGGGGTATCTGCCCACCCGCCCGATATATACCGATACGGCCGTCATCCATTAGCAGTCCACGGCCAGTTCCCGACAAGCGGGGTGAGCACAATCAGACGACACTGCAGCCAGTGCCGGGCACCCACCACCACCGACGGCGTGTTGTATTGCTGGAAGTGCCGAGCGAAGTTGCCCTCCGGCACATCGGGAACGGCTTGGGTTGCCATCCAGCATCGCGTCGGATCCGCAGCAGCCCTCCTCTCTTTCGCCGGAGCTGCCGCCGGCATCGCTTGGTGGGTCCTGCTGTAGACACCCGGTGCCTCACAGCGACACGGCAGGCGACATCAGGCGACGCGATTCCGCTGAGCGCGATAGCGCATAGGTGCCTCCGCCGGTTTGGGCTGGTGTGTGCGCCTTGGCGATGGTGGTTGGGTTGAGCCGTCGAGTGAGCAGGTCAGACAGATGGTGATTCAGTCGAGCGATTTATCGCCGATGAAGAGGCGAGGGAGTTCGAGATGTCTGATTCACCTCCGAAGACTGAGCTGACGGTGGTCGCTGGGGACGCCAACGAGGTTGATGATCTGTCCCAGCGGATAGCCACCACCGACGAAGAGATCGCTGCGCTCGAAGGCGACCTGATAGCTGCGACGGCTGAGGAAGCCGAGCTCGCCCGCCAGGTCGAGGCCCAGCACGCCCAACGAGCAGCCCTCACCGACAAGCTCCGCGCCGCCCACGGCGAAGCCCTGGCAATTCTCGCCGAGGCCAATCGAACCAGTGACGCCATCCGCGCCGAAGCCGAATCCTTCCGTGAAACCTCACGCAAGGACGCCGAACGCGAAGCCGTCGCCCTCATCAAGCAAGCCAGTGCTGAGGCCCGAGAGATTGTCACCGCAGCCGAGGCAGAGGGAACCGCGATCCTCGAAGCGCGCCGCGACGAGCTCGCCGCCATTGAGGCTGAAGCCACCGCAAGGATTGAGGAACTGGAAGCCCAACACGGAGAGCTCACGTTCCGCGTTGAAGTAGCAGAGACGATCTTCAACAACCTGCAAGACACCTTGAAGCTGGTCGCCGAGACCTCGGTCTCGCAGCTCGCCGAAGCGAAAGCCTCGATGGCGCAGCTCGACCCCAGCCCACCAGACCCACAGGCTCACACCCAAGACCGGCAGCCAACCCCAGAAGGGGAGTCCATGAGCTGACCCTTGCGTCACCCGCCGACCGTTAGCGCATCCGTGTCGATACGGGGCGGGGTGGGGCTGGTTATTGGAGTGCCCACCAGAGACTGGCGATGATGGCGACGAGTGCCGCTACGAAGCTCGGCCTGGAAGTGAGTGTTGATGGGTCAAGAAGGTCAACCGAGGAGCCGACGCAGTAGTACCTCGTTTTCGCGACTTCGTCGCGGATCAGGACCAGGTCAATGGAGAACACCGACAGCATCCACGACCAGCTGAACCGACTCCTCGTCGAGATCAGCGCCAGGCGAGCGGCTGCCGCCGATGGCGACGCCAACGCCGAAGCCTGGATGGCGGGCATGGACCACTGGCTCCGCCAGTACAAGGCGGGAGTGATGGCTACCGAGCTGATCATCACCGCTGACATGCTTCCCCTACTGCTCGGCACCAACGCCGTGGCCGAATTCGAGCAAGGCTTCCGCCATGCCGCGATGGTCAACGCAGCCGGCTCCGCCTCGGCGCGGGACAGGTAGCGGGAAGCTCGCCTCGAGAAAGACAGCCTCCCGTTTGCGGACGACGCGGTGCCGACCTCGACAGCCAACGGCAATCACCGGCGCCGGGCAGGCGACGATGATTCGCTTCCGCAGATCCAAAAGGTCGAACAGGTCTCTGGCCGACGGTCAACCGGCGACCCGCGAACGGATCGTGGCCCTCCTCCCCGAAAGGGATCCCGCTCGCATCTATTCACGTAACCGAGGTGACCGACCGTCGTTCGTTGAGGTGCAGAATCCACAGGCCGGTGTTGAGGTCGGCGAGGAAGACGACGTCGTTGACAACGTGAATCCCCCAGGCGAGCGGCATTGCGATGTTGCCGTTCGGGGAGTTGAGCTGGTGTTGGGGATCGACCCGTGTCGGGGGGGTGAACGATGCGATCTCGAAGGGCTGTTCGGGATCGGTGAGGTCGAAGACACGGAGGCCGCCGGATCCCCATGTCACATAGAGCCGGTCATCCACGATGGCGCCGCTCAGTGGCGTGTATATGCCATCGAGTGGTATCCGGCCGTCCCTGTCGGGTTTCGCTTCGTCGAGTGCGTAGACCGAGCGGAGGGATGGCTCGCCGGGCTTCCCAGCGTCGAGGATGGCTCCGATACCCCAATCCGGCGAGTCGATCTCGTCGGCGAGCGGGTTGAGGTCTCGGTAGCCGATGGCGAGGATCCCTCGGTGCGGGTCCAGCGTCGCGGTCGCCGCTGCCCCTTCTCGGTGTTCGGTGGGGAGATGCCATCCTACGAGTTCGGGGTGATCCGGGATGGCGAGGTCGAGCACGACGACGCCCGCGTTCCAATAGGCGACGAAGGCGCGGTGACCAGACGAGTCGATCGCCACGCCCTCGGCGCGTCGGTCACTCTGGTCGATCTGCGGGACGGTGCTGTTCCCGACGAGGTCCCGCCTGAGGTCCCAATCGGCAATCTGCACCGGTGTCCTTGGATCGGTGATATCGACGATGCGAACATCGCCGGCGCCGGGAGGAGCGAGGAGCGAGTTCGGCACGGTCATCGCGACGATCGCACGCATCCCGTCGAGTGACACGTCGAGATCGGCGACGCCTCCGGTACCTGGTCCTGCGTCGAAGGTGCTGAGGAGCGCTGGGGCGGCAGCGTCGGTGACGTCATAGAGGGCGAGGCCGCCAAATGACTCTATGTCGGTTTCATCGCACCTCCGGTGGGCGACGACCGCGAGGGTCCCGCTGAAAGCCGACGTCGTCACAGGGCCGACCCAGAGCGCAGGTGTCCAGGTGCCCGGGTAGTGGACGGAGATGGGTTCCAGCTCGGCCGGGGCCGCCGGGTCAGTGACGTCGTATCTCCGCATTCCCGTCGCGGGGCAGGCCGTTTCGGTGCCGTAGGTGCCGAGGTAGGCGACACCGGCATAGGCCCATACGACGCCGTTGAAGCCGTCGCCAGGATCGATGTGTCCGACGATCTCCATCGAATCGGCAACCGGTTCCTCGGTGATGTCGGGGACGACGTAGCGAGTGGTCGGCTCCGCTCTGCCGGTGAGGAACGGGTATGGATTGACCGGTGTCCAATCGCGCATCCGTAGCTCGAAGTGGAGGTGAGGAGTCTGGCTCGAGGCGTTGCCGCTGTACCCGACGTAACCGATCACGTCTCCTGCGCCCACGCTGACACCGACGGCGATACCGGGTGGTACCCCCGTCGTGGCGACATCAGGCCCTTCAGCGGGAACCGTCGTAGTAGTGGTGCTGGTCGCTCCCTCACCGGGCGGCTCCTCGTCCTGTGAAGCCGAAGATCCTGCTGGCCACGCTGGCGTCGGGAGCGGCTCGTTGTTGAGGTGGAGGTAGCGGGTGTGCCAACCATCGGCGTGTTTGATCTCGACGAATAGCCCGGCCGTCTCTCCAGTATCGATCCTGCTGATCACACCTGCCGCTGTGGCGAGCACCGGTGTCCCGAGTGGTGCACCGATGTCGATCCCGTGGTGGAGGCGATCACCACCGTCGCGGCTCGCTCCGAAGGTGTCGGAGAAGCCGGGACGCCCGCCGACCGGGTGCAACAGCTCAAACGGCGGCGTGTACTGGGCAGGATCGGGTCCGGGAGCTCCCGGCGCGTCGGCGCGCGCGGGAACAGTGATCCCGGTCATCACGACCAGGACGGCAAAAGCCGTGATCGCGAGCCTGGCCCGCGCGCTGCGACCCATCGATGCGCATAGTACCGACTGTGATGCGTCGTATCCGGTCGCACGCATCCCGGCACCGCCGGGTGCGTTCTCCGGTCCCGTTCCGACGGATCCCACCTTCTCCCGGCAGTCGAAGGCCAGGACCCGACAGTGACAACCCACTCAGCGAGGTGGCCCGAGTGGGGTCCCATCGATGAGCAGGTACCTTCGCGATCAGCACGCCGCATGTCGCTGGAGGACGTGCCGCCACAGGCAGGTTGGGGGAGCGGTGTGTGGCCCACGGAGACTCTTCATCACCCGCCGCCCAGTGGACCTGGTCGGCGGTGGACCTTCGGCGATCGGCCCGGGCTCCAGGATGTCCACCTGCAGATCGGAGAAGGCA
>CAZCBO010000019.1:0-19757 GCA_964496825.1 uncultured Acidimicrobiaceae bacterium
GCAGCGGGCGGCCTCGGTGGCGTCCACGGGCTGAGGTGAAGGACGGCTAGCGTCACCCCCGGGGAGGACCCATGGCCCAGGACGTCGTCCGCAACGACAAGCGCACGATCTTCGGCTGGGCGATGTACGACTGGGCGAATTCGGCCTACATCACCGCCGGGAGCCTCGTCTTCGCCATCCTCTTCTCCGACGTGATCTACCCCGCGGACGGGGTGACGATCGGCGGCACCACGATCGGGGCCGAGGCGTTCTTCGCCATTGCCGTCGGCGTGGCCGCCCTGTTGCTGTTTCTGGCCATGCCGGTGCTCGGGGCCGTCGCCGACTTCACCGACGCCAAGAAGCGGCTGCTCCAGACCTTCGCCTACGCCGGTGCGTTCTTCGCGGTGCTGACCGCCCTCCCCGGCGAGGGCGACCTCGTGCTCGCCGTCGTCGTGGCCCTCCTCGCCCAAACCGGCTTCGCCGCCGCCAACGTGATGTACGACGGGTTCCTCCCCGAGATCACCAGCGCCGACACCGTCGACCGGGTCTCGGCGAAGGGCTTCGCCTTCGGGTACGCCGGCGGCGGGCTGCATCTGGTCCTCTCGGTCGTGCTCCTCGCCAACGCCGACCGCCTCGGGCTCTCCGAGGCGACCGCAGAGCGCATCGTGATCGCGTCTGCCGGGGTCTGGTGGGCGGGGTTCGCAGCCTTCGCCTTCACCCGGTTCCACGATCCCGGCGGTTCGCGGACCCGACCGGAGAGCATGGGCAGCCGGCTCACCGCCTACACCCGCATCGGGTTCCAGCGCACCTGGCAGACCACACGCCACGTCATGGCCTACCGGCAGCTGGCCCTGTTCCTCCTGGCCTTTCTCTTCTACAACGACGGCGTGGCGACCGCGATCAGAATCACCCCGGTCTACGCCACCGAGACCCTCGAGCTGAGCGCCGAGCTCATCGTCGGAGCCTTCGTGGTCATCCAGCTGGTGGCGTTCCTCGGCGCCTTGGCCTTCGGCCGGCTGGCCGGCATGCTCGGCACCAAGCGAGCGATCATGGTGTCGATCGGCGGCTGGACCCTGGTCGCGATCGGCGGATTCCTGCTCCCCGCCCAACAGCCGGCCGGGTTCCTGGCCCTCGGGGCGTTGGCCGGGCTCGTGCTCGGCGGAGTCCAGGCCCTGTCGCGCTCGCTGTACGCATCGATGATCCCCGAGGAAGCGTCCGCCGAGTTCTTCGGGTTCTACTCGGTGTTCTCCAAGTTCTCTGCGATCTTCGGGCCGCTGATCTTCGCCGCCGTCGGAATCATCACGGGATCGTCCCGGGTCGCCATCCTCTTTCTCGGCTCGTTCTTCATCCTCGGTGCCGTGCTCCTCTCCAGGGTCGACGTCGTGGCCGGGCGGGCGACGGCGGCCCGGCTCCGATCGCAACCCGACCTCCCGGGCTAACGGCGGTAGGTTGAGGCCACGGTGGCAACCCAGAACACCCCCCGGGCGCCGACCTCGCACACCGGAGGAGTGCTGAGGCGGACTCTCGGCCTCTACGCCGTGATCATGATCTCGCTGGGTGCGATGATCGGCTCGGGAATCTTCGTCCTCCCCGGGCTGGCATCCGAGATCACCGGTCCCGCCGTCGTGCTCGCCTTCTTCCTCGCCGGTGTCGTCGTGATCCCCGCCGCCCTGTCCAAGTCGGAGATGGCGACGGCCATGCCGGAGGCGGGTGGGACCTATCTCTACATCGACCGGGCGATGGGGCCGCTGATGGGGACGATCGCCGGGTTCGGGGTGTGGTTCTCCCTCGTCTTCAAGGCGGCGTTCGCCCTGGACGGGCTCTCGGCCTATCTCGAGTTCTTCTTCCACCACGACGAGCGGCTCGTGGCGGCGATCATCGCAATCGTCCTCATCGGGGTGAACCTCATCGGTGTCAAGCAGACGGCTCAGTTCCAGATGATCTTCGTCACCGCGGTGATGCTCGTGCTGCTCGGATTCGTCGCGCTCGGTCGGCCTTCCGTAGACACCGCCAACTTCGATCCGTTCATGCCCTCCGGGATCAAGGGTCTGCTCTCTGCGACCGCCCTGGTGTTCGTCTCCTACGCCGGCGTCACCAAGGTGGCCTCGGTGGCCGAGGAGGTGCGCCGACCGGGCAGGACGATCCCGATGGGCATGCTGTTCTCGGTGTGGTTCATGATGCTGCTCTACCCCGCGATCGTGGCGGTGATGGTTGGTGTGACACCGGCAGACGAGCTCGCCGCCACGGCGACCCCGATGACGACCGCCGCCGAAGCCTTCCTCGGCGACATCGGAGTGGTCGTCGTCGCAGGAACCGCGGTGCTGGCGCTCATCTCCATGGCGAACGCCGGGGTGATCGCCTCGGCGCGCTACCCGTTCGCCATGGCGCGCAACGCCCTGGCCCCGGCCTTCCTGTCGAGGGTCGCGGAGCGGTCGCATGCTCCCCGCAACGCCATCCTCGTCACCGGTGCGGCCCTCATCCTGCTCGTGCTCTTCGTCCCGCTGCTCGAGCTGGCCAAGCTCGCCTCCGCCTTCCAGTTGTTGGTGTTCGCCTTCGTGAACGTGGCGCTCATCGCCTTCCGGGAGGCGAAGCTGGACTGGTATCGACCCGAGTTCAAGTCTCCGTGGTACCCCGTCCCCCAGGCCTTCGGGATCATCGCCTCGATCGTGCTCCTCACCCAGATGGGCCTCGTCCCCACCGTGGGCGCCGTGATCTTCATCGTCGCCGGTTTCCTCTGGTACCGGGCCTTCGGTCAGTCGCGCGCCGTGAAGGAGTCGGCCGCCCGCGACGCGCTCCGCGCCCGCGCCGACGACCGGCTCGTCGAGCTGACCGCCACCGAGGTCGACTCGGGCGGCCGCGGCCACATCGCCATCCTCATCAGGCGACCCACCCGGCTGGCACGCCAGCACACGCTGATCCGGCTCGCGCTGCGGCTCAGCCTGTCCCCGGGCGGACACATCCACGTGATCAACTTCGACGAGGCCTCGGTCGGACGGATCCCGTCACCCGAGGACCAGGCGCTGGCCGACGAGCTGGGCGTCGAGGTGACCGTTGCGCACTACACCGAGGAGGATCGGAGGGGCGCGGTCCATCAGTACGTCGAGAACGAGAACGTGGACCTGTTCCTCGCCGACCTACCGCAGGAGCTCCGGGCCACCCGTCACATCACCCGCGATCTGCAGTGGCTGCGCGAACACCTCACCTGTGACTCGGTGTTCCTCCGCAATCGCGCGGTCGACGACATCGACAGCATCGCCGTGCTCGGTACCGGCGGTCCGTACGACCCGGTGAAGATCGGCCTCTCGGACCACATCGCCCGCCACGAGCAATCCATGATCAACTTCGTCCACGTGGTCGCTCCGGATGCCCCGCCCGGCCAGGCTGAATCCATCCATGACTACCACGAGCGGCTCGGCGCCGTGCTCACCGTGCCGTGGCACGACCTCGTCCGGCCCGCCGACAACCTGGTGTCGACGCTCACGGAGCTGTCGCGTGGCGCCAACCTCGTCGTCCTCGGAGCGCCGACTCACCGCTTCCACGTGGTCACGGATCTGGCCGACAACATCGCAGAGGCCGTCGACTGTCCGGCGCTGCTGGTCCACACCCCGCTGCTGGAGAAGCCGAACGCCCTGGTCCGAGCGGTGCAGTGGTTCATCTCCTGAGTCGTTCTTGCGTAACGTCAGCCCGTATACGGTCCCTCATTACGCAAGAACGGGTCAAAAAGCAGAAGCCCCCGAAGGGGCTTCTGAAGTGAACCTTGGAAGGGGACCGATCAGGTCTTGTCTGTGAACCACCCTGCGTACTGGGTATAACTTACCCCGCCGGCCATCCCACCGGTTCATCCATAAGTATCGACCGTTCCGGCCTCGATCTTGAACACTCTGCGTGTTTTGAGCCGACCGACCTATCCCGAGAATTCCCATTGGCCTCAACGCCTATCGGCGATGGGCGACGAACCAGTTTCGAACTAGTTCGCGGCCGACGTCGCTCCGGCCCAGTCGCGATGCAGGTCCGAGTACACGCCGCCCGCGGCGACGAGATCGGCGTGCGAGCCGCGCTCGACGATCTCCCCATCGTCGAAGACGAGGATCGTCTCGGCGGCCTCGGCCGTCGAGAGCCGGTGGGCGATGGTGATCGACGTCCTTCCCGCGGTGAGGCGCTCGATCGCACGGCGGAGCTGCACCTCGAGCGCAGGGTCGACCGCCGAGGTCGCCTCGTCGAGCACGAGAAGATCGGGGTTGGCGATCCAGGCTCTGACGATGGCGACGAGCTGCCGCTCCCCGGTCGACAGGTTGGAGCCGCGCTCGCCGACACGGCTGGCCAGGCTCTCGGGTAGCGAATCCACCCAGGCGAGCAGGCCCAGGTCGGCGAAGGCGGCCCTGATCGCAGCGTCGTCGGCCGCCGGCTTCCCGTAGCGGACGTTGTCGGCGACGGAGCCATCGAACAGAAAACCCTCCTGCGGGACGTAGGAGACCCGGGCCCGCAGCGAGTCGAACCGGATCCGATCGAGCGGAATGTCGCCGACCACGACGCTCCCTTCGGTGGGATCGAGCAACCTGGTGGCGAGCTTGGCGAACGTGGTCTTCCCCGAGCCGGTCTCGCCCACCACCGCCACGCGCTCCCCGGCGTCGATGGCGACGTTGACGTCCCGCAGTACGTCACCCCCGGTTGGGTAGCGGAATCGAACGTCCTCGAACCGGATTTCGAGCGCCCGATCGGGCAGATCCACACCGTCGGGCGGATCCGGCACCTCGACCTGGGTGTCGAGGACGCCGAGGATCTTGCGCAGCCCGGCTCCCGCCGACTGGGCCGAGTTCACGGTCTCGACGAGGATCTGTACCGGCATGACGAGCAGGGTGACGAGGAAGAGAAAGGCGACGAGCGTCCCGGCACTCAAGCCCCACTCGACGCCGAAGACAATGCCGAACGCGATGGCCGAGGCGGTGATCACCCCAGAGAAGACCTCCGCCGAGGAGAAGAGGACTGCGGCGAGCGCCCCCGCCCCGTACTCGGCGCGATACTGCCGGTCGAGCATCCGCTTCACCTTCCCCATCACCGCGTCCTCCATGCCGTAGGCCCGGACCGTGGGCAGGCCCGCAGTTGCCTCTCCGATGACGCCGAGCGAGTCGGCCACCCGGTCACGTACCCGATCGTGGGCCCGTTGCAGGATCCGCTGGAACCAGATGAAGAGCCCGGCGTAGATGATCGTGCCAACGGCGACGACGAGGGCGAGGCGCCATTCGTAGATCAGCATCACGATCAGCGCCAAGGTCACCTGGGTGGTGCCGAGCAGAAGGCCCACACCGCCCCACTCCATGAACTCCTGGATCGTCTCGACGTCGGAGGTCACGCGTCCGACCAGGGCACCCCTGCGCTCCGACTGCACGTGCAGCATCGAGAGGCGATGGAGGTGGCGGAAGGTGGCGACGCGCAGCTCGGCGAGTCCGCGTGCCGCCGATCGGGCGAGGCGAGCCAGCGAGAATCGTCTCGCCAGGGCAGCACCGGCAATCGCGACGAGCGCGGCGAGACCGGCCCAAACGGCCCGGCCGGTATCGACTGCGGCGTCGGTGAGGAGCACCCCATCGATGATCCGCTGCACGGTCACCGGGACGACCACCTCGAGCGCGGTCCCGATCGCGGCCAGGATCAGCGTGAAGACGAGGCCCCTCGTCAGTTCCGGCGCAACCGTGAACGCCCGGCGAAGGACCCGGCTGGTCGATTCGCTCACGGCGCCACCCGCTCGTTGTCGCGTGAATCCGCGTCCTGCTCGTAGGCGCGCAGGATGCGCTCGTATCCGGGAACGGTGGCGAGCAGCTCCTCGTGGGTGCTGTGGGCGACGACCCTCCCCTCGTCGACGAAGACCACTTCGTCGGTGAGCATGATCGACGAGCGCCGGTAGGCGACGATCACAATCGTTGAAGGAAGGTCCGCCCCCTGCAGGCCAAGGAGGATCTCGGTCTCGACCGACGGGTCGACGGCGGACGTCGCATCGTCGAGCAGCAGCACCCTCGGTCGCCTTACCAGGGCACGGGCCAGAGCCACCCGCTGACGCTGCCCGCCGGACAATGAGGTCCCCCGCTCGCCGATGTCGGTCGCATACCCGTCGGGCAGCTCGTGGACGAATCGCTCGACCCCTGCGAGCCGGGCCGCCTCGAGGACGTCCTCCTCGGGGAGGTCGACGCCGAGGGTGATGTTGCCCCACACCGTGTCGTCGAACAGGAAGGCCTCTTGCGAGACGAAGGCGACCTCCCGCGGGAGCTCGGAACGCCCGAACTCCCTCACGTCGCGTCCGTCGATCCGGATCGAACCGTCGGTCGGATCCCAGAGGCGGGCGAGCAGCATCGCCAGCGTGGACTTGCCCGAGCCGGTCGGCCCGACCACGGCCACGGTCTTCCCTGCTGGGATGTCGAGCCGTAGCCCCGAGAGCACCGGCTCCTCCTCGGTGTAGGAGAAGGCGATCTCGTCGGAGTCGACCGGGGCGCCCGTGCGCTCCTCGATCGCGGTCAGGGACCCGTGCTCGACGAGCTCGTCGGCGTCGAGCACGTCCTGGACCCGACGCCAGGCCGCCTGGCTGTGCGCCATCTCGAAGATCACAAAGCCGATGAGCTGCAACGGGAAGGCCATGAGCGTGATCAGATAGGCAACCGACACCAGCTCACCGGTCGTCATCAGGCCTTCGGAGACGATGACCGCGCCCACGACGAGGCTGGCCACGGTGATCACGGCCGGAACCGCCTCGACCACCGCGCGGAAGTTGGCAAACTGCACGCCGATCCTGACCAGGCGGTCGCGGAGAACGTCGGCGGCGCCGCGGAACCGCTCCGTCTCTTCGCGTTCCCTTCCCAGGGCCTTGACGGTGAGCGCACCGTCGATGCTCTCGTGGGCGATCTCGCCGACGATGCCACGCTCGTACTGTGCGGCCTCGAACTGAGTGAAGAGGGAGAACGCGCCGAAGACGTCGATCGCCAGGAGGATGCCCAGGCCGATCAGGGCGATCACCCCCAGGATCCAGTTGGTGACGAAGATCATCACCAGCGTTCCGACGAGGAGCAGCGAGGCCCCCGTGGCATAGGGCAGCGGTGCCAGGACGAAGGTCCCGAGCTGGGTGTCGACCTCGCTGACCGACAGGAGGTCGCCCGTCGAACGCTGATCGTGCCAGCCGAGGCCGAGGCGGAACTGCTGGTCGACCAGCCATTCCCTGGCGTCGGCGCGGGTGCGGTACTGGAGGGCGCTGGCGCCGGTGCGCCTCAGGGTGATGCCGACCGCCTTGATCAGGGCCACCGTCATCACGGCGAGAACGGCAAAGGTGACCTTGTTGCCGACGGTCTCTCCTCCATCGAGGACCGGGATGATGACCAGGTCCGTGATCCGGCCGATGACCACCGCGGAGGCCACGATTGCCGAAACGAACACTGCGGCACCGACCACGGCGACGGCGAACGACCACGGATGCCATCGGATGAAGCGCCCGATGAGGCGGAACCCGCCGGCGAGCACCTCGCCGAGCGTCAGCGTCTCGGGTACGTCGTGCGCGTCCGCCGTTTGGGTCGTGGCCATGCCCCGGATGGTAGGAACGAGCCGGGTGCTGCGAGGGGTCGACTGCGGGGTACCATCCCCGCATGCTTTTGCTGATCCTCGCCGAGGAAGCCGCCACCGACTACGACGAGACGTTGCTCCCCATCGCCATGGGGTTGGCGATCGTCGCCCTCGTCTACGCTGCCGTCGCCGCCTGGATCGTCACCCCGAAGAGTGACCATTGACGGAGGGTGCGCCGAGCCCGTTCCCGGCGGTAAGGCGGCGATCTCCGCCTCGGTTCGTCCGAGCCGCTCCGCCATTTCCTGGACACCGGCGGCCGCACCGATCATCGCACGGATGATCACCTCGTCGATGGGCCGCCATGGCTCGTAGGCGCGGGGGTGGTCGGCTTTGAGACGGTCGAACCGGCTGGTCATCGATTGCGTTATCGGCAGCTCGGGGTGCTCGGCTGAACGCCAACCGAAAGGCCCTAGCCAGGGCGGTGAACTTCGACCATGCTCCGAATGGGAGGTGCCATGGAGAAGGACATCACGATCTCGGTCCACATCGAAGAGGATGACACGACAACGACGGTGCGCACCGTCCTCGACCTGATGGGCGATCACTTCGAGGCCAAGGGAAGGGCGAAACGGAACCCCTCCGATCAGTCCATGCCGGTGATCGGTGAGGAGCTGGCGCTCGCCAGGGCGCTCAACGGCCTCCAGGCCAAGGTGATGGAAGCCGCTCAGACGAAGATCGGTGAGTTCCTCAACGAGTGAGTCGCCAGTCGTGAGCTAGCGCCAGAGCGGTATCACCGGAGCATCCACCAGGCTGGCGAGGAAGGTCAGCGTCTCTTCGCTGAGCGTTCCCGGCTGCACAACGAGGCACCCGTACCCGGGAGCTTCCTCCGGCGGCTCCTTGGCTTTGTAGCGCGGCCACTCGTCGCCCGCCGCGTAGTAGAGGGTGTAGCGGGATCCCGAGCTGCCGACACCCTCGAAGACCGCGTTGCCGATCCGGCCCTGCGGCTCCACGAAATCCATCACCGTGGTCCCAACCCGTGCCGTGAGTCCTGCGAGGGCGGCCGCCTCGGCCTCGTCCAGCTCGTCGGGGTCGCCCAGCAACACGATCGAAAACGGCGCGGGCTCCGGGTCGGGCTCCGCAACTGCCGCTGCGACCGAAGCGATACCGTCGTCGTAGCCCGGGTCCTGGGCGGTGATGGTTTCCCCGGTCTCGACGACCGTGCCGAGTTCCTCGAGCTGATCGGTGACGACGAGCTCGAGCCGGGCCCCTTCGCGCAATTCCGAGGTGCCTGCGAGCCGGTCGAGCACGTCCGGCAGCCAGAGGTCGCCAACGATGACGACCCGCGACGGTGCCAGCGCACCGAGGGTCTCGACGGTCACCTGCGGGATCCGCTCCCACTCGCTGAGCAGCAGCGGGCCGTCGAGCTCCAGCGGCTGGTACCCGCCCCGCAGGATCGCCTGATAGTCGTCGATCGACATCACGGTGAGCGTCGGAGCGCCCTCCGGGTAGGCGTGCAGTGCGATCCGGGCCGCGGTCACCGCCGGATCGGCCCCGCCGACCTGGCGCACGTCGATGTGGCGCGCCGCCTTCAGGGAAGCGAGGGGATCGACGGGAAGACCCGACGGCATCCTGATCTCGAAGTGGATGTGGGGCTGGGTGTTCTCGGCATTGCCCGAATCGCCGACCCAGCCGATCAGCTGCCCGGCCTTCACCTCGGTCCCCTCGGCGAGTCCTGGCGGGATGCACATGTAGTCCTCGTCGTCGTACCCAGGGGTGTCGTTGTTCATGTGGACATACCGGGTGTACCAGCCGTCGGCACCGGTGATCTGGAGGTTGCACCACTCGCCGTCGTCTCGGATGTCGGTGATCACGCCATCGTGGGAGGCCACGACCGGGTTGCCCTTCCAACCGTACGTGAGGATGTCGACCCCGTGATGCTCCCGGGTGCAGTTGTCGCGGCATGAGCCGAAGCCGTTTATCGACCGGGTGCGGCCGACGATCGGAAAGACGATGTCCCTGGTGACCCTGACCCGCCGGACACGATTCGGCGGGCGACGCGGAGCCGGTGGCGCTACCGGATCGTCGACCACGGGATCCTCGGTCGGTTGCGGCTCCACTTGCTGCTCGGCCTGTTGCGGAGCCGGCTCCTCGGACTCGGCGAATGCCGCCGGTGCCGCGGCGGCGATGAACAGGATGACTACGAGCAGGGTGACGGTGCGGCGCATACAGACGGTAGTCATCGTCAGCATCGGCGAGCGACTGAAGCGTGGCCGTGGACAACGTCGACCGCTTTTGCCAAGCCCTGGAAGGGTTCAGCCGCCCCGGCGCTCCAGCTCCCGACGGAGCGCCTCGCTCGTGTATTGCATCAACTCCGGGCCCCACTCCCGGTCCTCGATCGGCCTCCCGGCCTGCTCGTCGAGCAGCTCCTCGACCGGGTCGCGCAGCGTCCGTGCCCATGCCCTGCCCCTGGCCTCGGCTCGCGGGCTCAAGGTCGCATCGGCGTTGACCGTGTACACCCTGGCCTCGATCGCGGGGTTGGCCCTGCTCCCCTTCTCGCCGTAGACGAGCACGACCGCTCCGATCGGCACGTCCTGGATGCCGCCGGTGGCGATGAACTCGCCCTCGAACGCCCATCCGGTGGCGAGGGAATCGTCGACGCCGGTGACGACCTTGGCCCAGTTCTTCCTCCGCTCGTCCCCCACGAGGGGAACGTCGACGGCAACGGTGATCGGGGCTTCCATCGGCCCTGAGGCTACCGAGTCGAGGCCGTGCCGGGGCGGGCCGGGGCGAGGCCGACGCGAGGCCGCGGAAACACTCCACACCGGTGTGTACGGAGGGTCCTACGGCAGTGGCATGGAGACGTCGGCGTCTGCGCCGGCCGACCACAAGACGGGCTGGGTCAGGATCTGGCCCCAGGGGGGAAACAAGATCAACGCGCACCACGGTGACCGGCAGCAACGGCGGCGACGGTGTCGACGCTGCCTCCGTTCGACGTGTTGGCGACGAGGATGAAGCGGCGCCTCGCCGGGTAGTTCGCCGTTGCTCAGCGATCCCGCAGCGGCGAGCCGGGGGCGTACTGGGTGCAGACCCCGGACTTCGGGGACATCGGAACCTAGCGGGCCGGGCTGGCGTCGCCCAGCTCCCGTGCCAGGAGTGCCCGTTCGACCGGTCCCGACCTCCTGGTGAGGAACCGCATCCCTTGCAGCGCGACCACGGCACCCCAGATGGCGGCGACGTAGTAGAACCACCAGCCACCGCCCCCGATGGCATCGATGAGAAACAGGGCAGACACCACGATGGAGAACACGGTGGCGTGCCGGATGAACCGCATGCGGCGTCGCACCTGCTTGCGGGCCTGGCGCGCCAGCCGCCGCCTGACCGCCCGCTCCTCCACGACGGCCCGCCCGATCGCCGCCCGCGAGACCCCCACCTCATCGGCGACCCTGAGCACGTCGTCATAGGACAGACCGCTCGAGGTGGCGAGCTCATCGAGCCGGGCGGCCAGGTCGATCAGCTCGCCGACCTCCTGCACCGTGAATCGTCGCTGCGGCTCCACGTCGCGGATCATGCCGTCATTGTAGAGAGCGACCGGGAGCCGGGATTAGCCTTGCCCGCCCATGCACGAAGATCTCGCCGCCGCCGTCGAAGCCGACTTCCCCCGGGTCAGGCAGGAGCTCGAGGATCTGGTCAGGATCGCCTCGGTTTCCGCGCCGGGGTTCGATGCCGCCGAGGTGCGCCGAAGCGCCGAGGCCACGGCAAAGATCCTCGGCGACGCCGGGTATCGGGAGGCCCGACTCCTCGAGCACGATGGCGCCCATCCCGCCGTCTTCGCCGAGGCCCGCGGACCGTCCGATGCACCCACGGTGCTGCTCTACGCCCATCACGACGTGCAGCCGCCGGGACCCGCCGAAGCGTGGCGCACGGCGCCCTTCGATCCCGTCGAGGTGGACGGGCGCCTGTTCGGGCGCGGGGCTGCCGACGACAAGGCGGGGATCGTGCTCCACGCCGCAGCGCTTCGGGTCCTCGGTGGGGAGCCACCGGTCAACCTCAAGGTGTTCGTCGAAGGGGAGGAAGAGGTCGGCTCGACCCACGTCGAGGCCTTCATGGGCCAATACCGCGATCTGCTCACCGCAGATGTCGTGGTCATCGCCGACTCCGGCAACTGGATGCCGGGGGTTCCGTCGCTCACGACCTCGCTGCGGGGGCTCGTCGACTGCGTCGTCGAGGTGCAGACGCTCGACACCGCCGTCCACAGCGGCTTGTTCGGTGGAACGGTCCCCGACGCCATCACCGTCCTGGCGCGAATCATCGCCTCGCTCCACGACGAAGAAGGCAATGTCGCCATCCCCGGCCTCCTCACCGGTGAGGCCCACGACCTCGGATTGACCGAGGAGACGGTTCGCCGATGGACCTCGGCCGTCGACGGAGTCGAGTTGATCGGCAGCGGGAACCTCACCGCCAGGATGTGGCGCAAGCCGGCGATCTCGGTGCTCGCCGTCGACGCCCCGCAGATCGCCGAGGCGATCAATCAGATCGTCCCCAGAGCCAGGGCGAAGATCTCGATGAGGATCCCGCCCGGTCAGGACGCCTCGACCGCGATGGCGGCCCTGAGCGACCACCTCGAGTCGGCTGCGCCGTGGGGGGCGAGGGTGACGGTGACCCCGGGGGTATCGGGGGAGGCGCTCGAGGTGGCCGCCGACGGACCGGTGGTTCGGATCATCACCGACGCCCTTTCCGAGGCATACGGCGGCGACGTCGTGGAGATCGGAGTGGGAGGCTCGATACCCATCGTGTCCGCATTCCAGGCGGCGTGGCCGGAGGCGAGCATCGTGCTCAACGGTGTGGCCGACTCGACGAGCCAGATGCACGGACCAAACGAGAGCGTCAGCCTCGCCGATCTCCGCTCGGCCATCATGGCACAGGCCCTGGCGCTCAGCGTGCTCGGCGAAGGTCGCCGCTAGCAGCGCGGTGCTCCCCCTAGCCTCCAACGGGTGGATCGTCGCAGCTGGCTGATCATGCTCCTCGTCGCCGTCACCGCCATTGCCGCGGCGATCGTGTTGAACAGGGACGGCGCCGAGCCGGCGGGGCTCGCCGCCGCGACGACGGCATCCACGGCCACCGCTCCGACGTCGTTGCCGGCGACCACGACCTCGGCTCCGACGACCGTGCCCCCGGCCACGACCCTTGCCCCAGGTACCACGGTGTGTGATCGCTACGGGACCGTGTCGGCCGTGGGAAGGGTCGAGACGGCGGGCCTGGTCGAGACCTCCGGCATCGCCGCCTCACGGGCCATGCCGGGCTTGATCTGGGCCCACAACGACTCGGGAGCCGATCCCGTCATCTATGCGATCGGCCCGGGCGGAGAGGACCTCGGCTCGCTCACCGTTGCCGGCGGCCTCGCCTTCGATTGGGAGGACATGGCGGTGGGACCCGGACCCGATCCCGAGCACGCGTACCTCTACATCGGGGACATCGGCGACAACTTCGCCATTCGACGGGGGCGGGTGACCGTCTATCGCGCCCCCGAGCCGGATCCGGCCGCGGCAACGGTGCACGTCGATGCCGCCATCGTGCTCGACTCCCCCGACGGTCCGCACGACTTCGAGTCGCTGTTCGTCTCCGACGGCTCGATCTACCTCGTGACCAAGGAGGATGGTCCCGCGAAGGTCTACCGCGGCGCCACCGACGGCGACCCTGCGTTGGAGCTGGTCGCCACGCTCGACCTGGGTGCTGCCGTCACCGGTGCCGATGTCTCCTGGGACGGCACGACGATCGCCTTCCGAGGCTACGAGACGGTTTGGCTCTGGCACCGACCCCCGGGGAGCTCGGTCACCGATGCGCTGCTCACCGAACCCTGCCTCGCCCCGGTGCCCGACGAGCTCCAGGGAGAAGCCGTGACGTTCCTCGAAGACGGCAGCCTGGCCACCCTGTCGGAGGGATCGAACGCCGTGCTCCACGTCATCTCGTAGCCCCCAACACGGCTACATCTTCTGCGCTTCTCCGCCGATAGCCTCTCTATGAGCGAAACTGAACGGGGCAAACCGTTCGGCACTCCGCCGCGTGATGTGGAGCGCACCCTGCTACGACTCACCACGGCCCTGGCCTTCGGCGCTACCTTTGCGTTTCTCTGGGCCGGCTGGGCACAGCAGGATCTCGCCATGGTCGCCGGCGTGTCCGGCCCTGCCATCGTGACCGCCGTCGGTGCCTTCATGCTGGTCACCGGACGAGATCGGCTGCAGCCCGTGCTGTTCGTCGCTGCCCTCGCCACCGTGGTCCAGAACCGGCTGCTCGGAGACATCTCGCTCGCCAACGCCTCCGTGATTCCCCTTGCGATCATCGGAATCACCGGGGCCTTCTTCCTCCAGAGCAGGTGGGTGATCCCCTACATCGCGTCCTATTCCACGCTGATGTTTGCGTCGAGGATGTGGTGGCCGGCCCAGGACGTGCAGTTGCTCCAGACCGTGCTGGTGACGATCTCGACCGCCTTCGGCGCCGCCCTGCTCTCGTGGATCCGGAGGGAGTTCGAGCACCGCGACCGGCGACACCGCAACCTGTTCGAGAACGCCCCGGTGTCCCTGTGGGAGGAGGACTTCACCAAGGTCGGCGCCGAGCTGCACCGGCTGAGGAACGAGGGACTCGGCGACCTCGAGGCCTATCTCGCCGCCAACCCCGACGAGATCCAGCGACTGGCGTCGCTCGTGAAGGTGACCGACGCCAACAGGGCCGCGGTGCAGCTGACCCAGCGTCCGATGCTGGAGGAGCTCCTCGGGCCCCTCGACGGGCCCCGCCTGTCGAGCGGTGCCCTCACCTCCCTCGTTCCCCAGTTCCTCGCGATCTGGAACGATGAAGAAACCGCATGCACCGAGCTGATCGGTGGACTCGGCGTCACCGAGCTGCCGATCGAAGCCCTGCTGGTGTGGAGCGCGGCACGGGTCGACGGGCAGCTCGATCTCGCCAACGTGATCGTCGCCATCGTCGACATCACCCACCAGCGGGACGTCGAGCGCCAGCTCCACGAGCTGATCAGGTCGAAGGACCAGTTCGTCGCCACGGTCTCCCACGAGCTGCGCACGCCGCTGACGGCCATCGCCGGCATCTCCGAGGAGCTGCGGGATGCCAACGGCGAGTTCTCAGAGAACGAGCGTCAGGAGCTGATCGCGCTGATCGCCGAGCAGAGCCTCGACGTGTCCCGGATCGTCGACGATCTCCTGGTCGCCGCCAGGGCCGAGACCGGGGGGCTCGAGATCATCCTGCAACCCGTCGATCTCAACGTCGAAGCCGCTGCGGTACTCCGTTCGGTCAGCGACGTCGTACCCATCGAGATCGATCCGTCCGTTGCTCCGGTGCTCGCCGATCCGGCAAGGGTGCGCCAGATCGTCCGCAACCTGCTGACCAACGCCGCCCGATACGGTGGATCCAACATCCGGATCGTCATCACCGACGCCGGCGACCGTAGCGCCCTCGAGGTGCGCGACGACGGCTCACCGCTCCCCGACCAGCTGCGTCAGACGATCTTCGAACCCTATTTCAAGGCCCGCCAGCAGGCGGGGGTGACCGGATCCGTGGGCCTCGGCCTCACCGTCTCCCGCCAGCTCGCCCACCACATGGGGGGTGACTTGACCTACGACCACGACGGCGAGGAGACGATCTTCACGCTGGCGTTGGAGAAGGCGCCCGCCGACGTTCTTGCGTAGCGTGAACGGGGGCTAATCCCCCGCCGGCCGGTACGCCATGTACTCGGGCTGCCACCGCTCGTAGTCCACGGCCGCCTCCAGCTCGTCGATCGGCTCGGCCATGCCCTCCTCGACGGCCGCCGACGCCACGGCGATCGCCACCGCTCGCGACACATCTTGCACATCGTCCATGTCGGGATAGAGGCGGCCCTGAGCGGCCATCTCATCGGTCACCGAGTCGGCAAGCGTTCTGGCGGCGGCGAGCAGCATCCCGTCGGTGACCTGCTCCGCCTTCGCGGTGATGACTCCGAGCCCGACACCGGGGAAGATGAACACGTTGTTGGCCTGACCGACCTGGTGCGGAATGCCGTCGTACTCGGCCGGGGCGAAGGGGCTGCCCGTAGCGATCAGGGCCCTGCCCGCGGTCCAGGCGAGGGCGTTCTTCGGCGTCACCTCGGTGAAGCTCGTCGGGTTGGAGAGGGGAAGGATGATGGGCCGCTCGGCGTGCTCCGCCATCTCGCGAACGACGGCCTCGTCGAACAGCCCGGCCGTCCCGCTCACGCCGATGAGCACCGTCGGATGGACATTGCGCACCACATCGAGTAGCGAGGGCGGCACCTCGGCGGTGTCCCATGGGCCCACGACGTCGACCGGCGTCGCCAGCCGCTGCTTGACATCCGTGAGGTGAGCGCGGTCATCCGTGATGAGACCCCGGCTGTCGAGGACGTACACCTGGCGCCGCGCCTCGTCGAGCGGCACACCCTCCTCGGTCATGGCGTGGGTGAGCAGCTCGCGGATGCCGTATCCGGCCGAACCCGATCCGGCAATCACGACCCGATGCTCGGCGAGCTTGCCGCCCAGGTGGCGCGTGGCGGCGATGAGGCCCGCCACGACCATGGCCGCCGTCCCCTGGATGTCGTCGTTGAACGACGGCAGGTAACGGCGGTACTTCTCGAGGAGATGGAAGCTGTTGCGGTTGGCGAAGTCCTCCCACTGCAGGAGCGCGTCGGGGAAGACCTCCTTGACGGCGTGGACGAACTCCTCGATGAGCTCTTCGTACTCGGCGCCGCGGAGCCTCGGCTCCCGGTACCCGAGATAGAGCGGGTCCTCGAGCAGCTCGGCGTTGTTGGTCCCGACATCGATCGACACCGGAATGCAACGCGCCGGGCAGATGCCGGCCGCAGCCGTGTACAGGGCGAGCTTCCCGATCGGGATGCCCATGCCACCTGCGCCCTGGTCGCCGATGCCGAGGATCCGTTCGTTGTCGGTGGCGACGATGATCGGCGGCTGCTCGACCGGCCGAGCCAGCAGCAGCTCGGCGAAGCGCCCCCGATCACGCGGGGTGATGTAGAGCCCGTGGGCGGTCCGGTAGATGCGGCTCCAGTATTGGCAGGCCGCGGCGACGGTCGGCGTGTAGATGATGGGCACGACTTCCTCGAGGTTCGCCTCGACGAACTTATAGAAGAGCGTCTCGTTGCGGTCCATGAGGAGGTTGAGGTAGATGTTCTTCTCCAGATCCGTCTGCTTCTGGTCCAGCTGGGCACGGACCCGCACGAGTTGTTCGTCGAGGGAAGCGACGTGGTCCGGAAGCAGCCCCTCCAGGCCGAAGGCCCTCCGCTCGTCGCGCGGAAAGGCCTCTCCCTTGTTGAGGAAGGGGTCGTGGAGCAGGGCGTCACCTCGTTTGGTGACCGGGAGATACCGATCACCGGTCTCGTGGTCGACAAGTGGACGGAAGTTCATCGACGCCTCCTGGCAGTGACGACCACAGGTTATCGGCGGCACCGATTCCACCGGCAGGGCCGAACGGTCATATCTGGTCTCCCTTCACAGTTCGCCGGTTACCGTGCGCTGGATGCTCACCCTTCGTCGTTGGGTCAGGGACCAGTTCGCGTCCCGCGGCACCGCGCAGTTCCTGGCGGCCGCGCTGATCCTCGGCGTCCTCGTCGGACTCGGGGCGGCCGTCCTGGTGTGGGCGATAGACGGGGTCGTCTGGATCTGGGAGTCGACCAACGACGGATTGGGCTGGGGCAAGTGGTTCTGGCTCGTCTCGATCCCGCTCGGGCTGGTCATCTCCTGGGGGCTCAATCGACGGTTCGGGCCCGGCGTCTCCAGCGGCGGCGTCACCGAGACGATCGTCGGCGCGACGCTCCACGGCGGATATCTCCCCACCAGGCTCATTCCGACCAAGATCGCAGCGACGGCGTTCACGCTCGGGTTCGGTGGGTCGGGCGGCCGGGAGGGTCCGATCGCCCTCATCGGCGGCACGATCGGCTCGTCCTTTGCCCGCTACACCGGATTCGGACACGACCAGATCACGAGCCTCGTCGCCGCAGGAGCCGGGGCCGGGATCGGCGCCTCGTTCAATGCCCCGATCGCCGGGATGCTCTTCGCCATGGAGGTCATCCTCCGCTCCTTCTCGGTGCGGCACCTCAACGCCATCGTGATCACTTCGGTCATCGCTGCGGTCACCACCCACCAGCTCGTTGGTGAAGAGCAGTTGCTCAGCTCCCCCCCGTACAACCTCACCGATCCGAAGCAGCTCGTGCTCTACGCGGGCCTGGCCATCGTCGCCGTGCTGTTCGGTGTGCTCTTCCTGCGCGTGCTGGCGTTCACCAGCGGGTTCCGGCCGCACCCGTCGGCGCCCGGGTGGCTGATTCCGGTCTTCGCCGGGCTGGTGATCGCCGTCGTCGGCATTCTCGAACCGCTGTCTCTGGGGACCGGTCAGGCATTCCTCTCCGACCTGCTGGCAGGGGCCGCCTCCAACACCGCCCTCTGGTACTCGTTGTTCATCCTCGCCTTCGTCAAGATCGTCGCAACGTCGTTGACCCGCGCCGGAGGCGGATCGGTCGGCACGTTCATGGCCGCGTTGTTCATCGGCGGTGCCGTTGGCGCGGGCTTCGCCCTCCTGGTCGATCCGGTGTGGAACTTCTCCACGATCGACTCCGGGGCCTTCGCCGTCGTCGGCATGGCGGCGACCTTCGCCGCGGTGGCACGGGCGCCGCTGACGTCGGTGATCATCGTCTTCGAGATCACCGGGAACTACGGCCTCGTCCTCCCGCTCATGCTGGGTGCGGCGCTCGCCACCTTCCTCGGCGACCGCCTGTACACCGACTCGGCGTACACGATCGCGCTCACCAGAAGCGGCATCCATCTCCCGACGACCCAAGACATCGATCTGCTCGACACCATCGACGTCGGCGAGGTGATGCAACCGATCGACGAGCCTGCAGACCCTCGAATGAGCGTCACCGAGCTCACCGCGATGCTCGACCGCACCAAACATCACGGTGTGCCGGTGGTCGAGGACGGTCGCCTGGTGGGCGTCGTCTCCTACACCGACATCGCTCGCGCCGGTGGCGGCGCGGATACCGTCGCCGACATCATGACGCCCCGTCCCATCACCGTGACCGCACGGCTCCCGGTGTCCGCTGCCCTGGCCAGGATGGCATCACTCGGGCTCGGAAGGCTCCCGGTGGTCGCCGACGAGGATCCGGCCCGGCTCGTCGGCATGTTCCGCCGTGAGTCGGTCGTTCGCGCCTATCACACCGCTCTGGGGACCGCGACGGGCCGCGAGCTCTACCGCGAGCGGGTCCGGCTGCGGGCTCAGCCCGACGCCGCCTTCTTCGAGATCACGGTGATACGGGGCTCCCCGGTCGCCGGCAAGCTGGTGAAGGACGTGCCGTGGCCCGAGGCGGCGACGTTGGTCTCGGTACGGCGCGGTACCAGCGTCCTCATCCCCCATGGGAACACGATGCTGCAAGCGGCCGACGGGTTGACCTTCTTCGGGACCACCGACGCCAGGGTCGAGCTCGCCAATCAGATGGAGCCGACGGGGCCGCCCACCGTCGAGTGGCGCAACGACTGACTAGTCCTTTGGTGCGACGAAGAAGTGCCGATACATTCCCGATAATGACACAGCACATCCTGCCGATCGTCCTTTCCGGCGGAGCGGGCACCCGGCTCTGGCCGGCGTCGCGCCGCCGCCAGCCGAAACAGCTGCTGCAGCTGGTCGACGACCGATCGATGTTCCTGATGACCGTGCAACGAGCGGCCGCGCTGCCCGACACCATCGCCCCGATCGTGGTTTCCGGAGAGGATCAGCGGATCGGGATCCAGCGTGAGCTCGCCACCGCGGGACTCGAGGGATCCCGGATGATGCTCGAGCCGGTCGGCCGTAACACGGCACCCGCGGTCGCGGTGGCGGCGATCGATGCCACCGCAACCGGAGAAGATCCGCTGCTCCTGGTGCTGCCGGCCGATCACGTCATCGGCGACGAGGCGGCCCTCGCCGATGCCGTCACCACCGCAGCCCGGCTCGCCGCTGAGGGGTATCTGGTGACCTTCGGGATCACGCCCGCCGCCCCGGAGACCGGGTACGGCTATATCGAGACCGGCGACGATCTCGGAGACGGCGCCATGGCGGTTGTCCAATTCCGCGAGAAACCCGACGCCGACACCGCGGAGCGTTACCTGGCCGCCGGCGGGTTCCTCTGGAACAGCGGCATGTTCCTGTTTCGCGCCTCTCGCTACCTCGAGGAGCTCGACCGCCACGAACCCTCCGTGCTCAAC
>CAZCBO010000020.1:0-19599 GCA_964496825.1 uncultured Acidimicrobiaceae bacterium
AAACCGGTGCACCCGTGAGCGCTTCCCACACGGCGATGCGCTGCGATGAGCCGCCGGCCATTGCCACGAGCCGGCCGTCAGGGGACCAGGCAAGATCGATGGCATCAGCGGCAAATGGATCGCCGTCGAAGGTGCAGTCGCCGGTAGGTGAGGAACCCGGGCCCCATGGGCAGATGCCGGTCATCTCGACTACCCGTCCCCCGGTGCCGGCGTCGAACACGGCCACGGCCGCGGCCTCACCGTCATCTGTCGCAGTCTGGACAGCGATGCGGCGACCGTCCGGCGACAGCCGCGCCACCTTTCCGGTCACGCCGTCGATCCGGGCCGACACCGCTCCGGAGGTGACGTCGAAGCTGACTGCTTGGCCCCGAGCCGGCCGCACCATGTGTGATGTCAAGTCATCGAACATCGTCGTCACGTCGTCGGTGTACACCAGGGCGACCGCACGATCGCCAACCGTGTCGATGCCGGCATCTGCGCGGTAGCCGGGGCCGATACCGTGAGCGGCGACCTCTCCACGGGTCGCGAGGCTCCAGACTCGAATGGTCCCGTCGGGTGAGCCGCTGACCAATTTCCGGTTGTCTGCGTTCGCCGTTGATCGATAGGTGAGCCCGTCGTGACCGCGCAGTGCCAGGACTTCGTCACCGGTGGTCAGGTCGATCACGTAGATGACGCCGTCCTCGCATGATCGGAACAGGAGATCCTCCTCGACACTGAAGGTGTCTGAGATGCACGGGCCGTTGTCCGGAAGCTCGATGGCCGGTTCACCCGTGGAGGCGTCAAAGACCTCGCTGTCGGTGAACAGCCATCTCCCCGCTGGGCTCAGCGAGACGAAGCCACTAGTTCCGAGCTCCTCGGAGGAGTAGGACGCGATCTCAGCACCGGAATCGAGGTCCTCGATGATGATCGCGTCCGGGTACACCTTGCTGAGCTGACCGACACCGGGCGAGACCCCGTAGGCGAGGAGCTCAGCCGGCTCTTCTGTCACGTGAACCGGCGCGCCGGTTTCGAGGTCGATGAGCCACCAGGTCTCGGTCGTGTCCGTGTTGCACACCGGAATCGGATCAAACTCGAGGAAGTTGTCGACGGCGGCAACCATGGGCGCAGTGAGGTCGAGGAATGCGCTCTGCTCCGTCTGCCACATCCAGAAGGGACGGCACGGGCCGGCGTGGGGGATGTGCCGATTGAGCTCGCCGCTTCGCGCATCGAAGAAGTACATGCCGAGGATGGTCGGGTCGTCGAGTGCAGGGACCGACGAGTCGAAGACGTTCGCGCCAACGTGGATGGCGAGCTGTTCTCCATCGCTGGTGAAGATCGGCGAGACGAGGACGCCGGGCGGGAATCCGTCGGCAGTCCAGAGCGGCACAGAAGCGTCCCCGGAGAGATCGTGAACCTCGACGAGGGTCTGCTCTCCGGTGAGGGCGACGAGGCTCCCGTCCGGGCTCAAGGCCCCGAACGTCGTCCAGAACATGTCATGCGGCCAGACGAAGGTGTTGAGGACGCGGTGGTCGCGCACCGCGTTTCGCAGGTTCGTCCGTTCTCTGATTCCCTGTTGTCCGGTCGAAGCCGCCTCGAGGGCAAGCAGCATGCTCAACTCAGGATCCTCGTCCAAGGCGGCGAGCGAGGCCGACGTGAGTTCGCGAGTCCGAGCGATCGTTGCCTGCTCACGAGCCTCATTCCGCTGGCCGATTGCGAAGACGGCGGCCGCAGCAGCCACGAGTGCGAAGACGACGACCACCCCGACGCCTGCGATCGCCGTCCGGACGGCGCGGCGGTGTTGGCGCACCTCCTCTGACGCGAGTTCGTCCTTCGGGACACCGTGGAGTGCCGAAGCGATATCGGCGATGGCAGCCGAGAACTCGGGATTCTGGAGGTCCAGTTGCTCTTCGGTTCTTGCGAACCGCACATCTACCCAGCGAGGCTCAGCCGAGAACGCACCCTCGAGGGCCGGGGGAAACGCGTCGCCGGTGACGTCCCCATCCCAGCCGAAGTCGCCATCGGTGAGTACCGAGATGATCCGTTCGGGATCCTTGTGTTCCAGCCAGTACTCGACCTCGTTGTTGACCCAGGGGGACTGGGCGGCGTCGGGGGAGAGGAGGAGGACGAACCAGCGGGAGCCATCCAAGGCGTCCGTGATCGAGGACCACAGATGCGGGTTCGCCGACAACGACGTCTCGTCACGGAAGATCCGTAGCGCCCTTCGTCTCCACCATGGCTTGGCGAACCGCTGCAACCCCGCCTGCAACCGCGGCGCCAGCAGGTCGTCGGCGGCATGCGAGTACGAAATGAAGCCGTCATAGACCGATCCCCCCGACGGAACGCGCTCGTCACGCGAGGTCTCGGCCTCTGCGGTCGCCATCTGCTCTCCTCGCCGTGGCTGCGACTCTACGGAACGGAGCCTCCCAGATGCCACTAACAGGCTGCTTACGGTCCGGCGCGACCACCACACGCGGCTCGAAAGCTGTCCTACCCAGCCGATAGCGCAAATCACCGAGCCGTAACTGAGGAGGGTGTAGACGAATACGCATGCAGAATGTAGACTCCGCAATCATGCCTACGACAACAATTCGTGTCGATAGCGATACCCACGCCCGGCTGGTCGAGATGAGCCGGGCCAGCGGTGCCTCGCTGATCGAGACGGTGCGCGACGCCGCCGAAGCGCTGCGGCGGCTCCGCTTCGCCGAGCAGGTGACCGATGAGCTGGACGTACTGCGCCAGGACCCCGAAGCTTGGATTGAGTACCTCGCCGAGGGCGAGTCGACGGCAGTAACCGATGGCGTCGATCGATGACCTCTGGCTTGTCGATTTCGGCGAGGCCCAGCCCGGCGAGCCCTCCGCGCCGCGCCCGGCACTCGTCCTCGGTCCTCCCGAAACCTTCGGGCCCCGGTTCCCCTACGTCATCGTCAGCCCCTTGACCACTGCGGCTCGGGGCCTGTCCCTCCACGTCGAGGTCGAGCCGACACCGGACACCGGCCTCGACTCCATCAGCTACGTGCAGTGCGAGCTGATCCGCTCGATCAACCGCAACCGGCTCATCCACCGCCTCGGCGCCATCGACCCCGCGATCAGCGGGGAGGTCGCCTCCGTCATCAGGACGCTTCTCAACTACTGATCCCCGGACGCAACGCGGCAGGAGTGTCGGCGCGGTCGTTCACCCGCTGTGTTCAGAGCGCAAGGTGCAGGCGCAGGGCGTCGTTCACCTCGTGCATCAACGATGCCGGAACGGATCCGATCCGGTCGCGGATCCGTGTAACGGACACGGAGCGCACCTGCTCGGCCTGCGCCTTCGAGTCGCGGTCGAGCCCGGTTTCCCTCGCCGGGAGGAGGACTTGGAATGGGTAGATGCGGTCCGTGCTCGTCGTGACCGGGACGACCGTCACCACACCGTGGCCGAGCCGTGCTGCGGTGGTGTTCGCTCCGTCGTTGGAGACGATGACCGCCGGCCGCATCTTGTCGGCCTCGCCCGTGAGGGCCGGGTCGAGGTCGACCCACCGGATCTCACCCCGCAGCATCAGGCACGGGTGAGGCCGTCAGCCGAGGTCGACCCCCACCGATCGGCTTCGCCCGTTTCGGCCCACTCGCTCCAAGCCTCGGCGTAGGCATCGCCGAGTTCGCTGGAACGCAAGAGACGGATCGCGCGATGCAGGACGGCCGACCGCGACCGGTATCCCTGGGACCGGGCATATTCGTCGAGGAACTCGACGTCCTCGTCCGGGAGACTGACGCTGAGTTTCATACTGTGATCTTACCATGGGTCATACCAGATTACTACCGATCGGGCGAACTCGTGGCGCCCTGAACTGACCCGGACAGACGGCCGACGCAATGGGGAAGAAGCCTTCGTCCTCCCTGGACCTCAGATGACCGAGGTGCCGTTCCTGCGGATGTTGAGGCGAGGTGCCTGCACTTCAAGGATGGAGTCGATGAGCTGAGTCCTGCTCTTCCCTGCGGCATCGACCCGCAGCGCCGCAGCCACCTCCTCGAGTTCGGACAGGGTCATGGCGCTGAGCTGTGCTGCGTTGTAGATCACCGATTCCACGATCGTGTTGTCGTCGACGAGCAGCAGGGTGGTTGGCGGCATCTCGGCGCCGTCACTCTCGGAGGAATCGCAACCCGCGAGCAGCCCGGCGGCCAGGAGTGCTGCCCCGATCGCTGCCGCTGCAGCGATGCGGTGGGACCGGGTCACCTGTGTTGCTCGTGTCATCGACGGCTCCCACCGCGGACTCTACGCGGCGGACGATCACGGAAGCGTGGTGATGCGACGCGGGCGAGATGACGGGCGAGGTGTTGCGGGAGCGAGGTTCCGTAGCATGAGCCCATGAGTGACGAACTGACCGTGTACCGGTCGGGAGATGAGGACCCCGGTGTCCTCGCCGACCGCACCATCGCCGTCGTTGGATACGGCAACCTCGGCAGCGCCGTAGCGTCCAACCTGCGCGATTCCGCCGTCGACGTGATCGTGGGCAACATCGACGATGAATACCGCGCCCGGGCCGCCGCCGACGGCTTCGCCGTCGTCGACATCACCGCGGCAGTCCAGCGCGCCGACCTCGTCTACGTGTTGATCCCCGACGAGGAGATCCCGTTGGTCTTCGCCGAGCAGATTGCCCCCGCGCTCCGGCCAGGGGCAGCCCTGTGCCTGGCGTCGGGGTACGTGCTCGCCTTCGATTTGATCGAGCCGCCGTCCGATGCCGACGTGCTTCTCCTCGCCCCCCGTATGTTGGGGGAGGAGGTGCGCCGCAGCTATCTCGACGGCACCGGGTTCTTTGCCTACGTCTCGGTGGAGCAGGATGCCAGCGGTGCGGCGCAGGCGGTGCTGCTCGCTCTGGCCGGCGCTGCCGGCGCCCTGAGACGCGGCGTCATGGAGCTGTCGGCTTCCCAGGAGGCCCTCATCGACCTCCTCGTCGAGCAGACCGTGGGTCCGGTTCTCGGCGGGGCGCTGATCACCGCGTTCTACGCCGGTATCGATGCCGGGCTCCCGCCCGAGGCCATGGTGCTCGAGCTCTACATGTCGGGGGAGATGTCGCGCACCTTCGGTACCTTCGCCTCCGAGGGCTTCTACCGGTCGACGACCTGGCACGGCATCGTCGCCCAATACGGCGGATATCTCCGCTTCGGTGACCTCGACCTCGACGAGATGGATCGTGCATTTCGGGCGACGATCGAAGACATCGCATCGGGGGGCTTCGCCGCCGCCCTGCAGGCCGAGCGGGAGGCGGGGTACCCGACGATGGACGCCGTCGCTGCCATGACATCGGGCGACGATCCGATCACCGAGGCCGAGGAGCGGGTCCGAGAGGCCTTCGGCTCAGCATGAAGATTCCCGCCTTCCTGCTCCGCCGCCTCTACGTTCCGGGGAGCCTCCACAACACCGCCGGCGGCTGGGAGTTCACGTTGCACAACTCGATCGCCGGGGGGGAGGCCACCGGGCTGGACCCGCTCATCGTTGACGGACTCGAGGTCCCGCTGGAGGAGTCGTTCTTCCACATCGAGGGTGCCGCCGTGTCCTTCGCCGCGGTCGGGCCGGAACGGCGCTTCGGGCTCGAGTCGGGCCGCGACATTCGCGTTTCCGTGAGTGGCGAGCCGTTGGCGCCTGGGAAGCACACGATCGAGATGGGCTTCACCGTACCCGGGATCGGACGACTCGGCTTCGAGTTCACCGACTCAGTGACGTGACCCCGCCGCGCCGGATCCTGGTGACCGGTGCCGCCGGGTTCCTCGGGGCAGCGGTCGTCCGTCATGTCGCCTCGCTTCGGGATGTCGACCTGGTGGTCGGCATCGACCGGATCGACCCGCTCGAGCCCGGAGGCGAGTGGGTCCGACGCGACGTTCGGGACGGTGTTGGCGATCTGCTGGAGCGATACGGGATCGAGGCCGTCGTCCATCACGCCTTCCTGGTCCAACCCACGAGGGACGATCGCGCCGCGCGGGAGGTGAACGTCGACGCCACGGCTCGGCTCGCCAGCGAGGCCGCGGCCGCGGGAGTGGGCCGGATCGTCTACCCATCGAGCACCACCACCTACGGTGCGCACCCGAGAGCCGGCTTTCACACCGAGGACGGGCCGCAGCGGCCGCCACCCGGCTTTGCGTACTCCGAGCACAAGGTCGAAGCGGAACAGATCCTGCGATCCGCAGCCCGTGACGGCGGCCCCGACGTCGTGATCCTGCGCTCTTGTGTCGTCCTCGGACCCGGTGCCGACAACTTCATCACCTCGTCGCTGTCGCTGCCGATCATGCCGGTCGTCGCCGGTGCCGACCCTGCGATGCAGTTTCTCCACATCGACGACTACGTGACCGCGGTCGAAGCGGCGTTGTCGGCGCCCCATCCGGGGACCTGGAACGTGGCCGGCTCCGGGACCGTATCGTTTCGCGAGCTGGCGCACCTGGCCGGGAGTCGAGTCGTCTCGGTACCGGAGCCGATCCTCCGCCGGCTCGTCGATATCACCTGGCGGATGCGGCTCCAGAGCCGTTCGGATGCCTCCGGTCTCGTCCTCGCGCGCTATCCGTGGCTGGCGTCGATCGAGCGCATCGAGCGCGATCTCGGCTGGGTGCCCCGCCACTCGTCTCGCGCCGCGGTCGAGGCATGGGCTGCGACGGTGTAGCTCGATCGTGTTTACTGGAACCGGCAGGGGTACGAGGAGGATCGAGTCGTGGACGTCGGAGTCGGCGCAACGGTGGAGCGCAGGACGACCCAGCTCCTCGAGGACGCCAAGCGTTCCTACGAGCGGGCCTGGCGCGAGTTCGAGCTGTCCTACGAGCAGGCCATGGGCCGGCTCGAGGAGCTGTTCGGCGCCTATGAGGAGTTCCTCCGGCTGCTGAGTCGTCCCGACCGACCGCAGCTCGGTGCCGACCGAGATCTGGTCTTCGTCTTCGAAGAAGGCGGCGACGACCGTGGCGCCGAGGAGTTGGTCTTCGCCGTGCGTCCGCTTCCACCCACGGACGTGGTTGGGTTCTTCGGCTCCGCGGGACGCTGGGGTGATCCCTTCCCCTAGCCGAGGACTAGTGCGTCTGAGAGGGCCGATATGTACCTCCCACGACTCCACCCGCCGGGGTAGCTTGCGCGTGGGCCGGGTAGGGAGGTCCAATGGACGAGCAACCGGGTACCGATGCGGTTCCGCGACTGGCGAAGGCGGTCGACGCGCAGGAGTTCACCGTCACCTGGAAGGGCTACGATCGCGAAGAGGTGCGGAGCTATCTCGCCGAAATCGAATCCGAGCTCCGTTCCTTCGAGGCTTGGGCGAGTCACATGCGGGCGCGCCTGTCGATCGCCGAGGAGAAGAGCGCAGCCATCGACGACGTAGACCGGGCCATGGTCGCGGTCTTCGAGGCCAAGGAGCGCGTGCTGCAGAAGGCCAGGCTGCGCGCCGAGCGGATCGAGGCCGAGGCCAGGCAACGGGCGCGGACCCAGGCCGAGGAGGAAGCCGCCACCGTGGTCGCCGAGGCGCGTGAGGAGGTGCGACGCATCGCCGCTCGGACGCTGGCCGAGGTGAGACCGATGCGGGACGAGCCCGAGCGCAACACCATCACCTCGACCACGACCTCGTGGCCGGAGAAGCCGGGCGGGTTACTGCCGGAACCGAGCTACGAATCGGTCGGGTCCGAGAGCGTGCACCAGCTGCTCGTCGAGATGGAGGGTGTGCGGCTGGAGCTCGAGAACCCGGAGGAGGCATCAATCGGGCTCGACGAGGATGACGGGCCGATCCTGCACGACGACGGTGAGAAGCAGTCGCTATACGAGCGAACTTCGGCCGACCTGCCGAGCATGGGCGACGACCCCTCCGTCAGCCTCCGGCTGGTGCAACGGTTGCGGGATCGCTTCCGGCGACCCTGATCGGTTCACCGGGCGAAGACTCACCCCGGTGCCTTGCGGAGCTCCTGGTCCGAGAGCTCCGGGAGCAGATCGGAGAATCTGGTGCCGTCGGGCAGGGTGGCGTCGGGCCACACTTCGATCAGGGGCTCCAACACAAACCGCCGCTCGGTCATCCGTGGGTGGGGGACGGTGAGCCCGGGGGCCTCGACGACTTCTTCCCCGTAGAGCAGCAGGTCGAGGTCGAGGGTGCGGGGACCCCACCGTCGGCGGCGCACCCGACCGTGATCACGTTCGACCGCCAGCAGCACGTCGAGGACTTCGGCAGCATCGAGCCCGGTTTCGATCACCGCGACGGCGTTCAGGAAGTCGCCCTGCTCCGGTCCGCCGATCGGAGCGGTCTCGTAGTAGGCCGACACGGCGACGACCTCACCGACGGCGGAGAGGGCGGCGATGGCGTCGTCGAGATGGGTGCGGCGGTCGCCGAGGTTCGAGCCCAACCCGATCGCCACACGCACGGTCACGGGGTGCGGACGATCGCATCGGCGGTTCTGGCGGCCTGAAGCGCCGTCGCGACGTTGTGGACGCGTACCACCGCGACCCCCTCCGCCACAGCCAGCGCCACGGTCGCGCCGGTAGCCGGGTCGCGATCGATGGCGGGTGCCGGATGCCCTGCCCGGTCGAGGACGATCCCGAGCGATCCCTTCCGCGACGCACCCACGAGCACGGGGTACCCCGTCTCCACGAGCACGTCGAGGTGGGCGAGGAGTTCGAGGTTGTGCCCGTGGGCCTTGCCGAACCCGATGCCGGGATCGATGCAGATACGATTCGTCAAAATGCCGGAGGCTTCCGCATCGGCGGCGGCGCCAACCAGGTAGTCGCGCACTTCGCGCACGACGTCGTTGTAACGCGGGTCGTCCTGCATCGTCCCCGGGCGGCCCCGCATGTGCATCAGGACGACACCCACCCCGGAGTCGGCGCAGAGCTCGCGCATCTTCGGGTCTTCCAGCGCAGTGACGTCGTTGATGACCTCGGCCCCAGCATCGATGGCTGCCGCGGCGACGTCCGGCTTCGAGGTGTCGACCGATACGACCGCACCAGCTGTCGTCAGCTCTTCGACTACGGGAAGAATGCGGCCGGTCTCGGTGGCGTCGTCCACGCCGCTCGCTCCGGGCCTCGTCGACTCCCCACCGACGTCGAGGAGGTCGGCACCGCTTTCCCACAGCTGCAACCCGTGACGGACGGCTGCTTCGATGTCGATCTCGCCTGCCTCCGTGGAGAACGCTCCGCCGTCGGAGAACGAATCCGGCGTCACGTTGACTACGCCCATGATCAGGGTGTGATCACGGGTGTCGATCGTCCGGGTACGCAACTGCCACGAGACCGGACGGAACGGGCCAGGATTGGTGTCGCTCATCGCCAGCCGGGAAGACGTTACCGAGGCCGCGGCCGCCTGCCTATTCGACCTGGTGGAGCGGGTCCCCTCCGCACAGGCCGCCCGGGGGTCGTGTCGGTGGTCTCGTCCGGATGTACGCTTCGGCGAGGTACGCGACCGCGCCCAGCCGGCTTCCCGCGCCGATATCGTGGTGACATGAAGGCGGGAGATGCGGCGCCCGAGTTCGCCGCCACCGACGAGACCGGGGCAACCGTGTTGCTGCGCGATCTGCTCGACCGCGGCCCGGTGGCGCTGTTCTTCTACCCGAAGGCGTTCACCCCCGGGTGTACCTGGGAATCCTGCCACTTCCGTGACCTCGCCTCCGAGTTCTCCGCCATCGGTGCCCAGCGGGTCGGAATCAGCGCCGACGACGTGGACACCCAGGCCGAGTTCGCCGCCCACCACGACCTCGGCTTTCCGCTGCTGTCCGACCCGGACCGCTCGATCGCCAAACGCTACGGCGTCAGGCGACCGGGACCGTTGCTCAACAAGCGGATGACGTTCGTGATCGGCACCGACGGCCGGATCGTCGAAGTGATCGCCAGCGAGCTCAACATGGAAACCCATGCCGACGCTGCGCTCGAGGCGCTCCGGAACGTGGAGCGGCAGCCCGACTAACGAACCCGCGAGCGTCGATCAGCCGGCCGGCGCAGGGCACGCGCCTCCTACACTCGCCCCAGCCCCAGTGGGCGGTGAGGAGGGTGGATGCGGAGGATCGTGATCCTGGGGGCCGGGGGACGGGATTTCCACAACTTCAACGTGGTCTATCGCGACGACCCGGACACCGAGGTCGTGGCCTTCACCGCTGCCCAGATCCCCGGGATCGGCGACCGCGTCTATCCCGCATCGCTGGCGGGACCGCGGTATCCCGACGGCATCCCCATCGTCGATGAGGCGGGCCTCGCCGACCTGATCGTCGCCGAGGAGGTCGACGAGGTCGTGCACGCCTACTCGGATATCTCGCACGAGGAGGTGATGCACGCGGCTTCGCTGGCGATGGCGAACGGTGCCGACTTCAGACTCCTGGGCCCGAACCGCACCATGCTGAAGAGCACCAAGCCGGTGGTTGCGGTGACGGCCGTGAGGACCGGATCGGGGAAGAGCCAGACCAGCCGCATGGTGGCACGGATCCTGCGCGATGCGGGATTGCGGGTCGCGATGGTGCGTCATCCCATGTCGTACGGCGACCTCGAACAGATGGCGGTCCAGCGGTTCGCATCGATCGAGGACATCGACGCCAGCAATCCCACGATCGAGGAGCGCGAAGAGTACGAGTTCCCGGTGAAGCTGGGGATGGTGATGTGGGCGGGCGTCGACTACGAGACGATCCTGCGCCGTGCCGAGGAAGAGGCCGACGTCATCGTCTGGGACGGCGGCAACAACGACATCCCCTTCTTCCGGCCGGACCTGCACATCACGGTCGTCGACCCGCTACGTGCCGGTCATAGCATGCGCTACCACCCCGGGGAGACCAACTTCCGCATGGCCGACGTGCTCGTGATCAACAAGGTCGACTCGGCGTCCCCGGAGCAGCTCGAGGCGGTGAGGGAGAACATCGCCGCCGTCAACCCCAAAGCCACCGTGGTGGAGACCGCCTCGCCGGTCACGCTCGAACCCGGTCCGGACGTCGAGGGCAAGCGGGTGCTGGTCATCGAGGACGGCCCCACCGCCACCCACGGCGGGATGCCGTTCGGCGCCGGAACCGTGGCGGCCCGCCAGGGCGGCGCAGCCGAGCTGATCGACCCCCGGCCCTATGCGGTGGGCTCCATTGCAGACGCGTTCGAGCAGTACCCGGAGGTCGGCGCGGTGCTGCCCGCCATGGGATACGGCGCCGAGCAGCTGCGGGAGCTGGAGGCCACCGTCCAGGCGGTTCCCGCCGACGTGGTGATCGTCGGTACGCCGATCGATCTCGGTCGGCTCATCGACGCCGGTCACCCGATTCGCCATGCCGTCTACGTCTCGGAGGATCGGGGCGAGCCGACGCTCGCCGACGCCTTGGCCGAGGTCATCGCGGCGAGCGAAGCCACCTAGGTCAGCGGAAACGGCGGTTGCCACCAGGCCGGCCGGTCGTCGACGACGATCTCGCTGACCCACTTCACCCACCAGAAGCCGCGCCGGCCGGGAGCGACCAGCCGCACCGGTGCACCGTGGCCCCTGGAAAGAGGCACCCCGCCCGCATGGGTGGCGAGGAGGAGGTCGGCGGCGGCCTCGATCGGAAAGCGGCGCTCGTAGCCGGTGGCCGAGATCACTCTGATACTGGCTCCCGGTCCCGCGATGAGCCGGTCGAGCCGGATACCAGACCAACGCTGGGTCGAGTGCCACCCGCTGGTGCAGTCCAGCGTCGCGGTGACCCGATCCGTCGGGGCGGCCAGCTCATCGATCGGCACGACCCGGGTACCGGCGGGGCCCGTCAGGACCAGTTCGCGGACTTCCTGCGGCGCCGCGTCGTTGAGCCAGGACGTCACCGGCATCGCTGCCGGCTCGAACGACCCCCGTTCGTGTGACCCGGTGAAACGCCGGGTGGCTCCGGCGAGGCCCGAGGCGCGAGCGGTGGTCTCGATGGCGAGCAACCCGATTGCCGCCGCGCCGGCCAGGGCGGAAGCACGCAGCACGGTACGCCGGTCGAGATCCGCCGTCCTGGGTGGCCGCTGCGGCCGTCGCGAGACGTGGGCAAAGCCGAGGACCAAGGATCCGACGGCGGCACCGACATGGATCTGCATGATGGCGAGGGGTCCCACCGAATCGACGCCGAAGAGCGAGTGCGCCACCCCGGAGGCGATGGTGACCACGACGAGGACGGCAAGCACGATCGACACCGGGTTGCCGGCACGGCGCCGGCGCAGCCCGCGCCGGGCGATCGCCGACTTCCAGGGAACGAGCAGCACGATGGCGAGCGCCGCGATGCCGTGAAGGATGAGCACGGGCCGCACCCACCCGGTTCCGATGCCGAAGGCAAGGATCCCGGTGCCCAGGGTGATCGCCAGCAGGACAGCCAGCGCAAGGTTGGTTTTGCGCCCGGCCATGGTGCGGTGCAGTGTATGGGGCTCAGCCGTCGACGCCGACGCGCACGCGCTCCACCCAGGCAGGGAAGGGCTCGGTCTTGCCCTTGAGCTCGAGGATTCGGTGCTCGAAACCACCGGTGTCGATCCCCGCCGCGGCCACGACCTCCTCGCTCAGGACGAGCTCGCCGCGATTCCCTGCGGAACCGAGGCGCGCCGCGGTGTTGGCGGTGTCGCCGACCACGGTGAAGTCGAGTGATCCCGGCTCACCGACGACCCCCACGTAGGCAACCCCGGTGTGGACGCCGACCCCGGCGGAGAACTCGGTGTTGGCGGCGAGATTCCGTGCGGCCGCTCGCCCCGCCGCGACCGCGTGGTGCGGATGTTCATGGCCGACGAAGCCGGGGATCCACATTGCCATGACGCCGTCGCCGACGATGTGGTCGATCACGCCATGCTCGCCGTCGACGGCGCGGGCAATCGCGGTGAAGAACGGTGCCAGCGTCGCACGGAACTCGCCGGGAGACATCGTCTCGGCGAGGTCGGTCGAGCCCCTGACATCGGCGAAGAGCAACGAGACCGGGATCTCCGCCCCGCCCTGCTGCTTGGCGATGCCCTTGATGCAGAACTTACAGAGCTGCTGGTTCAGATCCCAGCGCCGAAACCCGATGGCGCCGAGGACCGGCGCAAAGGGCCCTTTGAAGGGGGCGTGGCAGAGCTTGCACCGCGGTGCCGAGGGCAGGGAGCGGAAGAGGCGCTGCTCGGGGCTGAGGCCCTTGACCTCCCCGCTGAGAAGCCGGCGCCAGTACTCGTTCGGGTCCTTCGTGCTCATCCGGAGAACCTCGCCGCCAGGTTTTGGTAGTCACCGTCGACGGAGCGCTGGACGAGACGCTTGAGGATGGGCTCCGCAACCTTGAAGAACCCGGAGGCGTCGCCCTCGATGATGGCGGAGACCCTCGAGCCGTCTTCCTGCGGCTCGACGATTCGCGTGAACGTGATCGGGAACGACCCTCCGGTCGACGACGCCTTGATCCTCCGCCCCGGCTCGTACTCGAGAACCTCGAAGGTGGACTCGATCCGGCGTCCGAGGAAGGTCGCTACCTGGTCGTAGGTGGAGCCGACGTCGATCGGGCCGTTTCCGTTCCAGCGGGTCGACACCATCCCCGACTGCCACTCCGGGTTGTGCTCGGCGTCCGACAGGTAGGCGAACACCTCGTCCGGCGATGCCGCGACCTCGACGCTGGTTCTGACTTCCACTGTCGTGACCTCTCGGTCGTCATCCTACGGGCCCTTGGTTGACGAGCCGGGACACCAGCTGGCAGAAGATTCCGGGCCGGGGGCCGACTGCTAGATTCGCGACGGGTTCGAGGAAGGGAGGAAACGAGTGGACAACGAACGGCAGGAGCCGATGGCGACGACCATGGGGCCCACCCGGCCGGCGGTACTCACGCTGGTTGGCATCATCCTCTTCATCTGGGCGGCCCTGGCGGCGGTCGAAGCCATCGCGCTGTTCATCAACCGCAACGACGATCGGTGGCTCGACGTCTACGGCGACTCCGACGAGATCCTGATCCTGGGGTTGATCCAGGCGGTGCTCGCATTGGTGTTCTTCGCCGTCGGGTCGGGGATCATGTCGGGCGCGAAGTGGGCGCGGCTGGCCGTGGCCATCGTGGTCGGGCTGCGCCTGGCCGTGCTGACCTGGTTCATGCTGACCCACATCGGTGCGGGCGCGTTCACCTGGAGCACCGCGATCAGCCTGGCGCTCGGGCTGTTCGTGCTGTGGGCCCTATACGGCAAAGAAGACTCAGCCGAGTTCTTCGACGGATACTTCTAGTCCCACCCCGGTAACTCGCCCCTCCGGATCGGGGTCTAACCGAGGCGCTGCAGAAGCAGTGGGATCGGTCGTGCCCTCAACGAGGGCAGCCGAGTTCGGGAGAGAAAGGGAGGCATATGACGGAGCGACAGGAGGCCGTCGCAGCCGCGATGAGGCCGTCTCGTCCAGGCGTCGTAACGCTCGTCGGCATTGTGGTCTACATCAATGCCGTGATCGCCGCGGTGAACGCGGTTGCCGTGTTCTTGAACCGTGACGACGCGAGGTGGCAGGAGATCTACGGCGCTTCGGAGAACGATCTGCTTTGGCTCGCCATCATCGAAGCCGTGCTCGCCGTGCTGCTGTTTGCGGTCGGGTCGGGTGTCATGTCCGGCGCCAAGTGGGCCCGGTTGACGGTGGCGATCGTGGTTGGTCTTCGTCTGGCCGTCTTGACCTGGTTCATGCTCACGCACCTCGGTGCGGGCGCATTCACCTGGGGCACGGTGGTCAGCCTGGCGATCGCGCTGTTCGTCCTGTGGGCCTTGTACGGCAAGGACGAATCGCAAGCCTTCTACGAAGGCTACGCCTGAGCGATATCCACGGGCCGTACTCCCCATCCGTCTTTCGGGTGGGGAGTACGCTCGTTGTGGTTCGAGTTGAGTCGGAGGGGGAATGAGGCAGTGCGCGGTGCGGCGCACATGCCTAGATTGACCTCATGCCACCACTGTTGGGACGACAAGACGAAAGGGCCAGTGTCGACGAGGCGATCGCCGCCGCCCTGAACGGGGAGCGGCGCCTCGTCGTGATCATCGGGGATGCCTCGAGCGGGCGTTCGCAGCTGCTCGAGGGAGCCGCCGCCGACGCCACGGAGCGCGGTGCCACCGTGGCCCGCGCCCAGGGCCACGCGGCGGCGGTCTCGGAAGTTGGTCGTGTCGCCGAGGGCCTCGGGCTCACCGAAGCGGGCGCGCCCGCCACGGTGCTCATCATCGACGACGCCCAGTGGGCCGACCCCACCTCGATCGGGCTGCTCCAGCGGGCGCTCGCCACCAACAAGGCGGGGGTCACGATCGTGCTCGGCCAGGAGCCGACCTCCGGAATCCAAGCGCTGGCGCTCGACCAGCTCAAGGCATCCGCCGGCCGCACCGGCAGCGTCGACGAGCTCGTACTCACACCGCTCACCAGCGCCGAGCTGCAAGCGATCACCGATCCTGCGACCGCCGAGCGGCTCACCTCGCTGACCGGCGGCACCTACACCGAGGTCGACCGGCTCGTCGACGACTGGGTGGCGAGCGGCTTCCTGGCCTGGGCCAACGGTCGCCTCGAGGCGGCAGCGGCGCTCCCCGAGACATGGGAGGGGGGCAACGGGGTGCGCCCCGAGGAGTTGGAAGCGCCCGCCCGCAAGCTCGTCGAGGCGGTGAGTCTCGCCGGCCGTCCCGTTCCCCTCGACGTTGCCGCCGATCTGATCGGCGTCTCGACCGAGGAGGCCCTGGCAATCGGCGAACGCCTCGTCGATCAGGGAATGCTGGTGCAGTCGCGGGACGGGTTCGCCGCTCCCAGCGCGGTGGACGCCGAGCGCATTGCCCATTCCCTCGGTGCGGTCCGCAGCGGCCACCTCTACGCCGAGCTGGCCCGTGCCTTCACCGACGCCGGCTACGCCGGCCGCTCACCCGGGCTCATCGGGGGCTACTACCTCAAGGCCGGGGATGCAGAAGCCGCAGTCCCGCTCCTCGACGAGGCGTTGACCGCCGCGATCGCAGCGGGAGCCGCGGCAGAGGCCGTGCCGCTCATCGACTCGGCGCTGACCGCCATCGAGGAGGAAGGGGTCGGGACACCGGAGCTGGAAGGCCGCCTCCGTCTGGAGCGGGCCAAGTACTACCAGACCGCCGGCTGGACGGATCTGGCGGCCGACGATCTGCGAGCGGCACTTCGGCACCTCGAGGGCGCGGCCCGCGTCGATGCGCTCGGGTTTCTGGCTGCCGTCGAGGACAACCGGCAGGAGTCGCAGACCGCAGAGGTGTACGCGGCGGCGGCGATCGCCGAAGCGACGGCCATCGACGAACCGACCAAGGCCGGGTCGTTGCTCCTGCTGCAGGCGCGGATCCTGAATCGGATCGGGTTCCCGGCGGAGACCGACGCCTCTCAGGCCAAGGGCAGCACACTGCTCGAGGAGGACGGGAACCCGTTCCAGCGCTTCCTCGCCGCCCAGAACACGGCACGGATCGCCCTGGACCGGGGGAAGGCCGTCGAAGCCGAACCGACCTTCGATCGGGTGTTCACCAGGGCCGAGGAGGTCGCCGGGCTCGCCGCCAAGGCCGACGCTGCCGCCTGGCTGGCCAGGGCGCAGTTCATGCACGGCCATCCCACGGCCGGGCTGTCGTCGGTTGCCAAGGCCATGGAGCTGGCTGAGGCGACGGCGACCTCGGGCCCGATCTTCCTCGGACACATGGCCCACGCCGAGGGCGCGGGACGGTTCGGCGCCCACGATGAGTCCCTGGCGGCGGCCGACGCCATGCTGGGTTACGTCCTCCAGCAGCTGCCGGACTGGGAGAACGCCGCACGCTATCTGCGGGCCCGGGCGTTGCTCGGGCTGGGACGGGTCGACGAGGCCGCCGACGAGGTGCAGCGGGCCCTCGAACTCACCCCCGACGGCATCAACGGCTGGAGATGGCGGCTCCAGATCGAGGCGTTCCGCTTCAACGTCCTCGCTGCTCAGGGCGCCGAGTGGCCCAAGGCGCGCGCCGAGGACCTGGCCGACGAGCTGCTGCAGGGCCAGAAGCTCGATATCGCTGCCGAGCTGATGTCGGTCCGGGCCGGCGTCGAGGAGGACGAGGAGCTGGCTAAGCAGGCAGCGGCGCTGGCGCTCCAGCTCGGGATCCCGACGACGGCGGCGCTGGCGATCGAGGCCGGCGGCTTGTGGGCGGATCCCGCCGCAGCCGCGGTCTCGACCCGGATCAAGGAGACGGCGCGCCACGTGCCGGACGCTTGGCGGGAGGACTGGACGGCGCAGCCGGAGATCACGGCGGCGCTGGCCGCTCCCGACGTGGTCGACGAGGAGCTGGCCGCCGCCGCAGCCGCGCTCCAGGCCGACCTCGATTCCGCGCTGGCCGCCGCCGGGCTGGCGGATCCCGACACGACGTTGAGCCCGGCGCAGCGCCGCGAGCAGGGGCTGGTGCGGCGCCGACCGGGGAGGGCCCGCCGTGCCGGGCTTCTCATCGGTGCCGCCGCGGCCGTGGTGATCCTCGCTATAGGAGGCGGGGCGCTGGCGGCGACCGTGTTCGCTCCGGACGACGAGCCGCAGGTGGTGGTCCAGCCCACCGCACCGGTGACGACGACGATCCCGGGGATCGAGGACACCAAGGTCACCGAGCTTCCCGACTTCTTCACCGGTGCCTGGGAGACCTGGGGTGGGAACCAGGCCAGAACCGGGGCAGCGGGTGTCGTCGGCGTCGTCGAGCCCGCCGGGTACTACTGGCGGAACGACAGCGCCCAGAGCGAGTTCTTCGCCTCGCCCATCGTGCTGGGCCAGAAGGTGGTGATCGGAGGAGGCGACGGTCAGGTCTACTTCTTCGAACGGCGCAACGGGGACGAGGTCTCCCAGGTGAGGCAGACCGACGGCGCCATCAGAGCAACGGCGGCAGGGGCGCGAGTCCAGGTCGAGGGCTCCGACAACTACTTCACCTTCGTGCCCAGCAGCGACGGCTTCATCTATGCGTACGAGGCCAACAGCTCGACGCAGATGTGGCGGCATCCGTTGGAGGCGACCGAGACCCCGGCGGTCGACGGGAACCGGGGTGAGCTCTACGTCGGCGGCACCGACGGCTTCCTGCACGTGTTGCGGGCGGGGCAGGTCGCCGAGGAACTCTGGCGGGTTCCCGAGACCGAGGGGGGGTTCGGCGGCCCGGTGACGACCGCCATCACGCTCTCAGGGAACAGCGTCTACTTCGGTGTCGGCGATCAGCTGTGGCAGGTCAATCTCGACACCCACGAAGCCGTCGCTTGCGACGTCGTGGCCAGCGGTGAGTTCCTCACCCCGGTGGTGAGCGAGGGCGTGGTGTACGCCGCGACAACGGTGGGATTCATTCATCCGGTCGACGCGGCCACCTGCGCGCAGACCGCCCCGAACATCCTCATCGGTGGTGCGCTGAGCGCCAAGCCCGCCGTGGCCGGCGGGATGATCTACCAGCCGGGGGAGTTCGGCGTCACCGCCTACACGCTCGATGGTGAGATCGTGTGGAACGGTCCGGCGCCCGAGGAAGGCGAGCTGTTCGCACCCTTCGTTCAGGGTTCTCCCGCGCTGGCCGGAGGCATGGTCTACTTCGGTTCGCAGGACGGCAACATCTATGCCCTCGACGCCGTCACCGGCGAGACCGTTTGGACCTGGCCCGAGGGGGTGCCGATCATCGGGGAAGTGGCCGTCACCGAAGGCGTCGTCTACGTCGCGACCTCGCGGGGCAACGTGATCGCCATCGCTCCCGATCCCGAAGCTCAGGCCAACGCACCGACGACCACGGTCTCCGAACCCTCCGAGGGAGCGGGCGATGTCCCCGCAGAGGGGGACGTGACGACGACGACGACGACGAGAGGATGGGGTGGGGGCGGGACGATGTAGCGCCGGTCGGCTCCATCTACCCTCCTGGTCGTGGAGACCCGAATCGTCGAGCTCGCCGTGCCACTCGTCCACGCCTTCAGCACCGCTGAGGGCTCGATCAGCAGCCGCCGTGTGCTGCTCGTCGGACTCAGCGACGGCGGTGTCACCGGCTGGGGAGAGGCGGCGCCATACCCCGGTGTCACGCCCGACACCGTCGACGGCGCGTGGGCGTCGCTGACCGGGGAGGCGTCGGCACTGACTCCGACGGCGAAAGCCGCACTCGAGGAGGCCGAGACGGATCTGCGAGCCCGTCTCGACCGTCGGCCGTTGTGGGCGGCGCTCGGGGGTTCGAGCCGCCCGCTGCTCGGCTCGCTGGTCATCGGGATGGAGGAGGACGCGGCGGAGCGGATCCGGACGACGGGTGCCAGGGCGGTGAAGCTCAAGATCAGCCCCGGCACGGATGTCGGGAGGGTCGAAGCCGTGCGTGCCGGCTGGCCCGACATCGTCATCGGCGTGGACGCCAACACGTCGTTCACCTGGGACGAACGTGACGCCCTGGTTGCACTCGACCGGTACGACGTGGCCTATGTCGAGCAGCCCTTCGCCGAAGACGACCTCGAGGCTCATGCCGGCCTGCGCGAGGAGCTGCTCGCCGACGTGGTGATCGACGAACCCATCGACTCGGTGGAGGCCGCGCTGCGGGTGATGGAGGGAGGCGCCGCCGACGTGCTCGCCGTCAAGCCGAGTCGGATCGGGCTCGAGGCGTGCCGGATCATCCACGACGTGGCGCTGGCAGCCGGGATTCGCGTCGCGCCATCGGGCCTGATCGAGACCGCAGTCGGCCGCGCCCACGCGCTGGCCATCGCCACCCTCCCGGGAACCGTACACGCCGATCTGGCCGACGATGCCTGGTTCTTCGAGACGAGGACGGGCGTTCCGGCCACCGCGGTGACCGAAGGC
>CAZCBO010000021.1:0-19587 GCA_964496825.1 uncultured Acidimicrobiaceae bacterium
CAACGGCGGACACCGAAGATCCGTCGACCACGACGACCACGTCCGAGCCGATGACGACCACGTCCGAGGCCACGACGACAACGACGGAGGAGACGACGACCACGTCCGAACCTCCGACGACCACGTCCGAGCCTCCGACGACCACGACCACGGAGGCGTCGACAACGACGACGGAGGCGTCGACCACCACGAGCTCGAGCGACCCCGACGAGTAGGTCGTGCCGGAGGGCCTCAGCCGGCCGCCTCGACGACCGGGGGCGGCAAGGCGCCCTTCCACATGTCGAGGATGGCGAAGGCGCCGGCATCGGTGAGCTCGCGGGCGGCGATTTCGGCGGCGGCTCGGGCCTCGGGGGCCTCGGTGCCGAGCAAAGAGGCGAACAGGAGCCGGCCGTTCTGGAGGTAGTCGTTGGTGAACGCCTCCTGGTAGAGGCTGATCAGGTCCGTGAAGGCGGCAACGGCCTGCGCAGTGTCGCCGTCGACGAACGCCTGGCCGGCGGCGACGAACATCCGGTGCGAGTCCTGCTTGCGCCCCCCGTACGGCCACGTCGTCGTCGCATACTCGGCAGCGCGCTCGAACGCATCGTGCTCGCCGAGCAGCAGCGCGGCCGTGAGCGCCGTCTCCGCCGAAGCCACCCACGGGCCGCGCATGCCGACCTCGAGTGCCTGGGCGAGCGCACCCTCCAGATCGCCGGTGTAGAGCTTCATCCTGGCGAGGGCGTCGAGGCCGCTGTCGATCATCTGCGGCTCCTCCGCATACTCGTAGGCGCCGGCCGCCCGCTCGTAGGCGGCGCGGGCGTCGCCGTCTCCGGTGGTCAGCCAGTTCTTGTAGGCCTGGGTGAGGTTGAGATAGGTGACGATCTCCTCGAGCGTGTATGCGAAATCGGCCTGGTCGAGCACCTCCTGGGCCTCATCGAACCGGTACATCTGCACCAGCCAGTAGCCGCGCTGGGCGAGAAGCCGGAGCAAGTTGTTCGCCTCGCCGGCGCGCCTGGCGATGACGAGTCCGCGCTCGGTCAACTCGCCGACGGGGAGGTTGCCGTCGAGTTCGGTGAGCACCAGCAGGTTGTTGATGGCCCGCCCTGCGACGTACCCGAGGTCATGGCGCTCGGCGAAGTCCACCGCCCCGCTCAACGTCAACAGACCCTCCTGGGGGCGGCCGAACTCGGGGAGCATCGAGCCCTTGGTCACGATGGCGTCGGCGAGCGTCGCCGTGTCGCGGTGGGCCTCGGCGAGCTTCAGGGCATGCTCCAATACGGGCAGGCCCTCCTCGGAACGGTCGTTGAGGAAGTACGCCCTGCCGAGCGCTGCGGCCAGCGCCGCCTGCTCGGGCATGTCCGACCGGGTGTCGTAGAAGGGCAGGAGCGCTTCGACCGCCTGGGCCGGGTGCAGGGCGTCGGTGTGGATCTTGCCGACGAGCGCGGCGGTCGCCATCGCCTCCGCAGGTCGATCGTTGGCGCGGTACCACTCGAGCGCGGTCGAGGCATGGTCGATCGCGTCATCGATCTCGGCGAGGTCGAGGGCGGCCTGCGCCGCGAGCACGTGGAGGTCCACGGCGGCGGCTTCGTCGGCGGTGAGCTCGATGGCGCGGTTGGCGAGGTCGAGAACCTGCTGGTGCGAGCGGAGCTCGGCGGCTCGCTCGGCGGCCTGCTGCAACGCGTCGCGAGTCGCTGCGGCGACCTCGGCCGATGAGGGATCGGCGGCGAGCGCATCGACGTAGTGACTGGCGATGACCGCGGAGTACTCGACGTCGTCGAAGCCCCGGTAGTACTCGGCGACGGCGATGTGCCGGTCGCGCCGATCGGAGAGCGCGATCCGGTCGTAGGCCACCTCGCGGATCACCCCCTGGATGAACCGGTACTGGCCGCGCTCGGGCGAGCGCTCGTCGGTGTCGAGCTCGAGGAGCTCGTGGTGCACCAGCTCGCGCAGCCGCTCGCTCAGGTCCGGTCGGTCCCCGAAGATCCCGAGGCCCTGCTCGGTGAACCCGTATCCGAGGACCGAGGCGTCGAGGACAAGGGCGCGCAGGTCCGGCTCGAGGCGGTCGAGCCGCGCCGCGATCACCGAGCGGAGGGAATCGGGGATGGCCAGCTCGGCGATGGTCCCCGTCATCGCGAAGCGATCGCCCTTTCGGACGAGGTCTCCCGTCCCGACCAGCATCCGCACGAACTCGACGGCGTAGAGCGGGACGCCCTCGGCCTTGCCGACGATCAGCGAGACGACGTCGTCTGGGATCCCGGGGGCGAGGCCCTCGACCAGCTCGGCCATCTCTCCGTCGGGGAGTGGGCCGAGGTGCAGCGCGAGGAAGTGGCGCCGTCCCGTCCCCCATTGCGGGTGATCGGCGAGCAGGTCGGGCCGGGCCAACGTCACGATCAGGATCGGGTGCCGGGGCGACCACTCGACGAGCTCCTCGATGAAGTCGAGCAGACCGGAGTCGGCCCAATGGAGGTCTTCGAAGACCAGGATCGCGGTGCCCGTCTCGGCGACGCGCTGGAAGAAGGTGCGCAGGGCGGCGAACAGCTCGTTGCGGTCGCCCGCGGGCATCTCGTCGAGGCCGAGCAGACCGGCGAGCCGCGGCTCGATCCAGCGCTGCTCGTCGGGGTCGGTGACGTACTCGGCGACCGTGGTGCGCAACTTGGTGCGCTGCTTCAGTGGCTCGTCGGTCTCGGCGATCTTGGCGCGGTGTTTCACCATCTCCCCGAGGGCCCAGAAAGTGACGCCGTCGCCGTAGGCGGGAGAACGGCCCTGGTGCCAGCGGAAGACCTCGGTGAGCCCGTCCAGGTACTTCTGCATCTCCCAGGCAAGGCGGCTCTTGCCGATCCCCGCCTCGCCGACGATGGAGACGAGTCGCGCTCGCTGTTCTCTCGTCGTTGCGTGGATCTGGTCCTTGAGCAGTCTGAGCTCGTCTTCCCTGCCGACGAAGGGCGCCTCCAGGCCCTCGAACCGCCCTCTTCCGCCGACCTCGGCGGCGACATCGACGGCGCGGAACGCAGCGACCGGTACCGACTTGCCCTTGAGATCGTGCTCGCCGACCGGCTCGTAACGGATCGCTCCCTCGGTGAGGGCCCGGGTTGCCTCGCCGACGAGGACCGAGCGGGGCGCCGCCGCCGCCTGGAGCCGGGCGGCGGTGTTGACGATGTCGCCGACGACGAGCCCCCGCTCGTTGCCTCCGGCTCCCACCGACGTCTCGCCGCTGAGGACCCCGACCCGGAGGGCGAGATCGGGGACGCCGATCTCCTCGCCGAGCTCGGTCACCGTGTCGATCAGTTCCAGGCCCGCACGAACCGCCCGCTCCGCATCGTCCTCGAGGGCCTGGCGAGCGCCCCAGAACGCGGTGACGGCGTCCCCGATGTACTTGTCCACCTCGCCGCCGAAACGCTCGATCACGACCCGGGACCGGTCGAAATACCGGGTGAGCATCGCCCTGACCTCTTCGGGATCGCGGGTCTCGGCGAAGGGGGTGAAGCCGACGAGATCGGCAAAGAGAGCCGTCACCAGACGCCGTTCCCCCGCATCATCGGCCCGCGGTGTGGCGACGCCGGAGGCACCCAGAGGCTCACCGCACTCGCCACAGAACCTCTGGCCCGGGGGGTTCTGATGACCGTTGATGCAGATCGCGGTGAGTGCGCTACCGCACGCACCGCAGAACTTCTGCCCCTCGGGGTTGACCGCCCCACATGTGGTACAGGTCTGCTCGGCCATCGCCGGGGAGCCTACCCGGGCGCTCCGCCGCTATTCGGTCCGGGAGTACAGTCCGACGAAGACGTCGTTCCAGGTCTCGCCGTCCGAGGTCACCTGCCAGTGCTGGCGCACCCTGCCGTCATCGAGCGGGGTCCAGGTGATGCGGTGCGTGATCGGTTCGCCGTCCCTGCCGACCCCTGGGCCGCTGAGCACTATCGACGTTCCGTCGAACCCACCGTCGAGGAGCAGCAGCAGGCCGTTGCCGTCCACCCAGGTCTGGTGCCAGCGTCCCGTCCGCAGGTCATAGGTGCTGAAGCTGTAGCCGACCGAGCCACCCTCCCCCGTCCAGTGCTCCCGCAGGGCGCAGCCGCCGAGGATGGATTCGATCCGGTTGGTCCCCTGTCTCGTGCCTCCCGCGTCGAAGACCTCCCACTCACCGATCCAGAAGTCGAAGCGGCGATACTCGTCGTCGGAGCAGGGGCGGTCGGGGATGCTCACGGGCGGCACCTTACCGGGTGGCGCCGAGCAGGCTACGGGCGGGTGTTGTCCTTGACGTTCACCAGCATCCCGGTGTTGCCGATGCCCGATCCAGGGACGTATTGCACGCAGAGGTAGCCGTCGCCGTTGAGATCACGCTCGACGCCGCGGGCCGGAGGCGGGGGGTCTTCGGGATGGCTCAGCTCGAAGGGCGGCGGGCACCCGGCGAGCGGCACCGATGCATCGATCAGCCGTTCGCGGACCCAGGGCCCGAGGAAGGCAAAGGCGAACATCACCACCAACGCGATGACGGCCAACAGCGGCATGTACTCGGCCATCGCCGCACCGGAGTCGTCACGGACCCCGGTGCGGCCGGCCGTCCCCCCTCGAGCCATCGTCCCCCCTACCTCGGCTCGGGCCCCCCACCCCGGGGCCCGGCGTCGACTATAGATCACGCTGGGTGGTGTCTAACCACTTAGAGTGGTAGGACGACGGTGAGGCGCGAGCACCACCAGCCGGTTTTCCCTACTGCTACGGCCGATCACGGCGAGGGGCTAGCACGGGTGGCGCGACGGGAATGATCCGCAGGCGGTCCGCTTGTTTCGGCATGGACATAGCCTTCGGGCATGCGCGTACTGGTCGTCGAGGACGAACCGGAGCTGGTCGACGCCCTCTGTGTCGGGCTGCGCCGTGAGGGCTACGCGGTCGATGCTGCCGCCGATGGGGCCAGCGCCCTCGATCGACTCGCTTACACGCCGTACGACGCGGTGTTGCTGGATCTCAACCTCCCCGACATCGACGGGGTCGAGGTGTGCCGCGCCATCCGAAGGGAGCCGGAGAACGGAACCCGCGTCCTCATGCTGACCGCCCGCGACTCCATCGAGGACCGGGTGGCCGGGCTCGACGAGGGAGCGGACGACTACCTGGCGAAGCCCTTTGCCCTTCCCGAACTGCTCGCCCGCCTGCGAGCGCTGCTGCGCCGCGATTCCCTGGCCGGCAGCGCCGTCGTCGAGATCGGCTCGTTGCGGCTCGACGCCGCCCGGCACGACGTGAGCTTCGGCGGTGAGCCGATCGACCTGACCGGCAAGGAGTTCGCGCTCCTCCGCTACTTCATGCTCCATCCCGGTGAGGTGCTGGCCAGCGAACGCCTCCTCGACCATGTGTGGGACGAGCACGCCGACCCGTTCACCCACACCGTCAGAACCACGCTCTCCAATCTCCGTCGCAAGCTGCGTGCCGTCGGGTGCGACGGCCTGATCGAGACCGTCGTCGGCGCCGGGTACCGGCTCCGTGTGCCGTCCTGAGCCGCCCGTACCGCTAATCGAGATCCCGGCATAGATTCATCCCCATGTTCGGAGGCCCGGCACGCTGGCGCATCGCCGTGGGGTACACGGTCGTCGTGCTGGGTGCGGTGGCGCTCGTCGCCGGGATCGCCGTCACGCTCGCGGAGAACGCCGTCCCGGCCGTGCTCCTTTCGCTCGTCGCGCTCGTGCCGGGGAGCGTCGCCGCGGCCTGGTTCATCGTCGATCGCGAGCTCCGGCGTCTCGCCGACGATGTCGAGGCAATGGTGGGCGACCTCGGCGCCGCCCACGAGGAGCGATGGGCCTGCGTACAGGACCTCTCCCACGAGTTGCGCAATCCCCTCGCGGTGATGGCGACGACGCTCGACGTCGCCATCGGCAGCGACGATGGCTCCCCGGCGGAGCTGCGGCGAGCCGCGCTCGTCGCCCGACGGTCCGTCGACCGAGTGGCGCGCACGGTCGATGACCTCATCGACTTCGCGCGCGACGAGACGCCCGAGGCCAGGCGAGCGAGGTTCGACCTGGCGCGCCTCCTCGAGGAGGTGCTCGCCGAGCATCGAGGACCGCTCGATGCCCACCGCCTCGTGGTTGAGCGCTACCTCGAACCGGCCGTCGTCATCGCCGACCGCGAGGCCGTCAAACGGGCGATCGGTAACGTCGTCGGCAACGCCGTCCGGCTCTCGCGGCCGGGGTCCGTCGTGCGCGTCGGCACCGGAGTACACCGGGGATTCGCCTGGGTCGCCGTCGACGACCAGGGGCCGGGGCTCGACCCGGCCCAGCACGAGCTCGTCTTTCGCCGCTTCTGGTCGCACGATCGTGCCAGCCTCAACGGTGAGAAGCGCACCGGGCTCGGGCTGGCGATCACCCGACAGATCGCCGAGCAACACGGCGGCGCCGCAACGCTGCGCTCCGAGCTGGGTGGCGGCGCCGAGTTCGCGATCTGGATCCCGCAGTCGCCGGAGGCCGATCCAACGACCCTCACCACCGACGGTGTCCACCCGGCATGGAGCCCCCTGCTCGGGGTCACTCCTCCCACCACCGAATCCTTTATCTCAGCTTGACATCCCACACCGTACGGTGTGCACGGTCGAGAGGAAGGATGAGCTGTGACGCTCGACACCGAGCAGGGCATCGAGACCGGCCGCACCTGGCGAGATCTGCCACCCGAACCGCCGCTGGGCGACCCGCTGGCGCCGGTGATCGTCACCCCACCGCCCGCCCTCGCGGTCGAGGAGGCGGCGCCGTCGCGCTGGAGCTGGAAGCATCTCGCCGCCGCGCTGCTGGCCCTGATCCTCCTCCTGCTCTTGTTCCTGCTCCTGCCCCGCGGCGAGGAGACCCCGCCTGTCACCACGATCCCCAGCTCGGAGTCCACGGAGCCGGAACCGGCACCGCAGGAGCCGCAGGTTCCCCCTGCGGGCACGACCGACGAGCCGGTGGCCGATGTCGCCGCCGCGCTGCTCCCGTCGGTGGTCCAGATCGAGAGCGGCTGGGGGGTCGGGTCCGGCTTCGTGTTCGACGAAGCCGGCCTCGTCTTCACCGCCGCTCACGTCGTCTCCGGCTCGGAGCGGGTTCAGGTCCGGTTCACCGACGGTGGGGAGACGACGGGCACCGTCGTTGCCCGTGACGCCGAACAGGACGTGGCGGTCGTTGCCGTCGACGAGACCGGCCTGGTCACAGCTCGGCTGTCCACCGACGAGGTCCGCATCGGGCAGACCGCGATCGCCGTCGGCAGCCCCTTCGGCCTGGAGCAGAGTGTGACCGTCGGTGTCGTCTCCGGGCTCGACCGCAGCCTCGACCTCCCGGGACAGACCATCACCGGGCTCATCCAGACCGACGCCGCGATCAACGTCGGCAACAGCGGGGGTCCGCTGGCCGACGGCTCGGGCAGGGTGGTCGGCATCAACGTCGCCATCGCCTCGGCGTCGGGGGGATCGGACGGCGTCGGATTCGCCGTCCCGATCGACGTGGCGCTTGCAGTGGCCGATGGCGTGACACCGGACAGCCCGCCGGCGCCGGTCGACACGCCCCTCGATCCCTTCGGCTTCGGGATCGACCCGTTCGGCGACCTGTTCGGGGACCTGTTCAACCTCGATCCCAACTCAGGCCTCGGTGATCTCGACCAGATGCTCGACCTGTTCGGCGGACTCGAGCTACCCCAGGAGCTTCGGGACGTGCTCGACGGCCTCGGCCAACTCGGGCAGGGCCTCGACGGGCTGGGCGGCCTCGACGGCGTCGGCGACAACCCCGATCCCCTCTTCGAGATGGGAGACCTCCCGCCCGGCTACCGGTCCACAGGAGATGGGTTGAGCCTCACCGAAGGGCTGCCCACCCAGGTCGAAACCGTCGTCGGACCGGAGGGAACGGTGACGCTCCGCGCCACCTCGGGGCTCGACGCCACCGATCGGTTGGAGGCCGCCGACGGCGACATCGTCTCGGTGCGCGGCCAGCTCGGCAAGCTCGAGACCGGGCCGACCCGGGTTGCGCTGCGCTGGGTGGAACAGGGTGTGCTGTTCGAGGCACTCGCCCCGGCCGCCGTGGGCACGGAGCAACTCATGGACATCGTCGATTCCGTGGAGGTGGTGATCTGATGCAGCAGCTGCGTGCCACACAGCTGGAGCAGGCGCTCTTCGAGATGCGCAAGGTGGTCGTTGGCCAGGACCGGGTGCTCGAGCGGCTGATGGTTGCCTTGCTGGCGGACGGCCACTGTCTGCTCGAAGGCGTGCCCGGTCTGGGCAAGACGATCACGCTGCGAACCCTTGCCAGGGTGCTCGGTGGAACCTTCTCGCGCATCCAGTTCACGCCCGACCTCGTTCCCTCCGACATCGTCGGCACCCGTATCTACCGGGCCTCGGAGGAGCGGTTCGACGTCGAGGTGGGTCCGGTGCTGGCCAACTTCGTCCTCGCCGACGAGATCAACCGGGCCCCGGCCAAGGTCCAGTCGGCGATGCTCGAGGTGATGGCGGAGCGCCAGGTCACGATCGGTGACCGCACCTTCGCTGCGCCGAGTCCGTTTCTGGTGATGGCGACCCAGAACCCGATCGAGTCCGAAGGCGTCTATCCGTTGCCCGAGGCCCAGCGGGACCGGTTCCTCATGCGGGTGCCGGTCGGCTATCCGACGGCCCACGAGGAGAAGGAGATCGTCCGGCGCATGGGCGTCGGCCCGGAGGCCGCCGAGCGCATCCTCGATCCAGCCGATGTCCTGGGCATGCAGGAGGCCGCCACTCGGATCTTCATCGACCCCGAGGTCGCCGACTATGCAGTGCGGCTCGTCCTCGCCACCCGCGACACCGCCGCGGCGGGCATCCCCGAGTTGGGGCGCTACATCGCCTATGGGGCCAGCCCCCGCGCCTCGATCGGGCTCATCGCAGCCGGCCGGGCGATGGCGCTGCTCCGGGGCCGCAGCTACGCCCTGCCCCAGGACGTCTACGACATCGCCTACGACGTGCTCAACCACCGAATCGTGCTCTCCTACGACGCCCTGGCCGAGGGGGTCGCCGTCGACGACGTGCTCGTCGAGCTGCTCTCCACGATGCCGGCGCCCCGGATCACGATCCGCGACGAGGACCGCGTCGCCTCCACAACGCCGCCCCTCTCACCGATGACCGCATCATTGCGGTCACCCTCGTGATCGGGCTCCAGGACCGCCACGCCGCCCTCCGGCTCATCGAGCTGGAGGTGCTGCGGCGCCTCGACGGGATCCTCCAGGGCGACTACGAGGGCTTCATCCCCGGATACGGCACCGAGCTCGGTGAGGCCCGGATCTACGAGCCGGGGGACGACGTCCGCCGCATCGACTGGAACCTGACCGCCCGCACCAACGAGCCCCACGTCCGGGATGCGGTGGCCGACCGGGAGCTGGAAACGACCGTGGTCATCGACCTCTCCGGCTCGATGGCCTTCGGCACCGCCCTCCATGAGAAGCGGGATCTCGCCGCCGCCGCCGCCGGCGCCGTCGGCCTCCTCGCCTCCCGCGGTGGCAACCGGATCGGAGCGCTCCTCCTCGAGGGCGACGACATCACTCGCTTCCCGGCGCGTAGCGGTCGGCGCCACCTGCAGGGCGTGTTGCTCCGCATGCTGCAGAGCGAACGCCTCAACGGCTCCACCGACCTCGGCGCAGGGCTTCGCCGGGCCGATCGCATCGCCAGACGCCGCGGGCTGGTCGTGGTCATCTCCGACTTCCTCGACGCCGGGGAGTGGGACAAGCCGCTGGCCGTCCTCGGCAGGCGACACGACGTGCTGTGTGTCGAGGTCATCGACCCGCGCGAGCTCGAGCTGCCCGACGTCGGATCGCTGACGGTCGTCGACGCCGAGACCGGGAGGAAACGGTGGGCGAACACCCGATCGGAGCGCCTTCGTCGTGAATTCCGCACCGCCGCAGCCGACCAGCGGCGCCGGATCGGGCAGCGGATCCGCGCCGCCGGTGCCGGGCACGTGGTGCTGCGCACCGACCGCGACTGGGTCGCCGACCTGGTCCGCCAGATCGCCCGGCGCCGCCGCGGCGGGACGACGGGGCGGCGGCCGTGAGCTTTCTCGAAGCGGATCGGCTCTGGCTCCTCATGATCCCGATTGCCGGCATCGCCGCCTACCTGTGGTCGCTCCGAAGCCATGAGCGGTTTGCGGTGCGGTTCTCCAACGTTGAGCTGCTCGAGTCGGTGATGCCGGACCGGCCCGGATGGCGGCGTCATCTCCCGGTCGCGGTCTCGCTGCTCGCCGTTGCGGTGCTGGTCCTCGCCATCGCCCGCCCGGTCGTCGCGGTACCGGTCCCGCGCGAGGAAGCGACGCTGATCCTGGCCATCGACGTCTCGTTGTCGATGGAAGCCGACGACGTCTCACCGAGCCGGATCGACGCCGCCAGGTCGGCGGCGCTGCAGTTCGTCGACCTCGCCCCCGACGAGCTCCGCATCGGGATCGTTGCCTTTGCAGGCATCGCCCTGGCCGCTCAGCCCCCGACCGAGGATCGTGCGGCCGTGGAGACCGCGATCGAACGGCTGTCGCTGGCCGAGGGCGCTGCCGTCGGCGAGGGCATCTACGCCGGGATCGACCTCGTCGCCCTCGAGGCGATCGAGGAGGAGGCCGTGCACATCGTGGTGCTCTCCGACGGTGAGACCACCGCAGGCCGATCCGAGGTCGACGCGGCCTCCGAGGCGGCGAGCCTGGGCATCCCGGTCTCCACCGTCTCGTTCGGGACCACCGCGGGGACGATCGACTTCGCAGGCGAGACCGTCCCGGTAGCGGTCAACGAAGGCGCCCTCCGCCAGGTGGCCGACATCACCGGGGGACAGTTCTCCGCGGTGGCATCGGCGGCCGAGTTCCAGGAGATCCTCGACTCGGTGGGCTCCCAGGTGGCGGTCACCACCGAGGATCGTGAGGTGTGGGACTGGTTCCTCGCCGCCGGGATCGGTCTGCTCGCGCTGGCGGGGGTTGGGTCGCTGGTCTGGTTCTCCCGGCTTCCCTAGCGACCATGCGGACGCGCGAGCGGCAGGCCCGCGCTCCTACGGCGTCCAGATCCGTTCGTTGTCGTTGTCCTTGAGGTTGTTGTTTGCGCCGTTGTTGCCGTCGCCGGGCTCGCCGATGACGAATCGTGCCGGGCATCGCCACCGGCCGAGCGGTACTGTCAATTCTCAGAGAGCTGGGCAATATCGGCCGGGAGGAGGCGTTCGTGCCCGATGACCGCGATTCCGGGCTGAGCACGCTGCTCGACGTCTACATCCCGCGGGATCGCCGCGAGGCGCTCGTCGAGGGCCGGGAGCTCCACGACCGCACCAGCGGTGCGGTCCTCTTCGCCGACATGTCCGGCTTCACCATCAGGACCGAGGAACTCGCCGACCAGCTGGGACCGCAGCGGGGGGCCGAAGCGCTCCGGACGCAGGTCGACGCGGTTCTCGGGTCGGTGATCGAGGAGGTGCACCGCTACGGGGGCAGCATCATCGGCTTCGCCGGTGATGCGGTGACCGCCTGGTTCGACGGCGACGACGGGCGAAAGGCGACGGCGGCGGCGCTGGCGTCCCAGCGCCGTTTCGAGGGCGACGGTGGCGGGCCGCAGACCAAGTACGCCGTCACCGCCGGCCTCGCCCGGCGCTTCCTCGTCGGGCACACGAGGATCCAGCGCATGGACGTCGTCGCCGGCGAGATCCTCGACCGCATGGCCGCAGCTGAGAAGCTCGCCCGGCCGGGAGAGGTGCTGATCGGCAGCGAGGTGGTCGGGCGCATCCAGCAGCGTCTCGAGGTCGTCGAGTGGCGTCACGCGGGAGCCGCCGGCGACTTTGCCGGTGAGTCGTTTGCCGTGGTCGCCGGGGCGCCCGAGGATCTGACCGGTCCCGCCGAGCCCCGACCACTGCTCCCGGTTCCGGTCGAGGTCGCCCGCGACTTCATTCTCCCACCCGTCGGACAGCGCCTGGAACGGGGGCAGGGGGAGCTGGTCACCGAGATGCGCAGGGCGGTGACCCTGTTCGTGCAGTTCGGCGGTATCGACTACGACCTCGACAACGAGGCCGGGGCGAAGCTCGACCGGTACATCAGATGGGTCCAGACGGTGCTGGCCAGGTACGGATCGTTTCTGATGTCGTTGGTGGTAGGTGACAAGGGCGCCTACTTCTACTCGACCTTCGGCGCCCCGCTGGCCCACGAGGATGATGTGACCAGGGCGCTGCGCGCCGCAGAAGAGCTGCTGCACCCGCCGGCCGAGTTCGACTTCATCGAAGGCACCTCGATCGGGGTCAGCGAGGGCCGGATGCTCGCCGGTACCTACGGCGGAGCCGACCGCCGTACCTACGGGGTGCTCGGCCTCGCCGCCAACGTCGCCGCTCGCTTCATGCAGCGCGCCCGCCCCGGACAGATCCTGGCGAGCGGGGCGGTGAGTGCCGAGGCGTCGGAGGAGTACGAGTTTCACAGGCTCTCCGGGGACCCCATCCCCGGAACCGCAGGTGCGGTGGCCTTCGAGCTCGGCGCCCCGAAGCACGAGCGGGCGGTGGTGGCACCCAAATCGCGGGTGCGGACCGAGATCGTCGGCAGGGCCGTCGAACGCCGAGCGCTGGACGACCGGCTGCAGGCGCTTCTCGACGGGGAATCCGGCCTGGTCGTGATCGAGGGACCTGCCGGTATCGGCAAATCGAGGCTACTGGTCGACTTCATCGAACGGGCGGAGCGACTCGGTGTCCCGACGTTCACCGGGGCCGGAAACGACCTCGAGCGCAACACCCCGCTCTACGCGTGGCGCAACGTCTTCCGGAGCCTGCTGGGTCTGAGCGAACGGGCCGACGAGGCAGCGGTCGTGACCGCGCTCGAGCGAGTGCTCGGCGACTCACCCGATCTGCTCGACCGCCTCCCCCTGCTCAACCCCGTCCTACCGATCGAGCTCGCCGAGACCGAGACGACGGCCCGGATCAGGACCTCCGTCCGCGCCGACAACGCCATCGAGCTGATGCTCGCCTGCTTGGAACGGCCCGTTGGGGGGCTGGCAATCAAGCTGTTGGTCTTCGACGATGCCCAATGGCTCGATTCGGCGTCGTGGTCGCTGCTCGACGCGGCCAGGCGACGCATCGCCTATCTCGCGATCGCACTGGCGAGACGGCCGGTCGATGCCGTCGAGGTCGACGCCTCGCTGAGCAAGATCCCGAAGTCCCTGCTCGACGAGCTCGAGGCTCGATCCGCCGACGTACTGCGCCTCGAACCCCTCCAAGAAGACGAGATCACGGAACTGCTCGAGCTCCATCTCAAGGTGCCCAAGATCCCCCACGAACTGCGCGAGATCATCGTGGCGCGCTCCGAGGGAAACCCGTTCTTCGCCCAGGAACTGGTCGAGTCACTGCTCCAGCGCCGCGTTGTCTCGGTCGACCACTTCACGCTGACCATGCACGGCGGGATCGAGCAGCTCTCCACGGAGTTCCCCGAAAGGATCGAGCGGCTCCTGGTCAGCCGGCTCGACCAGCTCTCCCTCACCGATCAGACCACGTTGGTCGTCGGCAGCGTGCTGGGACGGAACTTCAGTCGACGCATGCTCGCCGACGTTGGCGCTGCCGACGTCGGCGACGGCGAGCTGTCGGCCAGCCTGACCAACCTCGTCGACCTGGGCTTCCTCGAAGAGACCCGCTTTGGCGAGGAGCCGTCGTACCAGTTCCGGCACGGTCTCACCCAAGAGGCAGCCGCCGACCTGCTCCCACCGGCACAGCGCAGCGAGATCCACGGCAGAGCCGCCGGCTGGATCGAGGCCCACCAGCAGGCCTTCCTGCCGGCCTGGTATCCGGCGCTGGCGCAGCATTGGGATGCCGCGGGAAACGTCCCCAAGGCCCTCGACTATCTGGAGCTTGCCGCGGGTCAGGCGGCGGCCACGTCGGCCTACGACGAGGCCATCGCCTTCTACTCACGGGCGTTGGAGCTCGAGCGGGCCGACGGCCACGTAGAGGACCTTGCACGCTGGCACGTCCGCCTCGGTGAGGTGTACGTGCACCGCCAACGCGAGGACACCACCGAGGGACGGCGGCATCTCGAGGAAGGGCTCCGACGACTGGGTGCGGCCCCGCCGCGAGGAACAGCGGGAGCGGTGATCGGGCTCATCTGGCAGCTCCTGCTCCAGCTGAGGAACCGATTCATCGGGCCTCGCCGGGCTACCGGTGAGCGGGTCGGCGAGCTCCGCGAGGCGTCCCGTGCCTACGAGCGCCTCGTCGAGCTGTACTTCCTCGCCGGTGAAGACCTGCTGTCCCTGTACGCGGCGCTGCGGACCCTCAACCTGGCGGAGGCTGCCGGCCCGTCGCCCGAATGGACGAGGGGCATGGCGACGGTCGGCGCGCTCGTCGGGTTCATACCGATGCGGGGCATCGCCGAGCGCTACCTGGAGCGCTCGCTGGACAGCGTCGATGCCGACGAGCCTTCGGCAGAGATCTGGGCGTCGCTCGTTGCCGGCTTCTACGACAGCGGGTTGGGCGACTGGTCCCGCGCTTCACGACTGATGGACCGCGTCTACGAGCTCGCCGATCGGATGGGTGATGAACGGCGCATCGACGATGCGCTGGAGAATCTGGGGATGCAGGCATACCTCAGGGGCGACATCGGCGAGAGCCTCCGCCTCGCCGATGAGCTCGTCGAGCGGGGCGAGCGTCGCGGCAGCGATCTGGTGCTCGCCTACGGGCTGGCCAACCGCACCTATGCCTACCTCGAGCTCGGGCGTGGCGAGGATGCGATCGACCAGGTGCGGGCGCTCCAAGACGTCCAGGACCGCGACCCCGACTTCAGCGATCGGGTGCTGATCGACGATCGGTATGGCCTCCGCGCCCTGGTCGAGCTGCACGCGGGAAGCCCCAGGCGGGCACTCGACTATGCCGATCAAGCGCTGGGACGTGTCTCGGGCCGTCCCAGCAACTACTCGGCGATCGCCGCCTTTGCCGCCCCGGCCGAGGTGTATCTCAGCGTGTGGCGGGAACAGGGCGTTGCGGACCGAAAGCTCCGGGGGAAGGTGCGCCGGGCGATGAAGCTGCTCAACGGCTACGCCCGCGTCTTCCCGATCGGCCGGCCACGGCTGCTGCGGTGGCAGGGCGTTCACGATCACCTTCGGGGCAAGACCGAACGGGGACTGCGCAACATCAGGGCCGGTATCGCCGGGTCCCGCGATCTCGGGATGCGTCTCGAAGAGGCCCGCGGTCTGGAGACTTTGGCGTGGGCGCTCGGGCCCGACCATCCCGACACGGCCCGGCATGCCGCCGCCGCGGCGACGATCCTCACCGAGCTCGGGATCGAGACGGCTGCCGAGCAGCGCGCCGCCTGACTACGCGCTCGTCCGGGCGTCGAGCGTGGTGTGTCCCTCGGCGAGGGAGAAGTGCGAGTGGACGATCTTCCAGTCGCCGTCGTCGGCCCTGAGGACGGCGGTCCACCGTCCGTGGACCCGCTTCCCGTTGAACACCAGGTATCCGTCCCTGAGGTAGACCGCGATGTTCTCGCCGATCGTCGTGGTGAACGCGTCCTCGGCGCCGGTCTCGGTCAGCGGACCTCCGACCTCGACGTGCTCCAGCTCGTAGCGGAGCGGCTCGGCGAACTCCTCCCTGGAGTTCCACCGCTCGTCGTCTCTGGTCCCGATGATCAGCGCCTCGTCGTGGAACTGGTCGAGCACCCGATCGGCGTCTCCCGCCTTGTACCCCTCGATCGCATCGGCGATCGCGGCTGCTGCGCTCTCTGCCACCTGTCACCTCCGATTGCCTGAGGCGAGCCTACCGAATGCCGGCGCCGGTGTCTCAGGGCGTCAGGAAGCCCTCCTCCATCGAAAAGTGGGAGTGCGTGATCTTCCAGCCGTCGCTGTACTGCTTCACGACCGCGCTCCAACGGGCTTCGCCGTTGGTCGTGCCGCCGCTCTGGTCGGAGATCGTGAGCCGATCGCTGCGATCGAAGAGCATGACCCCTGGGGCCAGCTGGATCATCTCGTGGGGCTGGACCGGCCCGGTGACGAACCTCCCTCCGAAGGTGAGCGCGTTCATGTCGTCGGCGACCTGCGCCTTGGCATCGGCCTTCTTCTCCCATTTGTCGCGCTTCTTCGATCCGCGAATCTTGGCGTTGGTGTGGAATTCCTTCATCAGCTGCGTGATGTTCGCCGCCTGATATTCGGAGATGACTGCTTCGATCGTTCCCTTCGCGGTGCCTGCCAAGTTGGTACCTCCCGTACGCCGTTCCGAGCCTATCAGTGCCGATCCGACCCTGCCCGGCGGCTGCACAGAGCCGATAACCTCAATGGTGCGATGTACGACGAGGCGCTGATCGAGCTGACCGCCGAGGCCGACCACCAGCTTCGCGCCAATCTGACCGCGCAGGTTCCGGTCGTGGCGGGTGCGGTCGATTCGTGGCTCCAGGACATGTTCGGGGAGGCCAGCCTCGCCGAGGTCTTCACCCGGATCGACGCCTTCCCGACGTTGCTGCTCCCCTGGTGGCTCGACGGCGCGATCGGCGACCAGGACCGCAGGCTGCACCGAGCCCTCGCCTACTCCACGATGAGCGGCTATCTCTACATCAGGCTCATCGACAACCTCATGGACCGGGACGCCCCCGCCGACGCGGGTCTGCTGCCGGCCCTCAGCTTCTTCTACCTCGAGTTCCTCGACCCCTACCGGCGGCTGTTCGGCCCCGGCCATGGCTTCTGGGCCGATCTTCGCTCGATCTGGCTGGAGACCGCCGACGTCACCATGCACGACGCCACGCTCCGGGAGATCGATCGGTCGACGTTCGAGCAGGTCTCAGCGCGGAAGACCGGCGCCGCCAAGATCCCGGTGGCGGCGATCTGTCACTACCGCGAGCGGCTCCACGTCCAGCCGCGATGGGGCGAGTTCGTCGACGCGTTCGGCCGCTGGCATCAGATGCAGAACGACATCTTCAGCTGGCGGAAGGACGCCGAACACGGCGCAGTCACGTACTTCCTCTCCGAGGGCCGGCGCCGACACCCGGAGGGCAGCGTCGAGGACTGGGTCGTCGACACCGGCTTCGATTGGGGGATCGGTGAGCTGCGACCGTACATGTTCGAGCTGAAGCGAATCGCCAACACCCTGGAGCCCTCCGGGCCCCTCGCCTACCTCGAGGCACGCGAGGAGGACCTGGCGGAAAGGGTGGGCGAGGTGGAGTCGGCGCTGGCCGAGCTGACCAGGGTTCGCGGCGCCCTCGCCGACTGAGCCAGGCACGCGGCACGTCGGCGGGCGTAGTATCGACGCAACGGCTACGGGAGGTACACGTGTCGGATGAGCGGGATCCAGCAGAGGCGCTCGAGTCTGTCGTGGGCAGAGCGGCGTTCGACGAAACGTTTGCCGAGGCGCTGACGACCGATCCGCGAGCTGCGCTCGAGAGCGTCGGCATCGAACCCACCGACGAGATGCTCGAGGCCCTCAGCTCCATCGACGCCGAGTCGCTCCAGAAGCTGGCCAAGGCCTTCGAGCCCCAGCCGGGCGTCGGTTAGGAGCCGTCAGACCTCGTCCGGCGGAGCGCGTCGTAGCAGAGCGCGCTCGTCACCAGCCGGCTCGAGTACCAGGTCGCCGAGCGGCCCCGGTTGGGGGCGAAGAACATCGCTTCGCCGGACCAGCCGCCGTCGAAGCGCTGCCCCTTCAGGATCGTCGTGATCCACGACTCGTCGAACTGCTTTGCGGTGCTCGGGTGGCGGGCGGCCAGCGTGAGACACGCTGCGGTCATCGGGGTGAGCCGGTCGCGAACCGCCTGGAGCTCGATCTGAGCGCCGAGCCGACGCCAGGCCGCGTCGGGCCCCTCCACCGCCGAGAGCAGGTCGCCGAGGACGACCAGCAGATAGGGCCGGGGGTAGTTGACGGTGATCCCGGCTCCCCGGACGAGGAAGTCCGAGATCAGCCGCTCGAGCGCCGGCCCGGCGAGCGGGGCAAGGCGGGGTGCGTCGTAGGCGAGCAGGCCGCGGATCAGGTTGGCTTCGATCGTCCCGCAGCCCTCACCGAGGAGCAGATCGTCGGGATCGTCGGTGAGCCACACCGGGAGCCGACCATCCGGGGCGACGTGCGCTTCGAGGAGGGCGAGGAACTCGTCGATGACACTTCGGTGCCACTCGGTCTGCTTCGAGAACTCGTAGAGGCGGAGGAGCACTCCGAGGGTGTCGGTCTCGGCATAGGGCAGGTCGGGGTGGTCGTAGTAGGCGAAGCGCTTCTCGCCCGCCTGCCGGTAGAAGTCGTCGACGAGGTCGGCGATGTCGTGGCCGCTCCTTCCAAGGATCTCGACGACGATGCCGGCCGGGAACCGCGCGGTCACCTCCGGAGCGCCCGCCAATCCCCATCGATGCACCTCCCATGCCTCGCGCAGGCTCGGGTCGGCGAGCAAGAACCGCTCGGCCATGACGACGGCCTCTCGGTGCGGATCGGAGGCAGGCTCGAACCGGGTCGATGGGGTGACGGGCCCGTCGAGGCGCAGGCCGTCGGTGACGCGGCTCATGATCGATTCCAGGTGCCGGGCGTACCGCCCGGTGGTGGGGAGCCCGAGCTCGGCCGCGTCGCCGGCGAGCGCGTCCAGATCGGCTCGCCATCGCGGCTCCAGGGCGTCGACGGATCCACCGAGGATCAAGGCCCCGAGCAGCCTCGCCGGATCGTCGATCGCCGCCTCCTCTCGCCCTGCCGCCTCGATCATCACCTGGACGTGCTCCGTGAGCGTGCCGCGGCCCAGGCCGCGCCGGATGGCGAGCAGATCGTCTCGCATCGCCAGCACCGCGTTGAGGTGGCCGAGCATGTCGAGGACCCGGTGGCGATCTCCCTCCCACCCGGTCGTCTCGCACACGGCAAGGCCGCTCAGCATGAACGGGGCCCGGCGGGCTGCGGTCCGGGCCGGTCCCGCGGGGTTGGCCACGGTGGCGGCCGCCGAGTCCCACAGCGATCGATAGGTGTCCCAGAACGGTGCGTCCGGCTCGAGCACCACCGCGAACTCACGAGCGATCTGCCGGCTCAGCGTATCGGCGACCCCGACCCAGGCCGTATCGACGAACGAGTCGGCGGACCGCACGCCACGCTGGACGAAGTCGAGCGCCAGCGTGAACACCATCGCCGCGAAGAGGTGCGCCTCGAGTGCCGCCCGACCCGCGTCATCCGCCACCCCGAGGTCGTCGAGGAACCAGCGGTGGTAGTGGAGGAGCGGAGGATCCTCGGGCCGGCGCAGGATGTCGTGGAACACCCCGGTGTGGGAGTGGCGGACGGCGAGGGCTTCTCGCAGCAACCGGCCCTGGCGGTAGAGGTCTCCGGGAAGCTCGTCGAAGAACCGGTCGACGGCGGGCCAGTACGCGTCCACCGCCCGGCGCGACCGATCCAGCTCGTCCACGCGGCGAGCCTACCCGCAACCTCAACCGCCCTCCCCGGGGGATGAGGGCGGTCTCGGTGAATCCTCCCGTTGGCCTACTTGCCGGTGTTCTCGAAGGAGACGCAGTCGCCCTGGTTGGTGAACGGGGTCCCGTCGGGATGGGTCATGGTCTTCCAGCCGCCGAGCTTGCAGGCGGCTTCGACGATCGGGCTGTTGATCACGACATTGGTGAACGACCCGCCGACCGACCCTCCGAGGAAGATGAGCGAGGCGACGACGAGGATCACGCGCTCGCCGAGGCGTTCGATCGCCCCCCGCACTCTCCAAGGTTCTTACGAGCGTTGCCGATAACGAGCCCACGACCAAGACCGTC
>CAZCBO010000022.1:0-19213 GCA_964496825.1 uncultured Acidimicrobiaceae bacterium
GATGGCGCCGCGGGCGTCGAACTCGGCAACGAGATCGGCGAGGACCGGCGCCACCACCTCGTACACGCCCTCGCCGGCGTGCACCCCGACGGCGTTGCCGTCCGGGTCGATGAGGGCAACCGTGGGCCACGCCTGGGCACCCCAGGAGTTCCAGATCTGGAAGTTGATGTCGTTGACGACGGGGTGTTCGAGGTCGTAGCGCTGAACGACCTCACGGATGTTCTCGGTCTGGGATTCGTTGTCGAACTTGGCCGAGTGCACCCCGATCACGACGAGCTCGCTCGGGTACTCGGCCTCGAGCCGTTTCAGGTCGGGGATGATGTGGATGCAGTTGATGCAGCCGTAGGTCCAGAAGTCGAGCAACACCGCCTTGCCGCGCAACGCCGCCAGGTCGAGCGGAGCGTCGACGTTGAGCCAATCGAGTCCCTCGGGGAAGTCGGGAGCGGAAACGGTCCCCGCGACCGATGCCGCCGCCGAGGTGGTGGGCCCGGACGAGTCCGTGCCCTCGGGAACGGCTCCATCGTCGGAGTCGACGGCCGAGGTGCACGCCGCAACGACGACGGCGGCGGCAACGAACGCCAGGGTTCGTTTCATGACGAGCATTCAAGTGGGGCCATCCGCCTACGGGGACGGCGCCGCGGCTTACGTTTTCGTGAACGAGGCGATGTCGAGCCCCGCTCTCAGGGCAGCCAGCAGGTAGTCGTCGGCGACGTCGGCGGGTCGGACCAGGCCCGGGTGATCGATCCCCCGTGCCATCGTCACCGCCCCCGCGGTCAACGCCAACGCCTCGAGGTGCTCGGCGAGGTCCGCGATGCCGAGGATCCGGGTGATGCCTTCCTCCTCGACCCGGACGACCACGCCTGCCCATTCGTCGGTGATCGGGACGACGACCTCGGTCAGCGATCCGCGCGTCCTTCTCACCCGGCCCCAGCGGGCGCCGACCGGGTCGGGGAATGTGATGGGCTCTCCGGCGCTCAGCGGCTTTCCAGGCTCGGTCCAGGCGACGATCGTCTGCGCCTGCCTGCCGGCCGCCTCACGGGCGGCGAGGGCACGAGCGATGCCGGTCGCCAGATTGGCGCCGGTCATCACCGGCACCCGAGCGGCTTCGGCGTCGAGGCCGTCCCCGTCGACCCAGGCCACCACAGAAACGTCGGCCGCATACGCAGAATGGATGCGGGCGAGGTCGGGATCGTCGGTGACGAAGACGTCGAACCCGCTCACATCCTCGATTCGCCGGACGCGGGGGTCGCGGTCGGCCACCGGTCGGTCCAGGACACCGATGGTCTCGAGGTCACGTTCGCCGAGGAGCAACCTCCCCGCCTTGAGCCCGACCGCCGAGGTCGGCTCCAGCGCGATCCTCATTCGACGGAGCGCTTGGCGGGCTCCCACGTCCCGGCCTCGGGGGTGGGGCGGCGCTCCTTCCTGGTCGCCACCAGGACGACGGCGACCGCGGCAGCCGCGGCGAGGACGGCGACGTTCAGGACGTTCTTCATACCGGGAGGGTAACCCCGCACCGATCTTCTTCCACGGTGGCGCCGCCGCCGCTATCCTCGGTCGTGCCGAGCTCGGCCTCGGCACCGTGTCGGAAGCGAAGTCCGGTGAGAACCCGGCGCTGTCCCGCAACTGTGAAGCCCCTTCGAGGGGACGAGTCAGGTCGCCTTCCGTTTCCGGTCGGCGGCACCGCCTTCGGAGGAGGGGCCAACCCGCCACCGTGTCCGTCTCCTCCCTGAAGGAGGAGATCATGACCCGTTCCCTCGCCACCCTCATCGTGGTGGTCGCGCTCGGCGCCGCGGCCTGCGCCGACGAATCCTCGGCGCAGTCGCAGGCCGATGCATCGGCGGGATTTCCCGTGACGATCGAAACGACCAACGGTGCGGTGACGATCGACACGCAGCCGACGAGGATCGTCTCGTTGTCGCCGACCGCCACCGAGATCCTCTTCGCCATCGGCGCCGGCGACCAGGTCGTTGCGGTCGACGATCAATCGAACTTCCCCCAGGACGCTCCGGTAACGGACCTGAGCGGCCTCGATCCGAACATCGAGGCGATTGCGGCCGTGGATGCCGACCTCGTCGTGATGATGTTCGACGCTGGTGGGGCGACCGTCGCCGCGCTCGACGCCGTCGGCATCCCCAGCATCGTCCACCCGGCCGCGATCGACCTCGACGACGCCTATGCCCAGATCGAGCAACTCGGCGCCGCCACCGGGCATGTGGGGGATGCCGCCGAAGTCGTTGGCTCCATGCGCAGTGACATCGGGCGCGTGGTTGCCGAGACCGACGCCGCCGGAGCCACGTACTACCACGAGGTGGCACCGGAGCTGTACACGGCGACGTCGGCCACCTTCGCCGGCGAGCTCTACGCCATGCTCGGATTGGTGAACATCGCCGATGCCGCGGACGACGGCTCGGGATACCCGCAGCTCTCCGCCGAGTACATCGTGGCCGAGGACCCGGAATTCATCTTCCTCGCCGACACCGTCTGCTGCTCCCAGAGCGCGGCAACCGTCGCCGAGCGCCCCGGCTGGGGCACGTTGCGGGCCGTGCAGTTGGGATCGGTCGTCGAGATCGATGACGACATCGCTTCACGCTGGGGACCCCGTGTCGTGGAGTTCGTCGAGACCATCGCAGGCGCGATCGGAGCCAGAGTCGGCGCGTGATCCCCGTCCAGCCTGCTCGATTGCATTGGTGGTGGGTGCTGATCGCCGTCGGCGTCCTCGCCGTGGTCACCGCGGTCTCGATCGGCTACGGCGCGGTGGCGCTCTCGCCCGGCGATGTGATGCGCTCGATCGCCGACCGACTCCCGTTTGTCGCTGTCGACAGCGGGCTCGGCACACGCCAGGAGGCGATCCTTTGGGAGATCCGCATGCCACGCGTCGTGCTCGGGGGGCTGGTGGGGGCCACCCTGGCTCTGGCCGGTGGGGCCTACCAGGGCTCGTTCCGGAACCCGCTGGCGGATCCCTACCTCCTCGGCGTTGCCGCCGGGGCCGGGCTCGGTGCCACCCTCGCCATCGCCTATCTCCCCGCCGACGGGGGGTTGCCCGTCGATCCGCTCCCATTCCTCGCCTTCGTTGGCGGTATCGCAGGGGTCGGGCTGACCTATCTCGTCGGGTATTCGGTGCGGGCGGGAAGGACCGCGGTGACGCTGATCCTGGCCGGTGTGGCCGTCGCCGCCTTCCTCACGGCCGTCCAGACGTATCTGCTCCAGCGAGAGGTTGCAACCTTGCGCCAGGTCTATGGATGGATCCTCGGTCGTCTGACGACCGTGGGGTGGCACGAGGTGCTGCTGATCCTCCCCTACGTCGTCGTTGCCGCGGCTGTGGTGCTCGTCGGGCGGCGACGGCTCGACGTGCTCAGCGTCGGCGATGAAGAGGCACGCGCCCTCGGCATCGATCCTCCGCGGGTTCGCTTGGTGATCGTGCTCGCCGCCACCCTCGGAACTGCCGCGGTCGTCGCCGTCTCCGGCCTCATCGGCTTTGTGGGGATCATCGTGCCGCACACGGTCCGCATCGTCTTCGGGACCTCCTACAAGGTGGTGCTTCCGCTCTCGATCCTCTACGGGGCGGCCTTCCTCATCGGCGCCGATCTCATCGCCAGGACGCTCGTGTCGCCCGGCGAGCTCCCGATCGGTGTGGTCACCGCGTTCTTCGGCGCCCCGTTCTTCGCATTCGTGCTTCGCTCCAGCAGGGGCGTGGGCTCGTGAGCTCCACGGTCTCCCTCGCCGGGCTGTCGGTCGACCTCGGAGGTTCGCGGATCCTCGACGGCGTGTCGCTGGACATCACGCCCGGCTCCTGGGTCGGCCTCGTCGGACCCAACGGTGCGGGCAAGACGACGATGCTGCGCAGCATCGGCAACGCGGTGCCGTTCAGCGGTGTCGTCACGATCGACGAGACCAACGTCGCCGAGATGCGGCCCGCCGAGGTGGCTCGGCTCGTGGCCGTCGTCCCACAGCATCCGACGATCCCGGAGGGCATGCGCGTCGTCGACTACGTGCTACTGGGTCGCACCCCCCACCGCGGGGGTCTGGCTGCGGAATCCGTACACGATCGCGTCGTCGTGGGCGAGGTCCTTGCGGCCCTCGAGCTGGGGCCTTTCGCCGGACGGGAGGTGGCGACGTTGTCGGGCGGTGAGCTGCAGCGGGTGGCCATCGCCCGAGCTCTTGCCCAGGAGACGCCGGTCCTGCTGCTCGACGAACCGACGACCGGCCTCGACATCGGGAGCCAGCAGGAGGTGCTGGAGCTGATCGACCGGATTCGAGCCGATCGGGAGCTGACCATCTTGAGCGCGATGCACGACCTGACCGTCGCCGGCCAGTTCGCGGACCGCTTGGTGCTCGTCGCCGGCGGTTCGGTCGTCGCCGACGGGCGGGCGGTCGACGTGCTCACACCGGAGTCGATCCGGGAGCACTACGGGGCCGTGGTCGAGGTGATCGACGACGGTGGGGGAGGCGTGATCGTCATCCCAGTGCGAGCGGGATCAGCTGGAGATCAGCTGGTCGACGATGGTGCCGATGGCGAAGCTGATCCCGCCACCGATGAGCCCGATGAGGAGGTTCTCGACACCTGAGACGAACGGGTTCGTCTTCGTCATCACCGTCTTGCCGACACCAACGAAGAACAATGCGGTTCCGCTGAGCACGGCCGCCGTCGCCAGGGCCGCCGCGGTTTGGTCGATGAGCACGAAGGGCAGGATCGAGGGCAGGGCTCCGAACAGGAACAGCACGCCGGAGGTGAAGGCCGCCAACCACGGGGAGCGTCGCTCGGTGTCGACGACGCCGAATTCCAACCCGGCCATGACCCCCAGCATCACGTCGTCGTTGCTGTCGATGATCCTGACCACGGTTTCCAGGTCCTCGCCCTCGAGGCCCATGTCGCCGAACATCTCATGTAGCTCCTCGCGCTCGTGATCGCGGTGGGTGGCGAGGTGCTCCATCTCCAAGGCCATCTCCGCCTCGAACACCTCTTCCTGGGACTTGGTCGCGATGTATTCGCCTGCTCCCATGGAGACCATGCCGGCGACGGCGCCTGCCACCCCGGTGAGGAAGACCTGTGTCGCGGTCAGCCCACCGCCGACGACACCGGCGACGAGGAGGAACGTCGAGACCAACCCGTCGTTGACCCCGAGGATGATGTCGCGCAGGTACTGGCGGGACTCGCCGAGATGGGGGACGTAGTCCTCAGGTGCCGGGGTCGTTCGGGGGTCCGCCATTGGCCGGGCAGGGTAGTGGTCGATCCGGCCGATCGACCCTACGTCGGTTCGAGGGCGAAGGCGGCCACCTCGCGACCGGCCCGCCTTCGATAGACGTCGTACGCCGGCCAGAGGTCGGTGAGTAGTTCCCAGTAGCGGTCGTACTCGCGGCCCGAGAGCGGTCGGGCAACGACGGTGGTCGTGGTGTCGTCTCGTTCGAGGATGGCGCGAGGGTCGGCGCGCAGGTTGTGGACCCAGCCCGGCTCCCGGTGGCGACCCCAATTGGTGCCGGCGACGACGACCGCCGCCCCGTCGCCGGGAACGAAGAGGAGCGGAACCGTGTGTTCACTTCCGGTGTGGCGCCCGGTGGTGGTGAGGTAGGCGATCGGGAGCTGGGTTCCGAGGTTCGAGTGGGGCAGATGATGATCGTGGGTGACGGTGTCGAAGGGGGTGATGAAGCGCGGGCCGAGCCAGGCGAAGACCTTCGTTCGCCCGAAGCGCCGCACCATCCGCGCGTAGGGGTTCACCCGGCCACCTCCTCGTTAGCCTCTCGGACCCCATGACCCAGGCCCTCGCCGCTGCCGCCGCATTCTTCTACGGAATTGCCGACTACGGGGGCGGACTGGCAACGCGCCGCTTGTCGGTGTGGAAGGTCATGGCGTGGGCGCAGCTCCTTGGTGTCTGGCTGCTCGTCCTGGGAGTTGTGGTCGTCCCCGCCACCGAGGTGAGGAGCGCCGACCTCTTCTTCGGAGCCATCGCCGGTGCCGCGGGCCTCGCCGGCCTCGTCATGCTTTACCGGTCGCTGGCGCGGGGCACGATGGCGATCGTTGCACCGATCTCGGGCGCGGTTGCAGCAGCCATCCCCGTGCTCGTCGACACGGTGAACGGCCCGGGCCTGGGCACGACACAGTGGGTGGGAATCGGGTTCGCCCTCGTTGCCATCGTGTTGGTGAGCGTGGACGGCGGCGGGGGGGACACCGATCGAGCAGCGATCGCCGGAGCCGTCGTGTCGGGGATCGCCTTCGGAGCCTTCTATCTGGCGCTCGGCCAAACCGATGTGGACTCGGGGCTGTGGCCACTCGTTGCCGCCCGGGGTACCTCGATCCCGGTGGGATTCATCGTCGCCGCCGGCCTCGGCGTCGCCGCCGCTCCCGCCAGAACCGATCTCGGCTTGGTCGCGTTCATCGGGAACGGGGACATGGTGGCGAACATCGTCGGTGTCCTTGCGCTCCAGCGGGGTCCCATTGGTGTGGCGGTCGTGCTGATCTCGCTCTACCCGGCGGTGACGGCCACGACCGCGATGGTGCTGCTGCGGGAGCGACCGAGCCGCGTCCAGGTCGTCGGCATCGCTTTTGCGCTCGCGGCCCTGGTGGTCCTTGTGGCGGGGGGCTAGTGCTCCGGTTCTTGCCAGAGCTCGGTGTAGGCCTCACCGACCTCCTTGGGGACGAAGTCCGCCTCCCCCGCCCTTCCCATCGGGACCTGGTCCGGGGCGACCACCTCTCCCTTGACGGTGAGGGCGAAGATGATGCCGGCGCCGACCAGGATGCCGAGGACGCCGAAGAGGCCATTCACGGAGAGATCGGCGATGCCGTGGAGCACGGTGATCCCGCCAAACAGGACGCCAACCCCGCGCGCCCACCGTCTGGCCGAGAGGACGCCCCAGGCCGAGATCAGCATCAACGCGGCGACACCGAGATGGATCCACCCCAGGATCTTCACCGTGTCCGGTGAGACATCGGTCGTCGCCAGCGCCCAATCCGTGTTGAACACCATCGTCATACCGGCGGAGATGTGGGAGATGCTCCCCACCACCAGGGCTACGGAGGCGAAGATGATCCAACCCGAGGTGCCCGGAGGCTCCTCCCGCTCCGTGCCGTACTTCGCCTGTTCGGCGGTGTACTCGCTGCCGTCGGCCATGGCCTGTCCTCCCGTGTCCCAAGGACTCTAGATCGCGGACGTCTCCAGGACTCCCGATCGCGGATCGGGGTGCAGACGGGCGCCGTCTGGTCGATACTGAGCCTATGCAGACCGAGACGCGACACGCCACCGCGCTGCACGGCGATGTGGCCGGCTACAGCAAGCTCACCGCCGACAACGAGATCGAGACCCACAACACGCTCCAGGCGTTCCGCCGCATCATTGAAGAGGAATTGGCAGCCAGGGACGGGGATTTGGTGCAGTTCGTCGGCGACGAGTTCCTGGCCATCGTTCCCACCGAGGCCGGGGCCATCGAGGCGGCGGCGGCGGTCCAGCGTCGCATCGCCGAGGCCAACGAGACCCTTCCCGAGGGGCGGCGGATGCGGTTCCGGCTCGGCATCAACTCGGGTGACATCTCGGTTGCCGATGGCCAGTGGTACGGCGAATCGATCAACATCGCGGCGCGACTCCAGGCTCTGGCGCAGCCCGGCGGCATCAACATCTCCGGCGGTGCCCTGGATGCGGCCGGTGACGTCGCATACACGATCGAACAACTCGGACGCAAGCGGCTCAAGAACATCCCGGAGCCGGTCCCGGTGTTCAGGATCATCGACGAGGCGGCGACGGCCGATCGCACCAGGCCCTGGCGGCGCCGCCTCGAACGGCCCAAGCTGCCCTCGCTCGCCGTCAGCCCCTTCGTGAACCTCGGGGACCCGGAGGACAGCTACTTCGCCGACGGGCTGATGATGGCGCTGATCATCTCGCTGATGCGGATCCCCGGCCTCGATGTCGTGAGCGAGACCTCCAGCCTCGGCTACCGTGACCAACCGTTCTCTGCACAGCAGATCGGCCATGAGCTCGGGGTGCGATATGTGCTCGAGGGCGCGGTGCAGCGATCGGGACCGACGGTGCGGGTAATGGCTCAGGTCATCGACGTCGATACCGGGTCCACCACGTGGGCGGATCGGTTCGAGGCCAGCTTCGACGACGTCTTCGCCGCGCAGGACGACATCGTTCACGCCATCGTCACCACGCTCGATATCGAGATGATCGGGGGAGAGCCCGCTCGCATGTACCACGCCGAACTCGATCCGGAGACGGTGCAGGAGGTCTACCAGGGTCTCCAGTTCCTCAGCAGGGGCGGTCCGGAAGCCATGCGGAACGCAATCGCCGTCTTCGAGCGGGTGATCGAACGAAGTCCCGATTCGGCGAACGGGTACATGCTTGCGGCCCTCGCCCACCTCTGGTCGGCGCTCTTCGTTCCCGGCGAGGACGTCGAGGCGCACTACGCCGCAGCCGAGGCATTGGCGAACCAAGCCCGGGCGCGGAATGATGATTCGGGCCTCGCGGCCACGGTGCTCGCCCATGTGCTGGTGGAACGTCACGAATGGGAGGGAGCGCTCGAGGCGGCAAAGGAGGCAACGGCGGCACGTCCGTCGTGCGACCTCTCCTACGGCGTCGCCGCCTCGGTGATGCGTTACCTGGGAGAACACGAAGACGCCGTCGAGTTCGCCGAGCGCGCCATCCGCCTCAGCCCGCTCTTCGCCAACTGGTACGAGAGCATCCTGGCCAATGCACACTTCATCGGGGGGAACTACGACGAGGCCGCCGACATCGCCGAGGGCGTCGTCGCCGACAACGACTCCCAGCTCGAGGCACTGCTGACGCTGGCCGCGTCGCAGAAGGCACTGGGTCGGAATCGGCATGCCGCCGCGGCGCTGGAACGGGCCCGCGAAACCCGCCCGGGGTTGACGGCCGACGGGCTTCGACACGACCTCCCGTACCGCGATGCCGAGACGTTGCGCCGGTTCATCGCCGAGCTCGAGGCCACCGGTCTCGAGTAGGCGGCTCCCAAGGGTCTGGGCGGGGCTATCGTTGGCAACGACCGAGCCATGAGCGAGCTCTTCACCCAGGACCGCCCCGATCTCGACCTGCTGCGGCGTGCGTTCCGATCGTCCGACCACACCGGTGAAGCGGCCCTCAACGGGCTCCTCTATGCCGCCGGTGCGCTGGTGACCTCGGCGGTCCTGCTGGTGACAACCGCTCCTGCGATCCTTGGTATCGCCGTGGCCATCGTGCCGTGGGTGCTGTTCGGCGCCGCAGCCTGGTGGTGGATCAGTCCCGCCGTCGAGCGGGAGGTGCTGGATCGCCGCATCGTCCGCTCTCGTCTGCTCCGTGCCGCGGACCTCGCCGCCGATCTCGTGCTGCTCGAAGAGGGGGCGCCCCCGGAGCAACGCCGGCTCGCGGTCGCATTTCTGTCAAGGGATCTCGATCCCGACGCACGCGAAGCGGCCGCCGAGCGACTGCTCGGGCTCGAACGACCGGCGTCTTGATCACGATTCGGACCTCCACCGTCGTGGAGGCTCCGGTCGAGGCTGTGTGGGCCGACCTCTCCGATATCGCATCGCACGTGGAATGGATGGGCGATGTTGACGCCATCAGGTTCACCACCGTAGAGACGACCGGGGTGGGCGCCGCCTACGAGGTGGGGACGCGCCTCGGACCGATCCGCCTCCGTGACACCCTGGAGGTCAGCGACTGGAAACCCAAGGAGACGCTTGCGGTTCGCCGGGGCGGTGTGGTCGGCGGCGAGGGGCGGTTCACCCTGGAGGCGGTGGACTCGAACCGCACGCTCCTGACCCGAGACATGCATCTCCGCTTTCCGTGGTGGCTGGGCGGTCCGGTTGGGGAGCGCGTCGCCGCTCCCGTGCTCCGGGCGCTGTTTGCCGCCAACCTCGCCGCGTTTGCGGCCCGGCACATCGCCGGATGACCGATCACGTCGTCGAACAGCGGAAGGCCAGGGCCTCCTGATCGGGTTCGGCGGGAACCGGAGCCTGTCGAGATGCCAGTGCTCCCAGGTAGACCCCGACGAGGACGATCCCTCCTCCAAGCGCCAAACCAAGACCGAGGGGCTCGTCGAGGAGCAGAGCCGCTCCGAACGCCGCCACGAAGGGCATCAGCACGAACTGATAGGAGGCCCGTGACGCCGGCCAGCGGTTGAGCACGTAGACGAAGAGGGCGAACACGCCGACCGAGCCCAACAGCACCAGGTAAGCGATCGCCAACCAGCTGTCCGCGGCCGCCGAGAGGGACCACTCCTCGCCCCGCAGCAGCGAGAGCGGGAGGAGGACGGCGCCACCCGTGGCGACGCCAATGGTGTTGACCGCCACCGGGTGGCATGGCGGGTACTTCTTGATCACGATGCTCGCCTGGGCGAGGGCAACGGTGCCGCCGGTCATGGCCAGCGCCGAGACGACGGGTATATCGAGCGAACCCGGGTTCCCGATGAGCACGGCGATGCCGACGATGGCGAGGGCGGCGCCGGACAAACCCCGCCAGTGGAACGGCTCCAGCCGCTGCGCCACGGCGAGGAGCAGAGTGAAGAGCGGAACCGCGGCGATGATGATGCCGCCGATGCTGGCCGGCAGCTCCTGCAGCGCCCAGTAGGCGAGTCCGAAGGCGAGCACGAATCCATAGAGGCCGTAGAGGATCGCACCGACCAGGGACCTGCCGGTGGGAAACCGGATCCTCCTGACGAGGGCGATCAGCAGAAACACCGCACCCGCCAGGGCAAACCGGAGGCCGGCGCCGAAGAACGGGTCGAAGTCCTGGTTGCTGAACTTGACCGCGACGATGTTGAGGCCGCCCAGGAGCACGACTGCGGCGAAGGCAAGGGGTGTCGTGAGGTCCGTGGCCCGCCCGGTGGTCTCCGTCATCGGGCGAGCCTACCGGCGCGTCGGCCGGGACGCACCGCTGGCGGAATGCGATCGAGCTCGGGCGCGCGGTACGGTGGAGGTGTCGCACAGAGGGAGGGATCATGAACCGCGCCACGCGCCGGCGTCTTCTCGTCCTGTTCGGAGTTCTCGTCGCGCTGTTGTTCGTACCGGCGGCGGCGTTCGCTCAGACCCAGACCGACGAGGAGGGTGTTCTGCTTCGGATCAACGGCAGCGCCGCGATCGGTCCCGATGAGGATGTGGGTGCCGCCGTCGTCGTCTCCGGCGATCTGCTGGTCGAAGGCCTGGCCAGGGCCGTCGTGGTCGTCGACGGGACCATCACCATCGACGGTGGCGAAGTCGACACCCTCGTCGTGGTCCGGGGCACGGCGAATCTCGCCAACGGGGCGGTGATCACCGGCGACGTGTTCCTCACCGAGTCGAATCTCAACGACGACGGCACCGGCGAGGTGAGGGGCTCGATCAATCGGGACGTCGAGGGCTTTCTCGTCGCCTTCTGGATCTTCGGCCTCCTGCTCGCCATCGGGCTCGGCATCCTCGCCATCCTCGGTGCCCTGACCTTCGCCGGAGTCGCCCCGGACACGGCGCGACGGGCAGGCTCGGCGATCAGGGGCGACTTCGGGAAGGTGGTGCTGGCAGGCCTCGGCCTCTGGATCGGAGTGCCGATCGTTGCCGGCGTACTCCTGTTCACGATCGTCGGGATCCCGACCACCTTCGCCATCTGGTTCGCCGTGCTGCCCGCCATGGCGTTTCTCGGCTATCTGGTGACCGGCATCTGGCTCGGTGAGCTGATCGTCGCTCGCGAGGGAGGGGTGGGTCACCCCTACCTGGCGGCGTTCCTCGGCACGCTGATCCTGGTCGTCGCCGGCTTCATCCCCGGGCTCGGACCGCTCGTCGGATTCGTGGCCGCGCTGCTCGGATCGAGCGCCCTCGCCCTCCTCGGCTGGCGCAACTTCCGCAACGGCATCACCGAGGAAGAGGCCGAGGTCGAAGGGACCGTCGAGTGAACCTGCGAGCCCAGGGCTCGCAGGGTCACATATGACGCTTGCCGGCCCACAGAGTTGTCTCGGACGCGCTTGACCCTCACGTTACGTGAGGGTGTACGGTGGGCCCGATGGAGAAGGTGTTGACCGTCGGCGAGGTCGCCAGCCTCTCCGGGCTCACCGTGCGCACCCTGCACCACTACGACGAGATCGGTCTCGTGGTCCCGGCGGGTCGCACCGAGGCCGGATACCGGCTGTATGGCAGCGACGAAGTGGATCGGCTCCAGGAGGTGTTGTTCTTCCGGGAGCTCGGATTCGGACTCGACGCGATCAGGGAGATCGTGAGTCGGCCGGAGTACGACCGCACCTCGGCGCTACTCCGCCAGCGCGGCCTCCTCGAGGTGAGGGCCGAGCGTCTGCTGGACATGGTCGACGCCATCGACACGGCGATCGAAACGGAGAGGCAGGGAATGAAGCTGAGCAAGGAAGAGATGCTCGAGGTGTTCGGTGACTTCGACCCGGCTGAGTACGAAGCGGAGGCCCGTGAACGGTGGGGCGACACCGACGCCTATCGAGAGTCGGTCCGCCGGACCGCGAGCTACACCAAGGCGGACTGGGAAACCCTGGGCCACGAGGCCGACGAGATCAACGCCGCTTTCGTTGCACTGATGGAGGCGGGAGCTCCCGCCGACGGCGAGGAGGCGAGGACGACCGCCGAGCGGCACCGTGGCCACATCTCCAAGTGGTTCTACGAGTGCACGCCGGAGATCCACGCCGGTCTCGGCCAGATGTATGTCGCGGACCCGCGCTTCAGGGAGAACATCGACCGGGCCGCCCCCGGGCTGGCTCAGTACGTGGCGGCAGCTATCGCCGCGAATGCACGCCAGTAGGTGGGCGGAGGGGCCTACGGCCGAGCGTACGGGATAGATGGCGATCGCGCCGCCGCCCCTCCGCCTTGATCAGACTCTCAGTTCATCGCTGATGCGCTTCGCCCAGCCCTTCACGTGGTCCGGGTCCCGCCAGTCGCCCGCGTTCTCCTTGGCCATCGCCGAAGCGGGGAAGCCCTTCGCGTCGGGCAGCAGCCTGCCGCCGAAGGTCATGTGCCCGCGAGCGTCGACCTGCTGCATGGCCCGCTCGACATGGCGGACAGGCGGGATGTCGTCGGCCAGGGCCGAATCGTCGAGTGGTCCACTGCTGAACAGCCATACCGGCTTGGTCGGCAGCGTGGCCCGATGTCGCTTGATGAACCGGCGGGCGTCCTTGTGCCAGCGGTTGGCGTAGAGCGCGCCACCGAGGATCACCGCGTCGAAGGGGCGGGTGTCCATCACCCCCTGGGCGGGCATGACGGTCGCGTCGAACCCCTGCTCCTCGAGCGCCGAGCCGAGCATCTCCGCCAGTCCCTTGGTGCCCCCCATCTTCGAGCCGTAGGCGACGAGGACGCGCATGTGCCTTCCTCCTCCAATCGTCTTGGGCACAGCTTGTCAGCTCCAGCGTTTGCGCCCAGAGGCGAAAGCCCCGGATCGGCGACTCAGCCGCATGGCATCGGGCATATGTCCCGGCGGGATGGCGCTATACAAGGGCCCGGGAGGGAAGGAGCAGGCATGACCGACTCGATGGGGAAGCATCTGTCGGGGGTGAAGACCGCCGACATCGTCGACGCCATGGGCCGGACGCACCGCCACCGTTGCCATGTTCTGGATCTGGTGAGCCCCACGCCGGGCGAGGTGCTCTTCGGGCCTGCGGTCACCATCTCGTACTTCCCGACCTGTGCCGAGGACCTCGACCCCGAGCGGTACAACTTCGGCCAGCTCTTCTACCAGGCCGTTGGCGACGACCCCGAGGGCAAGGTGCTGGTGCTGGCGAGCAACGGCCACCCGGACGTGTCGCTGGCCGGTGGCACCAAGCTGTCCCGGGTGCACAACCACGGCATGGCCGGCGTCCTCGCCGACGGCCGGCTCCGTGACTTCGACGAGCTCGCCGCCTACGACTTCGTTGCCTACTGTGCGGGTGAGGCCACCCGATGGGGCGGCGACGTCCTCACTCCCTTCCAGGCCAACGTCCCGGTCGTGCTCTCCGGGGTCGGGATCGTGCCGGGCAACTACATCTACGCCGACGCATCGGGCGCCGTGGTGATCCCCGCGTCCCAGGTAGAGGACGTCCTGGCTGAGGCAGGCCGGGTCGGCGAAGAGGATGCCCGGTCCATCGAGGAGATCAAGACCGAGGATCCTGCGTCGGGCAAGATCGGTGGCGAGCGATGATCCACAGACCCGATGTCGAAACGAACGGGCATCAATCGTTGTATTGACGTCAGCGAGGGAAGGAAACGCACATGCCGCGATACGCAGCGCTCATCTACTCGGAGGAGCCGACATCGCCCCCCAGCGAGGAGGAGTGGGCCCAGGTGATGGCCGACTACGTCGAGTTCGGTGAGAAGGGAAACACCGCCGGGGTGATCCTCGGGGGAGAGGCGCTCCACGAGACGAGCACGGCGACCACAGTCCGCGTCGAGGGCGGGAAGGGCGGTGAGATCGTCACCACCGACGGACCCTTCGCCGAGACCAAGGAGGCTCTCGGCGGCTTCTACCTCCTTCAGGCGAACGACCTCGACGACGCCATCAAGTGGGCGTCGCAGATCCCAGGAGCCTGGCACGGCCGCGTCGAGGTCCGACCGATCATGGAGTTCGACACCGAGTGACGCTCGCCGAGACGTTGCGGATCGAGGGTGGCCGGATCCTGGCCACCCTCATCCGTTACACGGGCGATTTCCACCTGGCCGAGGACGCCCTCCAGGACGCCACCGTTGCCGCCCTCGAACGCTGGTCCGACGACGACCCGCCGCCGAACCCGGGCGGCTGGCTGATGACGACGGCGAGGAACAAGGCGCTCGATCGGCTTCGCCGCGAGGGGAAGCGAACGGCCAAGGAAGAAGAGGCCCTGCGCCTGCTCGAGGAGGCACCCCCACCGCATGATGATCGCGACGACCGGCTCCGGCTGCTCTTCACCTGTTGTCATCCCGCCATCGCCCCCGCCTCCCAGGTCGCCCTGGCGCTCCGTACGATCTGTGGGCTATCGACCGAAGAGATCGCCCGCGTCTTCCTGGTGAAGACAACGACGATGGGCCAGCGGATCAGCCGTACGAAGGCGAAGATCGCCGACGCCCACATCCCCTACCGGATCCCCAGCGATCACGAGCTGCCGTCGCGGCTCACTCCGGTGCTCGTCACCGTGTACGCGGTGTTCACCGCCGGCCACCACGCCCCGACCGGCGCCTTTGATGCCAGGGTCGACCTCGCCGAGGAAGGAATCCGGCTCGCTCGCCTGCTCACCGAACTCATGCCGGATGAGCCCGAATGCTGGGGGCTCCTTGCCTTGACGATGGCAACTCATGCCCGGGGCGAAGCGCGCCGGAACGCGGCTGGTGAGATGGTCCTCCTGGCCGACCAGGACCGCACCCGGTGGGACCACGAGGCCATCACGGTGGCGGCCGACATCGTCGACCGCCACCAAACGCGGCCGGGGCCCTTTCTGCTCCAGGCAGCGATCGCCACGCTCCACGGCCTGGCTCCGAGCTACGAGGAGACGGACTGGGAGGAGATCGCCGCGTTGTACCGAACCTTGGAGACCATTCAGCCAACGGTGGTGGTGCGCGTGAACCGCGCCATCGCCGAAGCCGAAGTGGTCGGCCCGGAGCCGGCGCTGTCCCTCCTCCACGAGGTCGCGTCCGACTGGCACTACCTGTGGGCGGCACGAGCCGATCTGTACCGTCGGCTCGGGCGAACCGAAGAGGCGAGTCTGAGCCTCGAGCGTGCGCTGGCCGCAGAGATGAACGACTCGGACCGCATCCTGCTCGAACGGCGCCTTGCCGAACTCAAGGGCTAACCGCAGATCCCGATACCTCAGGGATCATGGATACGACGCTGACGCCCGCGGATGAGCGTGCCGGGGCGGTACCGCCAACCTTCAACCAGAACTCGAGGGTGTTTCAGCGTGTCGGTTGGGGCCTCGTCGGGCTGGGTCTGTTCGTCCTGGGATTCATCGGCCATCAGCTCTTCCTGACCAGCTGGCTCGCCAGGGCCAACCAGGCGGAACTGACCGCGGACGCCGAGACCCGATTCGCCACCGCACAGATCACCGAGGTGCCCTACACGGCGCCGGTCGAACCGGCGCCTGCAATCCCGCAGATCGAGCTTCCCGAGCCGCAGCAGCCGTCGTTGCTCGTCGAGCAGGTCCCCGGTCATGGCGAGGCCTTCGCCATCATCCGGGCGCCGTCGCTCGACCGGCTGAGTGACGGCTGGACGGTGGTCGAGGGTGTCGGCACCGAGGAGCTGAAGACCGGAGCCGGACACATGCCCGATACATCACTTCCCGGGATGCCTGGGAACGCAGTGATCTCCGGGCACCGGACGACCTACGGAGCGCCCTTCAACGAGCTCGACGAGCTGGCGCCCGGGGACGTCATCGAGGTGGCGACCGCCGTCGGCGTGCACACCTATGTGGTGCGCGATTCGGTGGTGGTGAGCCCCTTCGACGTGTGGGTCACCGATCCGAGACCGGGGGCGTGGCTGACGCTGACAACGTGCAACCCGGAGTTCTCGGCGAGGGAGCGCCTGGTGGTCTTCGCCGAGCTGAGCGGTGGACCCAACTGGGCGGCGATGTACGGATGATCGGGCGATTCAGCGCGCTCCCCGGGCCCGTGAAAGTGGCCGTCGTCACCCTGGCGGTCGTCGTCGTGGTGGCGGCGCTGCTGCTCTTCTACGACTGGCTCGGCACGAGCCTCCTCGACTCCGGCGGAACCGTGGGCTAATCCTGACTAGCCCAAACTAGTTCGGGCGAATCATCAAGGAAGGCTAGGGATTTGCCGATTCCTTCCTCGCCGCTTCGGAGCGCGCCGAGTGTGAGGTCAGGATGTCCAAGAGGGGGATCAGCAAACCACGGGTTGTCGCCGTCCTCGTCGGGATGGCTTCGGTCGTGCTCGCCTACGCCGCGCCGGCGGCGAGCGCCGCCCCGATCCTGACCGTCGAGCGCATCACCTGGAACGTCGTCGGCCTCGACAGCAACAAGCCGTCAACTGAAGGCCCCGACACGTTCCCCGTCGGGGTCCGGGTGTGCAACACGGGCGACGCTGCTGCGACGAACGTGACGGCCGACTTCGTTTGGGACGAGAATCCGGCCAGTCCCTGGGTCGACGTCGTACCCGGTAGTCCGTCGAGCCTCTCTCGGACGTCGCTCGACGCCGGCGAGTGCGTTGACTTCTACTTCAATATCGAGGTGGTGCGCGACAAGGACGCCCACGGCACGTCGCGGGACTACCACATCTCGGTCGACTCCGACGAGACGAGCCCGATCCAGACCCCGGCCGGATATGAGATCTTCATCGAGCAGCTCGTCGAGCAGAACCGCAACGACATCCTCTCGATCGTCGGACCCACCACCGTCTACGTCGGGAAGACCTACACCTTCGTCCTCACCGCCGGCACGGCCACCAATGGCTACCAGCAGATCGAATCCTTCCTCAACTTCCCGAACCACATTTTCCGGGTCAACTCGGTGGACGTCACCTACACGGCGCCCGAAGGGGGTACGGGCGACAGCATGTACGAGGATGCCTGCGGCTGGATTGCCGACCCAGCGGACCCCGACTACAACTCCTGTCTCGGCACCGGGAAGTACGGCGGGACGGTGGTGTCGACATACGAGGTGACGATCCTGGCCGGCGGGGGTCCGACCGATATCACCGGGCTGATCTACGACTTCTCCGGGAGCAGCTTCCACTACAACACCGACTTCGGCGTCGAGGTCCTCTCGGTCACGTCGCTCGACGAAGACGCCGACATGGCGGTGACGAAGGTGGATTCGGCGGATCCGGTGACGGTGGGGGACCAGTTCTCCTACACGGCGACGGTGACCAACGACGGCCCCGATGACGCCGACGGTGTGACGCTGACCGACACCCTGCCGGCGGAGGTCTCCTTCGTATCCGCGGTGCCGGATCAGGGGTCGTGTTCTGCAGCAGCCGGCGTGGTGACCTGTGACATCGGCACGATGGCCAACGGCGCCTCGGTGGATGTGGTGATCACGGTGGATGCCGACACACTCGGTACGGCGACCAACAACGTCTCCGTCACGGCTGACCAGTTCGATCCCGACGCGTCGAATGACTCGGATTCCGAGGACACCGAGATCACTAGCCCCTCCACCGACCTGGCGGTGACCAAGACCGATTCGGTGGATCCCGTCACCGTCGGTGACCAGTTCAGCTACACGGTGACGGTGACCAACAACGGCCCCGATGCCGCTACCGGGGTCATCGTGACCGACACGCTACCGACGACGTACGTGTCGTTCGTCTCGGCGGTGCCCGATCAGGGCAGCTGCTCTGAAAGCTCGGGAACGGTGACCTGCACGTTGGGCGGCATTGCGAACGGCGCCTCGGCGGATGTGGTGATCACCGTCGACGCCGATGAGAATGGGACCGCCACCAACACCGCCTCCGTCACCGGGAACGAAGCCGATCCCGATTCCTCCGACAACTCGATCGACGAGGACACGGTGATCGAGCCGCTGATCGACCTGGCGGTGGTGAAGGTGGATTCGGCGGATCCGGTGACGGTGGGGGATCAGTTCTCCTACACGGTGACGGTTTCGAACAACGGCCCCGATGACGCCACCGGGGTGGAGGTGACCGACACGTTGCCCACCAGCTATGTGTCGTTTGTCTCGGCGGTGCCGGATCAGGGCTCCTGTTCCGAGGCCGGCGGCACCGTCACCTGCACGTTGGGCGGCATTGCCAGCGGCGCCTCGGTGGATGTCGTGATCACCGTCGACGCCGATGAGGATGGCACCGCGACCAACACCGTGTCGGTCGCCGGCACTGAAGCGGATTCCAACTCGGGTAACGATTCCACCTCTGAACAGACGGTGATCGAGCCGCTGATCGACCTCGCCGTCACCAAGACCGACTCGGCGGATCCCGTCACCGTGGGGGATCAGTTCTCCTATACGGTGACGGTCTCGAACAACGGCCCCGATGACGCTACCGGGGTTGTGGTGACCGACACGCTGCCAACGGCGTACGTTTCCTACGTGTCGGCGACCCCGGATCAGGGCAGCTGCTCTGAAAGCTCGGGAACGGTGACCTGTGCCCTGGGGGCGATCGCCGACGGCGCCTCGGTCGACATCACAATCTCGGTGGATGCCGACGCCGATGGGACGGCAACCAACACCGTGTCGGTGACCGGCACTGAAGCGGATGCGGATTCGGGCAACGATTCCGTCGGTGAGGACACGAAGATCGACCCGGTCGTCGCGCCGTCGGTGGACCTGGCGGTCGCGAAGTCGGATTCGGCGGATCCCGTCACCGTCGGTGACCAGTTCAGCTACACGGTCACGGTGA
>CAZCBO010000022.1:19223-19509 GCA_964496825.1 uncultured Acidimicrobiaceae bacterium
AGGCTCGGGGACGGTGACCTGCAACCTCGGGGCGATCGCCAACGGCGCCTCGGTCGATGTCACGATCACCGTCGACGCCGACACCGACGGGACGGCGCTGAACTCGGTCTCGGTCTCCGGAGACCAGGTCGACTCGAACCCGGCCAACGACGCGGACACCGAGAACACGACGATCGATGCACCGCCGCCCCCCGACCCGGAGGCCGACCTCTCCATCGGAAAGACGGATGCGGTGGATCCTGTGACGGTCGGGGATCCGGTCACCTACACGATCACGGTCACCAAC
>CAZCBO010000023.1:0-19267 GCA_964496825.1 uncultured Acidimicrobiaceae bacterium
GGCTGAGCCGTCGGGGCGAGAGCTCATGGCTCAACCCGCAACGCTGGTACTCTGCCGCCGATGGGGCGAGCCCTGGTACTCAACGCGAGTCTCGAGCCGCTGTCGGTTGTACCGGTCCGGCGGGCGCTCGTGCTCGTCCTCGCCGATCGTGCCGACGTCATCGTTTCCAACGGGGTCGTGTGGCACTCCGAGCACATCACGATGAACTCTCCGTCGGTGATCCAGCTGCGCCGCTATGTGCGGGTTCCGTATGCGCGGCGGGTTCCCGTCAATCGGCGCACGGTCTTCCACCGTGACCGGTACTCGTGCCAGTACTGCGGCCGGCAGGCCGAGAACCTCGACCACGTGGTTCCACGATCCCGAGGCGGTGAGCACACGTGGAGCAACGTCGTCGCCGCCTGCCGGCGCTGCAACACGAGAAAGGGCGGGAGAACGCCACGGGAGGCGGGGCTGCAGCTACTGCGCACACCGGAGGCTCCGCCGCGCGACAGCTGGGTGGCGGCGGCGCTGGGCGGCGTCCCCGAGGCCGACTGGGCGCCGTATCTCAAGACCTAGCGCTTCCGGCGATTGCGGGCGAGTCCGGCCCGCTAGGACGGCTCGGCGATACTGAGGAGCACCGGCGTGTCCAGACCGGCGGCAGCGGCGTGGCCCAGGGCTCGTTCGAGGCGGCGTGGGGCGCTGCGGCCGGTAGCCCCGTGGTCGGGATCGGCGGCGAAGGCCGACACCATCGCCGCGATCGCCCCATCGCGATCGATCGGACCGCCGACCAGGGCCTCCTGGATGTCGAGGATCTCCGCCGCGGCAGCCTCGGCGAGGTCCCGGTTCCCGTCCCACACCCCCGACACCGTCCCACCGGTGCGCATTCCCACGATGTTGGCCACCAGGATGTAGAGGTTCTTGGCGACCAGGGCGCCGGTGAGCTCGGCCGTGGGGATCACGTCGGCGGCGACATCGATTGCCCCCAGGGCCTCGGCCACCAGCGGCGCTGCCGGTCCGGCGACGAGGGTTGGGACGATGACCGTGATCGGCCGCCCCGCCTTCTTCTCGAACCAGACCGAGGCCACGGTGGGGTTGCCGATGCCGTGGGCCTCCCAGTCCCTCGGGAGGAGCTCGTTCTGGATCAGGCCGACCCGCGACCGCCAGACATCGGGCAGCTCGGCGAGGACCGGGTCGAGGTCGTCCTCACCGACGGTGATCAGCACCAGGGCGGGATCGGGGACGGCGGCGGCGATCTCCGCCATCGGGGTCGAACGGTTGACGGGATACACCGGGTGAGCGGCGGCGAGGAAACCCCCGGCGAAGACCCGGCCCATCTCCCCGATGCCAACGACCACCACGGGCTGCTTCATCCCCCCATTCTTGCGTGGCTCGAGGTCCCAAAGGCGGCGTGAGCGACATCGAAAGGGTTAAGGGTGGCTCCTCGGGGGTCGAAAGAGTTGACATGTGGGTGATAGTGGGTCATAGTGGTGGATCGTGGGAATCCATGTGGAGATGGTGATCACGTGTTTCTCGGCGAGTACAGCCATACGCTCGACGCCAAGGGTCGCGTCGTCATGCCCAGCAAGTATCGCTCCGGGCTCGAGGATGGCTGCGTAGTGACCAAGGGTCAGGAGCGATGTCTCTATGTCTTCCCCATGGAACGGTGGGAGGACGAGGCGGCGCGTGTCCAGTCGCTGCCTCGAACCGATCGACGGGCCAGGAACTACTCGAGGTCCTTCTTCGCCTCGGCATCCGACCAGCAACTCGATGGTCAGGGCCGCGTGCAGCTCCCCGAGGCGCTGCGCCGGTACGCCGGGTTGGAGAAGGACCTCACGGTCGTCGGTGTGGCCGACCACATCGAGATCTGGGCCTCCGACGTCTGGGCGGACGTTGGAGCCGAGGCAGACGAGTACTACTCAGGGATCGAGGAGGTGCTGTCGGAGGATGGAATATGAGGACAGCTGCAAGCGGCAAGCGACAAGTCGCAAGCCAAGGCTTGCCGCTTGCGACTTGCGACTTGAAGCTCTCTGGGTCTGGCCTGTGGTCAGCCCCCCGGATGCCATATGGAAGGCCCCTTACTCCGCCCGCTTCCATGGTGGCGCCAGCGTTCCGGGGGGCTGACCATGGATCGGACCTACCACGAACCGGTGCTGCGCGAGGAGGTCGTGGCGCTCTTCGCCCCGGTAGCGGAGGGAACGATCGTCGACGGGACCCTTGGAGGTGGCGGGCACGCCCTGGCCCTGCTCGACCGCTACCCGGACCTGCGCGTGCTGGGGATCGATCGGGATCCGGATGCTATCGCCGCGGTGGCGAAGCATCCGCGGCTGCGCGTGGTCAGGGGGAACTTCGCCGATCTGTCGGGGATCGTCGCCCATGAGACTTCCGGCGAACCAGATGATGGTGTTGCTGTCGACGGTGTTCTCCTGGATCTCGGCATCTCCTCGCATCAAGTCGATGTGGCCGAGCGGGGGTTCTCGTATCGCCGCGACGGTCCGCTCGATATGCGCATGGATCCTGACGCCCCGCTGGACGCGGCAGCCATCGTCAACACGTGGACGGTTGACGACCTCGTTCACATTCTCCGGGGTTACGGCGAGGAGCGGTACGCCCGGCGCATCGCATCGGCCATCGTTGCGGCCCGACCAATCACCACGACCGCCGGGCTCGCCGCCGTTGTCGCCGACGCCGTTCCCGCGGCGGCGCGTCGCGCCGGCCACCCGGCCAGGAGGACGTTCCAGGCCCTCAGGATCGCGGTCAACGACGAGCTGGGGGCCCTCGAGACGGCACTCGAAGCGGCCATCGCCGCCCTCAGGCCGGGGGGGAGGATCGCGGTGATCTCGTACCACTCCCTCGAGGATCGCATCGTGAAGCGCCGCTTCGCCGCAGGGGCCGCCGGTTGTACCTGTCCTCCCGAGCTGCCGGTGTGCGGGTGCGGCAACGCCACCGAACTGCGGCTGCTCGGCCGAATCCGCCCCTCCGAGGACGAGGTGGAGCTGAATCCGCGGTCGCGCAGCGCGACCTTGCGAGCCGCCGAGCGGGTGGCGTCATGACCGCCGGCACGCTGCCGCGACTGCCGCGACTGGCGCGACGTCGCCGCGCCGCATCCCGTCCGGTGGCACGGCCGCTGGTCGTCTTCACCGTGGCGGTGATCCTGGTGTTCTTCGGCGTGATCTACTCGCGCATCTCGCTGGACCGGATCGCCTTCGAGCTCCACGGGATCGAGCAGACCATCGCCGAAGAGGAGCGCCTCCACTGGGACCTGCGCCTCGAGCTGGCCCGCCTCCAGGACCCCAACCGCATTGCCGAGGCGGCAGCCGAACTCGGCCTCGTCTACCCGGAGGAGCGGATCACGATCGAAGCTCCCGGAGTCGTCGCAACCACCGACGGAAACCAACGCTGGACCGCATCACGGGCGCTCCTCACCGAGCTCCCGTGAAAGGAGGGCATCGATGCTCAGGCCGGACGCTGGCGGCCATCGAGCGCCGGACGAACTGAGGGGTGGCTGACGTGTCCCATCGACGCTGGCGCGTCAACGACCTCCGGGTGATCACCCTCGGGGTCGTCCTCCTCCTGGCCTGGGCCGGCATCGGCTACCGGTTGTTCCAGGTCCAGGGCGCCGACGCCGCCGAGCTGGCACAGCGCGGCTTCGACCAGCGCGTACGTCACGAGGAGATCCTGCCCAAGCGGGGCACGATCTACGACCGCGACGGAGTCGAGCTGGCCGTCACCGTGTACGGCAACTCGCTGGTTGCCGATCCGGCGGCCGTGACCGAGCCGGAACGGGCCGCCGCGGTCCTGGCCCCGGTGCTCGACGAGAACCTGGTCGACCTCACGGTCAAGCTGAGTGGAGACAGACGGTATGCCCTGGTTCGCCGAGGCCTCGAGCACGGCGAGGCCACGGCGCTCGCCGGTCTCATCGATGAGCAAGGACTGAGCGGTTTCACGCTGGCCGAGGAGGCGGTCCGCGTCTATCCCTCGGGATCGCTGGCGGCTGCGGTCGTTGGCATCACTCGTCTCGACAACGGCGGCGGCACCGAGGGGATCGAGGCCATCATGGACGGCGCCCTCGCCGGCCGGCCCGGCTCGCGCATCGTCGAACGGGACGCCGCCGGCAGGGCCATCCCCCAGGGTGAGTACCTCATCGAGCAGGCGACTCCGGGGTCCGACGTGTACCTCACCCTCGATCGCGAGATCCAGTACACCGCCGAACGCGCCCTCTCCTCGGCAATCGCAGAAACGGATGCGGCCGGCGGCTCGGTCGTCGTCATGGTCCCTTCCACCGGCCAGATCCTGGCGATGGTCTCGCTCCCCACCTTCGACCCCAACGACCGGACGACCCTGAATCCGGCGATGCTGCGCAATCGCGCCATCGCCGACGTATACGAGCCGGGGTCTACCCTGAAGGTCGTCGCCGTCGCCGGAGCGCTCGAACTGGGCATCGTCGGACCCGAAACGGTGATCGAGACGCCCCAGGAGATCACGATCGCCGACGAGACCTTCACCGACGCCGCCGAGCACCCGAGAGCCATGACCGTTGCAGACATCGTCGCCGAGTCCTCGAACGTCGGCACCATCGAGATCCAGCGCAGGCTGGGCAACGAGCGGCATTACGCCTACCTCGATGCCTTCGGGCTGGGGCGTCCTGCCTCCATCGACTTCACGCCGGAGGCGGCGGGCCGCCTCGACCATTACACGGACTGGTGCCACTCGACCTGTGGCGCGTCGGCGGCGATCGGATACGGGATCGGGGCGACCCCCCTCCAGATGGCGGGCCTCTACGCCACGATCGCCAACGACGGTGAGTGGGTGGAGCCCCACGTCGTGGCAGAGATCGTCGACCCGGAAGGGAACCGCATCGTCAGCGAGCCCAGACGACGGCGGGCGATCTCGGAGGAGACGGCGCGAACGCTCCGCAGGATGCTCCAGCGCGTGGTCGAGGGCGGCACAGGACACCGGGCCGAGATCGACCGCTTCACCGTCGGCGGCAAGACCGGGACGTCGGACAAGTTCGACGTGGAGCAGGGGGTGTACAGCGAGGACGAGACCATCGCCTGGTTCGTCGGGATCGCCCCGGTGGAGCATCCCGAGATCGTGACGGTCGTCGTGCTCGACAGCCCGAAGGGGATGCTCGAGGACGGAACCGAGCTGAAGTTCGGCGGCGCCTCGGCGGCACCGGTCTTCGCCGAGATCGCCGAGGCCGCGTTGCATCAGCTCGGGGTGGCGCCGGACAAGGATTGACGATGCGTCTCAGCGTCCTCACAGAGCGGGTGCCCGGTGCGGCCGTCGTCGGTGACGATGTCGGTGTCGAGGACGTCACCCACGACTCGCGGGCGGTGAAGCCGGGAGATCTGTTCGTCGCCGTGCGCGGGCTGGAAACGGACGGCCATCGCTTCATCGACGCCGCGCTCGAGGCAGGGGCAGCGGCCGTCGCCGTCGAACAGCGCGTCGACGGTCCGATGAGCCAGCTCGTCGTCGCCGACACCCGCGCCGCCCTCGGACCGCTCGCCGCCGCCGTGCATGACGATCCCTCACGACGCACGATCGTGGTCGGCATCACCGGTACCAACGGGAAGACCACGGTCACCCACCTGCTGGAGTCGATCGTCGCCGCCGCCGGGATGGTGCCCGGTGTGATCGGAACGGTTGGGGCCCACGTCGCCGGCAGGTACGTGCCTGTGGCACGAACGACTCCCGAGGCCTCCGATCTGCAGCGGCTCCTCGCTGAGATGGTCGAGGCCGGCGTCGATGTGGCCGCTATCGAGGTTTCGAGCCACGCCCTCAGCCTGCACCGGATCGACGGCACGCGCCTTCGCGTCGCGGCGTTCACCAACCTCATGCAGGATCACCTGGATTTTCACGGCGACATGGCCGCGTACCTCGACGCCAAGCGGCGACTCTTCGAACCGGGCCTGGCGGAACGGGCGGTGATCACCGTCGACGACGAGGCCGGGCGCTCCATCGCGGAATCTGCCGCGATCCCGGTTACGACGGTCTCCGTCGCCGATGGCGCCGACGTCGTCGCCACCGACATCGCGGTCACGATGCGGGGGAGTACCTTCACCGTCAACACTCCGACCGGCTCCTTCGCGGCGTCGATTCCGCTCCCGGGGTCGTTCAACGTCCAGAACGCCCTCGTCGCCGCAGCCGTCGCCGCCGAGCTGGGGATCGACGAGACGGCAATCGTCGCCGGACTGTCCGCCGTGGGATCGATCCCCGGCCGGTTCGAGCCCGTCTACGCCGGTGGGCCCTTCGGTGTCGTTGTGGACTACGCCCATACCCCGGACGCGGTGGCCGCAGTGGTGGGCAGCTCGAGGCATCTCACCGACGGATCGCTGATCACCGTCGTCGGTGCGGGTGGAGACCGCGACCGCGACAAGCGTCCGGCGATGGGGCGCGCCGCCTCCAGCTCCGACCTCGTCGTGGTCACCTCGGACAACCCGCGCTCGGAGGACCCGCTCACGATCATCGACGAGGTGGCAGCGGGCGTACCCGACGGCGTCGCGGTCGTGATCGAGCCCGATCGGCGTGCCGCGATCCGGCTGGCGCTGGGACGGGCCGGCCCGGGGGATCTCGTGCTGATCCTGGGCAAGGGCCACGAGCAGGGCCAGGAGATCGCAGGCGTCGTGCACCCCTTCGACGACCGGATCGTCGCCCTCGAGGAGCTCGCGGGGGTGGAAGCGTGACCGACCCCCTGAACTGGACGCTGGCGACGGTCGCCGATGCAACCGGTGGAGTCGTCGACGGGGACCCGGCGATGCCGGTGCGCTCGGTGACGACCGACTCCAGGACGGTGCGCCCCGGCGCGTTGTTCGTAGCCATCGTGGGCGAGCACCACGACGGCCACGACTTCGCGTCCGAAGCGATGGCCTCCGGTGCAGCAGCCGCGCTCGTGCAGCGAGGCTCGGCGCCCGACCTTTCTCCGAGGGTCGAGGTGGATGACACGGTCGATGCGCTCATCGACCTCGCGGTCCATCGCCGCGGAGAACTCGATCCCACCGTGACGGCGATCACCGGCTCGACCGGGAAGACGACGACCAAGAATCTGCTCGCCGCGGCGCTTCCAGGCAGCTGGGCCTCACCGCGATCGTTCAACAACGAGATCGGGGTTCCGCTGACCGTGCTCGCCGCACCCGGTGACGTGGCGATGATGGTCCTCGAGGTCGGCTCGCGCGGACCCGGGCACATCCGTCGCCTCGCTCCGGCGGTCGCCCCCGAGGTCGCGGTGATCACCAACGTCGGAGTGGTGCACCTGGAGACGTTCGGCACCCGCGATGCCCTCGCCGACGGCAAGTTCGAACTGGTCGAGTCGCTTGCCGCCGGTGGTGTCGCCATCCTCCCGCGGGACGAGCCCCGGCTGGCCAGACCGCATCCCGGTCCGACGATCACCTTCGGGACCGGTCCGGAAGCCGATTTCTGGGTGTCGAACGTCGTCGTCGACGAGCGCGGGAGGCCACGGTTCCGGCTGCATGCCGACGGGGATTCGGTTCCCGTCGAGCTCTCGATCTCCGGAGGCCACAACGCCATCAACGCCGCCGCGGCCGCCGCCGCCGCCATCGTCCTCGGGCAGCGCCTCGAGGATGTCGCCGTCCGCTTCTCCTCGGCGGAGGGATCTGCCTGGCGGATGGAGGTGCATCCCGGGCGGATCACGGTGGTGAACGACGCCTACAACGCCAATCCCGATTCGGTGCTGGCCGCTTTGGAGACCGTGGCCGCTATGCCGGGGCGCCGGCTGGCGGTGCTCGGCGAGATGGCAGAGCTCGGCGACGTTTCGGACGAGGAACACGTGAGGGTGGGTCGGGCGGCGCGTGAGCTCGGCTTCGAGGTCATCACCGTCGGGCAGGATCACGGGTTGGCCGAGGCCGCCGGAGGAAGGAACGTCCCCGACGAGGACGCCGCAGCCGGCATCGTCGCCGGAGAGGCGGAGGACGGCTCGGTGGTGCTCGTCAAGGCCTCGCGGGCTTCGGGCCTGGAGCACCTGGCCGCCAGGCTGATCGAGGAGCACAGGGCATGATCCAGCTCCTCATCGCGCTCAGCGTGGCCTTCGTGTTCACCATCTTCTCCACGCCGTTCGCCATCCGGTTCCTGCGCGACCGCAGCATCGGCCAGTTCATCCAGGAAGACGTCGCGGGCCACATGCACAAGCTGGGGACTCCCACGATGGGCGGTGTCGTGATCATCCTCGGCGCCTCGCTGGGGTACGTCGCCGCCCATTTCCGGTTCTTCTCGCTCGGAGCCGGGTTCGAGTTCACCATGCACCCCTTTGCCGCCGAGGGCCTGCTTGCCCTCTTCGCCTTCATCGGCATGGGGCTGATCGGGTTCATCGACGACTTCGTCAAGAACGCCGCAGGGCACAACCAGGGTCTGTCGAAGCGCTGGAAGTTCCTCGGCCAACTCGTGGTGGCCGGGACCTTCGCCTGGGTGGCGCTGTCGGTCGGCGTGAGCAGCGAGCTCTCCGTCGTACGGCCGCTCGGTGTCGAGCTGGGACCGGTGCTCTACTTGCTCCTCGTCCTCTTCATGCTCACCGCTGCCGCCAACGCGGTGAATCTGACCGATGGACTCGACGGGCTCGTCGCCGGCTCCGGTGCGCTCGTCTTCGGTGCCTACGTCCTGATCGCCTTCTGGCAATTTCGCAACATCGACTTCTACCTCGTCGATCCCAACGGCGCCCTCGATCTGGCCCGCTTTGCCTCTGCCCTCGTCGGGGCGGCGCTGGCGTTCCTGTGGTGGAACGCCGCTCCCGCACAGATCTTCATGGGCGACACCGGTGCGCAGGCCTTCGGCGGGGCCCTGGCCGCGCTCGCCCTGCTCACCAACACCCAGCTGCTGCTGATCGTCCTCGGCGGGCTCTACGTCGCCGAGACCGTCTCCGTCATCGGGCAGGTCTTCGCCTTCAGGGTATTCGGCAAGCGGATCTTCCTGATGGCGCCGATCCACCACCACTTCGAGTTGAAGGGCTGGCCCGAGACCGTGGTCATCGTGCGATTGTGGATCTTCGCCGGGATCCTCGCCGCCCTCGGCGTCGGCATCTTCTACGCCGACTTCGTGACCAACTCAGGGTCGGGAGGGCTGTGATGCAGGTGCTGGTGATCGGGGCGGCGGCGAGCGGCAGGGCGGCTGCCGAACTCGCTGCACAGCGCGGCGACGACGTGGTGATCTACGATCAGTCGGAGGCAGCCGTCGCAGGGCTCGAGCGATACCGGATATCGGCCGGCCGGTGGGACCCCGGACTGCTCGCGGGCACCGATCTGGTCGTCACCTCTCCCGGCGTCCCCGAGCACGCCCCCCCACTGCTCGCTGCCGCAGAGGCCGGTGTCACGGTGTGGAGCGAGCTCGAGTTCGGCTGCCGGCACCTCACGGTCCCGTACGTGGCCGTCACCGGGACCAACGGGAAGACGACGGTCGCCTCCAGCGCCGCGGCCATGCTCGAGGCGAGCGGCGTCGCCGCGCTCGCCGCCGGAAACATCGGTACCCCGGTGAGCAGCATCGTCGAGGCGCCGTTCGAGGTGGTGGTGATCGAGGCTTCGAGCTTCCAGCTCCGTTTCATCGATACGTTCCACCCGAGGGCGGCGGCCCTGCTCAACGTGTCCCCCGACCACCTCGACTGGCACGACAGCACCGAGGCCTACGCGGCGGCAAAGGCGCGGATCTTCGAGAACATGGACGACGTCGACCCGGTGGCCTACGACGTCGACGATCCCGGTGCGACGCGTTTGGCCGCCGGAGCCGCGGCCAGGCTCGTCCCGGTGAGCGCGACACGGGTGCCCGAAGGTGGCGCCGGCGTCGATGGATCGCAGCTGGTGGTCGGCGGCCTCCGCTTCCCGCTCCCGACCGACGACCCGTCCTATGCGATCGATCTGGTCTTCGCCGCGGTGCTCGCGTTGGCATCGGGCGCCGACGAGCGGGGGATTGGTCAGGCGCTTGCCGGTTTTGCGCCCGGCCCGCACCGCCGTGAGGTGGTGGGGAGCTGGGACGGAGTCACGTGGATCGACGACTCCAAGGCGACCAACCCGCACGCGGCACGGGCGGCGGCCGCGGCGTATCCGTCGGTGGTGCTCATCGCCGGCGGCCGCAACAAGGGGCTCGACCTGAAGGGGATGGTGCCGGCGACGGTCAGGCATCTCATCGCCTACGGGGAAGCGGGGACAGAGCTCGCCGGAACGACAGACGTCTCGAGCACGGTGGTCGATGCATTCGACGATGCGGTCGCTGCGGCGGCGGGCGTCGCCGGGTCCGGTGATGTCGTATTGCTGGCCCCCGGCTGTGCGAGTTTCGACCAGTTCACCTCCTATGCCGAGCGCGGCGACCGGTTCGCCGAGCTTGCCCGTCGCGAGGCGGAGGTGGCGAAATGACCAGTTCGACGCGACAGTTCGGCAAAGCTGGGCCGATGTTCGCACCGGCACCGGATGAAGCGGCCACCCCATCGAGCCGGCGGCGAAGGGCCGTCGCCTCCGTGGTGCGCGAGCGCCGCTCCGTCCTGCTCGTCGTTCCGGTGGTGATGCTGCTGATCATCGGGCTCGGCGCCATGCTCAGTGCCTCCTCGGTGGTCTCGATCAGGGAGACCGGCGATCACCTCTTCTACATCAAGCGTCAAGTGATGTGGGTAGGCCTGGGCATGGCCGCCTTCGTCGCTACGACCAGGATCCCGTATCGGTTCTATGAGCGGATGGCCGTCCCCCTCTACCTGTTCGGTGTCGCCGGGCTCGTCGCCGCCTTGTTGTTCGGTGACGTCAGGGGCGGCGCCAGGCGGTGGATCGAGCTCGGCCCGATCACGTTCCAACCGTCCGAGTTCGCCAAGCTGGCGACGGTCGTGTTGCTCGCCGCCATCCTGGCGAAGAAGGGGCCACTGCTCCGGCAGGTGGCACACTTCACGATCCCGGTACTGGCGACGGTCGGCACGGTCGCGGTGCTGCTGTTGCTGCAGCCGGACTTCGGGACCGCCCTCCTGATCGCCGGCGCCGCGTTCGCGGTGATGATCGCCTCGGCGGCCCCGGTGGGGTACCTCGCCGGGATCGCCACCCTCGGGAGTACGCTCGCCGTCATCGGCGCCCTCACCATGGACTACCGCCGTGATCGGATCATCGGGTTCCTCGACCCGTTTGCCGACCCGCTCAACACGGGACACCAGGCGGTGCAGAGTCTCGTAGCGCTCGGCACCGGTGGCTGGTTCGGGGTGGGTTTGGGGGCGAGCCGGGCCCGGTGGTCCTTCCTGCCAAACGCCCACACCGACTTCATCTTCGCCATCATCGGCGAGGAAACCGGATTCGTTGGGGGAATGCTGGTGATCGTGCTCTTTGCCCTCTTCGGGTACCTCGGCATCCGCGTCGCCCTCAAGGCCCCCGACTCGTTCTCCCGGATGCTTGCGGTGGGGATCGTCGCCTGGCTGTCGCTCCAGGCGCTGGTCAACATCGGCGGTGTCGTGGGTGCGTTGCCGATCACCGGCGTGCCGCTGCCGTTCGTTTCTTCGGGCGGCAACGCCATGCTGGTGAACCTGGCCGCGGTCGGGATCCTGGTCAACATCGCCAGATCCGCCCCGACCCCCGGCTCGCGACCATGACCTTCGCCTTCGCTGCGGCCGGTACCGGGGGCCATCTCGTTCCTGCCATCGCCGTCGCCCGCGAGCTGGTGCGCCGGGGTGTCGAACCCTCGAACATCGTGTTCTTCGGAGGCGAGCGGCTCGAGAAGACGGTGGTCCCCGCGGCCGGCTTCGAGCTCGTCAAGCTCGACATCCGCGGCCTGCGCCGTTCCCTCTCCCTCGAGAACCTCGGGATCCCCTGGATGGTGCGCCGCGCTGCCGCCCGGGTCTCGGACGTGCTGCGGGAACGGGCTCCCGGGGTGATGGCGGCCTTCGGTGGCTATGTCACCCTCCCCGCAGGCCTCGGCGCTCGCTCGGCGGGGTTCCCGACGGTGATCCACGAGCAGAACGCCGTCCCCGGCCTCGCCAACCGGCTCGCTGCCCGGCGGGCATCACGGACGCTTGTCGCCTTCCCGGCCACGATCGGCCGGCTGGCAGGCGCCGAGTTGACCGGAAACCCGCTTTCCGACAGCATCGCCGCCTTCGATCGAGCCGCGCTCCGTGACAAGGCGCTCGAGGGATATGGGCTCGATCCGCAACGGCTGGTGCTCGGGGTGTTCGGCGGCAGCCAGGGTGCGGCCGCGATCAACGAGGCGGTGGTGTCCTCGGCCGATACCGTGCTCGAGGCCGGGCATTCGATCCTGCATCTGTGCGGTCCCGCGCATCACGAGGAGGTCGCCGCCACCGCTGCGTCGCACCGGTCCTGGGTCACGCTTCCGTATGAGCCGGAGATGGATCGCTTCTACGCCGCCTCCGATCTGGTGCTCTCGCGAGCCGGGGCGATGACGATCAGCGAGCTCACCGCCACGGGCACGCCGGCGGTGGTGGTGCCGCTTCCAGCGGGGAAGGGCTATCAGGCGGAGAACGCCGCCGAGATGGCGGCGGCCGGTGGCTGTGTGGTGGTCGCCCAGGAGGAACTGGCGACGCTATCCCGGGTCATCGGGGCAATCCTCATGGACGATCAGCGACGCCGAGCGATGGCGGCCGGTGCCGCGGCCGTCGGGCGGCCCGATGCCACCAACCGCGTCACGGACGCCGTTCTGGAGGCGGCCGATGGCTGAGCCGGCGCTGCTCGATCTGGCCACCGCTCGATACATTCACGTCGTTGGTGCCGGGGGAGCGGGAATGTCGGGTATCGCCAAGCTGCTGGCCCAGCTGGGACACCGCGTCACCGGCTCCGACCTCAAGCCGAGCGCCACGCTCGAGGCCCTCTCCGACACCGGGGTGAAGACATGGGTCGGGCATCGACCGGCTGCCATGGCTGGTACGGACCTGGTGGTTGCCTCGACTGCGGTCCCCGACTCCGATCCCGAGCTGTCGGCGGCACGCGATGCCGGGCTCGACGTGTGGCGGCGACCCGCCATGCTCAACGCCATCACGGCTGCCTTTCCAACGGTCGGCGTCACCGGCACCCACGGCAAGACCTCGAGCACCGCGATGGCGGTGTCGGCCGTTCGCGCCTGCGACCTCGATCCGTCCTTCATCGTGGGCGGCGAGATCACCCTGCTCAACACCGGCGCTCATCTCGGTGACCGGGACCTGCTCATCCTCGAGGCCGATGAGGCCTTCGGTACGTTCCGCCACCTGCATCTCAACGGGCTGCTCGTCACCAACATCGAGGCCGATCATCTCGACCATTACGGGACCGTTGCCGCGCTCGAGGAGGCGTTTGCCCAGGTCGCCGACGCAACCGATGGGCCGGTGGTGGGGTGCATCGACGACGATGGAGTCAGACGTCTCGCCGAGCGCACGGCGGTCATCGGGTACGGATCCGACCCTGCAGCGACCTGGCGGATCACAGACTTGGTGACGACGATCGACGGCGTCTCGTTCCATCTGGTCGGACCAGGATCCTCACTCGACCTCAACGTTCCCCAGCCCGGGCCGCACATGGCGCGCAATGCCGCAGGCGTCGTGGCCCTCTTCGCCGAGCTCGGGATGGATCCCGTGTGTCTCGCCGATGGGATCGCCTCTTTCGGGGGAGTGAGAAGGCGGTTCGAGGTGAAGGCGCGCCGCGACGGCGTGACGATCGTCGAGGACTACGCCCACCATCCCACCGAGGTCGAGGCGACCGTCGCCGCCGCCCGCCAGGCAACCCCTGGGATGCTCTGGGTGGTGTTCCAGCCTCACCGCTATACCCGCACCGCCGACCTGGCTCCGGCGTTCGGCACGCCCCTCGCCGGGGCGGATCGAATCATCGTCACCGATGTGTTCTCCGCGGGCGAGCCGCCGCAGCCCGGCGTGTCGGGGAGGATCGTCGCCGAGGCGGTCGCCGCGTCCGGGGGCGAGGTCGAGTACATCGAGCGCCTCGCCGATGTGCCGCCGGTGCTGGTCCCACAGCTGAACAGCGGTGACACCGTGGTGCTGATGGGCGCAGGAGATGTGGCATCGATCTGGACGTCACTGGTCGAGGACGATGGAGGCGGGGCGTGACCAGAACCAGGCACCAGGCGATCCGGGCCGACGTCGACCTCGCACCGCTCACCACCTACAAGCTCGGCGGTCGCGCCGCCTGGTATGCCGAGGTCGAAGACGAGGCGCAGCTGCGCGAGGTCCTGGAATCGGCCGCCGACCTCGAGCTGCTCGTCCTCGGCCGCGGCAGCAATCTCGTCGTCTCCGATCGCGGCTTCTCCGGATTGGTCGTGCGCCTCGGCGGCGACTTCCTCGACGCTGCGGTCGAGGGGGAGGACGTTCGAGCCGGTGCCGGGATGCCGCTGCCCAGGCTGGCCCGCTTTGCGGTCGCCGCGGGGCGTGGCGGCCTCGAGTTCTATGTCGGCATTCCGGGCTCGGTCGGGGGCGCGATACGCATGAACGCCGGCGGCCACGGCTCCGACACCGCCACACGGCTCCGTGAGGCGATGGTTCTCGACCGGCGGTCGATGGCGATCACGTGGCGGTCCCCTTCGGAGCTGGAGCTCGGCTATCGGTCGTCAAACCTGGGAGACGATGACGTGGTGCTGGCGGCGCGCTTTCGCACGGTCGAGCGTCCGCCCGCAGAGGGTGAAGCCGAGCTCCGCGAGATCACCCGGTGGCGGAAGTCGCACCAGCCGGGCGGAACCCTGAACGCGGGATCGGTGTTCAAGAACCCGTCGGATGACTCGGCCGGCAGGATCATCGACTCACTCGGACTCAAGGGCTACCGTCGCGGCGGAGTCGCCGTGTCCGACATGCACGCCAACTTCTTCGTCTCCGAGCCCGGTGCATCAGCCCAGGACGTGTGGGCCCTCGTCTGGGCGGTGCGGCGCCGGGTCGGGGACGAGCTCGGCGTGTGGCTCGAGCCCGAGCTGCGTTTCGTCGGCGAGTTCGACGCCACAGGAGATGAGGACTTCGCACCATGAAGACGATGGACCGCAGGATCGCCGAACGCCGCCACGGCGTCACCGAGCAGCGCGCCGCAAGACGCCTGCGGCTCCTCATCGGCGTCGTGGCGATCGCGGTGTTCGTTGCCGCCGGGTTCTGGGTGGTGCACTCACCCGTCCTCGACGTCGACCGCATCACGGTCTCAGGGGGTTCCCGGTCCGATCCCGGGGCGACGCTCGACCGGCTGGGGATCGCCGCCGGCATCCCGACGATGTCGGTGGATGCCGCCGCCATCGAGAACGCGCTCAGTGCCGATCCATGGATCGAGGACGCCACGGTGGTCGTGACGTGGCCGGGAACGGTCGAGGTCGAGGTAACCGAGCACGCTCCGGTGGCCGCCGTGCAGGCGGCCGATGGGTTCGCCCACGTGACCCTGTCCGGTGTGGTCGTCGAGATGCTGGGTGAGGGTCACGGACAGGCGGTGATCGTCGTTCCCGAGCCCCAACCGGTCCGTCCCGGCGACGTTGTCGCCCAGAGTGGCGTGCTCGGGGCGCTGGAGTTCGTCGCCGGGCTCCCCGCAGAGTTCCGTTCCGGGACGACCGTCTACGTCGATCGCGCCGACCATCTCTCGGCAACGGTGGGGGAGTACCAGATTCGACTCGGGCGCGCCATCGACATGGGGCGCAAGTCGTCGGCGGCGGTGGCGCTGATCGAATACGGCATCGAGGCCGGAAGCGTGGTCGACGTGACCGCACCGCGTCGGCCGGCCGTGGCCAACCCTCAACCTGAGGTTGAGGATGAGGGATAGTGAATACCCGTGGCTCAACCCACCGGCTAACCTTGCCCTACGCGCCCCATCAGCGGAGGCGAATCCCATGAACGAGATGCGCTATACCCCCCATTCATACCTGGCAATGATCAAGGTCGTCGGTGTCGGTGGTGGGGGCGTCAACGCCCTCAACCGCATGATCGAAGCCGGCGTCGGCGGCGTCGAGTTCATCGCGATCAACACCGACGCCCAGGCCCTGCTCATGTCGGATGCCGACGTCAAGCTCGACATCGGGCGCGACGTCACCAGAGGGTTGGGTGCAGGGGCCGACCCCGAGATCGGCCGGCAGGCCGCCGAGGACCACCGCGGGGAGATCGAGGATGCCCTCGCCGGAGCCGACATGGTCTTCATCACGGCCGGGGAAGGCGGCGGCACCGGAACCGGAGCTGCCCCCATCGTCGCCGAGATCGCCAAGGACGCCGGTGCCCTCACCGTCGGGGTGGTGACCCGACCCTTCGGGTTCGAGGGGCGGCGCCGATCGGTCGCTGCCGAACAGGGGATCCAGGAGCTGAAGCACGCGGTCGACACCCTGATCATCGTGCCCAACGAGCGGCTCCTCGAGATCGCAGACGAGGACACCCCGGTGAACGACGCCTTCAAGCTCGCGGACGAGGTGCTGACCAACGGCGTGCGCGGGATCACCGACCTGATCACGACACCGGGTCTGATCAACGTCGACTTCGCCGACGTGAAGACGGTGATGGCCGGTGCCGGGTCGGCGGTGATGGGGATCGGGCAGTCGACCGGCGAGAACCGCGCCCAGCAAGCGGCGGAGCATGCGATTTCCAGCTCGCTACTCGAGTCGTCGATGGACGGTGCGCGCGGGGCACTGCTCGCCATCGCCGGGCCCCGCGAAATGACGTTGCACGAGGTGAGCACGGCAGCTTCGATCGTCGCCGATCACGCCGACGGGGACGCCAACATCATCTTCGGGGCCGTCGTGGACGACACCCTCGGTGAGGCGATGCGGGTGACGGTGATCGCCGCAGGATTCGACCGCGGCGGGCGACCGTCGCCCTTCACGTTCGGCACGCCCGAGGAACGGCTCGACGAGCTCGGTGATCGCGAACCGGGCGAAGGCACCGACGACCTGGAGATCCCTAACTTCGTCCAGGGATGATCGAGCCTGCCGGGTTCAGGGGGGCGGTCTTCGGTACTGCCGCCGACGGCGATCCGCGTCACGATCCCACGGCCAGGCGTCGTTTCGTCGACCGGCTCGCGATCCCCGATCGGTGGGCCTGGGCGAATCAGGTACACGGTTCGACGGTGCTCGTCGTCGATGCTGTCGGTCCGGCGGGGGACGGGGATGCCCTGCTCTCCGACACGCCCGGCCTGGCGCTGTTGGTGGCGACCGCCGACTGCGTTCCCGTCGTCATCGAGGGCGAGCGCAGCAGCGCCATCGTCCACGCCGGATGGAGGGGCCTCGCCGCCGGTGCGGTGTCGGCGGGCGTCGCCGCACTCGTCGCAGCCGACGACACACCCCGTCGGGCGGCGATCGGTCCCGGGATCGGCCCGTGCTGCTACGAGGTTGGATCCGATGTTGCCGCGGCCCTGGCACCCTTCACCGCGACCACGACATGGGGCACGGGGAGTGTCGACCTGTGGTCGGCCGCGCAGGCGCAACTCGGTGGCATCGAGGTCTGGCGCGCCGACGTCTGTACCTTCACCGACGATCGGTTCCTGTCGTATCGTCGTGACCGAACCAAGGAGCGCCAGGTCTCGATCACATGGGTGCCGCCGAGCTAGCCATCGCCCAACGTCGCATCGCCGACGCCGCGACTCGCGCCGGTCGCGATCCTTCCGACGTGGTTCTGGTCGTCGTCTCGAAGGGGAGATCCGACGACGAGGTCGCCGCGCTGTACGGGGCGGGCCATCGGCTCTTCGCCGAGAACCGGGCCGACGCCCTCATCGACCGGATCGACGGGCCCCTGCCCGGCGACATCGTGTGGCACTTCGTCGGGTCGGTGCAGCGCCGGAAGGCCAAGCTCATCGCCTCACACGTCGCCCTCCTCCACTCGATGGACCGGGAGGCCCTGGAGGCGACATGGGCGGCGCTTCCTGGTCCCGCACCGGTGCTGCTCCAGGTCAACCTGGCGGAGGAACCGCAGAAGCACGGCTACGCCCGCAACGAGGTGCTCGACGCCGCCACGCGGCTCGGCGATGCAGGGGTCGCGGTACGGGGGCTGATGCTGCTGCCTCCTGCCCCTGCCGTACCGGAGGACTCCCGTCCCTGGTTCACGGAGCTCGCCGCGCTCGGTGCCGAGCTACAGGCGATCCATCCAGCGGCCACCGAGCTGTCGATGGGCATGACCGACGACTTCGAGGTAGCGGTCGAGTGTGGTGCAACGATGGTTCGCCTGGGACGGACTATCTTTGAGCCGGGCGTTCGCGAAAACGACGCACGCCCTTCGGAGGTTTGAGACATGGCGACGTTCTGGCAGAAGACCCTCTTCTACCTCGGTCTCGTCGACGACGAGGGCGGGTACCCGGGGATGGGCGGCGAGGAACGCGCCACCTCGAGCGTGGTGACGACCGAGCCCCCACGCACCGTGACCGCCCGGCCCCCGGGCACGATCGCAGGCAAGCGGGTTGATCCGCCCGACGCCGTGCGCCGCCGCAGCTCGAACTGGGAGCACCGCGAGGCAGGCGTCTACGTCCAGACCGATCGTTCGTCCTCGCTCGACCCGATCTCGATCTCGGGGACGCGGCCGGAAACCGAAGTGATCACGGCCAGGAACTTCTCCGATGCCCAGCTTCTCGCCGACGGCATCGGTGGGGGCCGTGCCGTGGTGCTCGATCTGCGCAGCACCGAGCCCGAAATGGTGCGGCGGCTGGTCGACTTCACCTCGGGCCTCACGTATGCCCTCAACGGCAAGATGTCGAAGATCGCCCAGGGCGTGATCCTGGTATCGCCACCCGGAGTGACGGTCGGCGTCGACGAGCTCGACCGTCTCGCTGCAGCCGGGCTCTACGACGCCGGCTGATCGATGGACGTCTTCCTCGACGTTCTGTGCATCATCATCGATGTCCTGTTCTGGGCCATCATCGTCTGGATCGTGCTGAGCTACGTGGTGGCGTTCGGCAGGCTGTCCTTCGACCACCCGGTGCGTCGGTTCTACGACTGGCTGTCGCGCTTCATCGAGCCGGTGTTGCGACCGCTCCGCAACCTGCTGCCGCCGGTGCGGATCGGCGGTGCCGCCCTCGACCTCTCGCCGCTGGTGCTGATCATCGGCCTCCAGGTGCTGTCCTGGGTCATCTGCTGACCGGCCGGACTTCCAGATAGACCTCGGCTCCCTCGATCTCTGCAGGCTCACCGTCGACCGCACCCTCCTCGAGTGAGACCGCCAGCACCTCGCCGGCGATCATCGCGCCGTGGCGGTCGAGGGCGTCACGGATCGTGCCGGCACCGGCCGACCATACGACGGCCACCCGGTCGGTCACGTCGAGTCCGAGGTCGCGGCGCATCGCCTGAAGCCGGTTGACGATCTCCCTGGCGACGCCTTCGACGCGGAGTTCACCGGTGACCTCGGTATCGAGCGCCACCGTCACCGGCCCCGACGCGGCCACCACCGTTCCCTCGTGGGGTG